>NZ_JAMOQU010000073.1 GCF_027063845.1 Thermococcus sp.
GTGCTATCAGCCCCATCAATCTCGCGTTCATTCCATCACCCCTGCCCTTTGCCTGTTAAATGTCTTCTTCAGCGAGAAAAACGTTCATCCCCAGGCAATTAGGAACCTTTAAAATCTTTTGGTTTTCGTCCAGGGCTGTCCTTATTTCCGAAGCCATACGGAGATGTAGTAGTGTATCCACCCCCAACCCCCAACGGCCAATGTTTCTCCCTCCTTTCCTTCCGCCCACGTTCTGGGCTGACTTCCCTACCGGCAAGGAATTCCACGGCCTCAATGGATGCTCCCTCCCCCTCGAACTTCCCTAAAGGTACCGCATCATCGAGTCAACGACCGCCAACGCGCGGTAGGTGTTCTGGAAGTTTGAAATGCCCAGCTCAAGGCTCCTCCTGAAGCCACCGTTGGGGTTCTGGAGCCCGCGGATGAACCAGACGTGCCCCATCTGACAGGTGGGGGTCTCGTTCTGAAGCTCAAGGCCTCTCGTTGCATAGAACGTCGGCTCAAGGTATGGCGGAAGGCTGTAGGGAACCTCGGTGAAGCCCCCCATGGGGCAGAGCTCGCAGTTTCTGAAGTGGGGACTCTTCGGTGGCATGTAGCCGAGGGTGTGGAGTGTGAAGAGCGCCTGGTAGGTCATGGTCGTGGTCGGTTGCTTGACGCCGTAGCCGTTTTCGTTGCGGAACTTCATGACGAAGGACCTTATGGCCTCCCTCTCGTCGGGGTTGAACCTGAGCCCTATCGTATTGAAGGCCTTGGTGACCCAGTATGTTGCTTCGAGCGGTGTTGCCGCCCCGAACTCCTCGCTCCCGCCGAGGCCGACGGCGAACCTGCCTTCTGCGGGGTTGTACTTGGTGAAAACGATGTCGCTCTTCTCCCTCGCGACGTTCTTGGCCCCGAGCAGGGCGAGGCCTTCGAGCGCCATCGCTATTGCCACAACTGCAGTCTGGGGCTGGATGGCGTTGCCCAGGAACTCTATGGTTTTCTCTGGCTCCGGGAACTCGATGCCGAGGAGGTCGTAGATTTTAATCGCGTAGTATGTATCGTTCACGTTCGTGTCATCGAGAACGCTAACGAAACAGTAACCGCCATCCTCGTGTCTTCTATCCTTGACGTATCGTAGGACGGCATCAACGTCAACATAACGTCCGATTTCGTAAAGCTTCGAGCCCATTCTCTCACCTCCGGGAGAACAGGCGTCATCAGCCCCTTCGGGCGGTTCGGGCTCGAAGCCCGGGCGGACGCCATCGCCCGTATTCACTTGGGGTGGTGCCTTAAAAGCATCATGGTTCAACGCTCTAAAGAACGCTTATAAAGCCAGCCAAACCTAAGTCTGAGCGAGGGTAGAATATGGAGTTCATAGGCTTCACCTACGTCACCAACTTCCTTGAAAACACCCTGAAGGACGCGATGTTCGAGGTCGTTGACGAGGCCAACAGGCTCTTCGCGGACTGGGGCCTGCGGGTGAGGTTCGTCTATCTCGACAGCCTGACCCTCGAGCCGGGCTACCTGATAAACGTCAAAACCCCGGAGGGCACGGTGAGGCTTTACCCGCTCGAAGTTCTCGTTGACTTCCTCGACTACCGCCTCAAGGTTGAACTTGAGAAGGATGATGAAATCGCCATGAACAAAATCCTCGGCCTGATAAGCTTTCCGCTCGCGTCGAGGAACCGCTACTTCGACTTCTACGAGAGCTTCTTGGGGTTCCAGGCAGAAAGACTCGGAAGGAGAATAATGGTGTTATCCATGAGGCCCTTTGAGTCGGACGTTCTGCGGATGACCCTCAGAACCCTTGAGAACCCCCACGTGGAGGAGGAAGTTAAGCGCCTCGCCAGGAGAATTCTCTCGCGCGAGCTCGAGACCTTCAAGGGGCGCCTCCTCAAGGGCATCCTTCACGAGGTCGGCCACGCCTTCGGCCTTGAACACTGCTCCAACCCCTGCGTTATGAATCCTCCGGCAACGATGGAGGAGTGGGACTCCCGACCGGCGGTCTTCTGTGATTCCTGCATGGAAAAACTGAACGAGAGCTTGGGTAGCTTCACCCTTTGAGTTCCCTAGCAGCCTTGAGAACCCTTTCGGCGTGTCCCTTTGCTCGGACGTTGCGCTTCTCCCACACGATTTCGCCCTCGGGGTTTATGATGAACGTGCTCCTTATGACGCCCTCGTACTCCTTTCCGTAGCGCTTCTTCTTTCCCCACGCGCCGAGGGCCTTGATGAGCCGAACCTTGGGGTCGCTCAGGAGTTTCACCTTTAGCCCGTGCTTCTCCTTGAAGCGCCTGTGGCTCTCAACAGAATCCTTCGAGACTCCGATTACCTGGAAGCCGAGCTTCTCGAATTCGGGAAGCAACTCCGTGAACTCCTTCGCCTCAGTAGTACAGCCCGGCGTGTTGTCCTTGGGGTAGACGTAGAGAACCGTCCACCTGCCCTTTACGAGGTCCCCGAGCCTGACCTTTTGCTCATCTTCGTCGTAAACCTCAACCTCAAGGAACCCCATGAAACCACCGGAGCTTTTAGGGTGCCCTAATTAATAAACCTTCCGCGGGAAACGTTTTTTAGCGGGAGCGCGTAGTCCCTTCTTAGGTGGTAGCATGAGACTTCCGGGGCAGAAGACGAAGATTATAGCGACCCTCGGTCCGGCTTCACTCAAGGAGAAAACGGTTTCTGCGATGGTTCGCGCTGGCATGAGCGTCGCGAGGCTCAACTTCGCCCACGGTGACCTCAAACAGCACGAGAAGGCTGTAAAGCTCGTCAGGAAGGTTTCAGAGAAGCTCGACAGGCCTGTAGCGATACTCGGCGACCTGCCCGGCGTCAAGATTCGCGTTGGGGAGATAGAGGGTGGTTCCGTCAACCTGAGGCGCTGGCAGACGATAACGCTGACCACGAGGGACGTCGTTGGGAACGAAGCGGTAATCCCCGTCGAGTTCAAGGACTTCCCGAGGATGGTCTCCAAGGGCGACGTGATTTACCTCAGCGACGGATTCATAGCGCTCCGCGTTGAGGAAGTCCGCGGTCAGGACGTTATCTGTAAGGTTCTCGTTGGAGGTACGCTGTTCTCCCACAAGGGCATAAACATTCCGAAGGCAAGGCTGGCAATAGATGCGGTGACCGAGAAGGATTTGGAGTTCGTGGAGTTTGCCCTTGAGGTCGGTATTGATGCCGTGGGCATAAGCTTTGTCGGGTCCGCCTATGACGTCCTCAAGGTCAGGCGCTTCGTTGACTCCCACAACGGGGAGCTATTCCTCATAGCAAAGATAGAACGCCCCGACGCGGTCAGGAACTTCGAGGAGATTCTCAACGCCTCCGACGGTGTGATGATAGCGAGAGGTGACCTTGGAGTCGAGATGCCCATTGAGAAGCTCCCGATACTCCAGAAGAAGCTCATCAGGAAGGCCAACTGTGCTGGAAAGCCCGTCATAACTGCTACTCAGATGCTCGAAAGTATGACGCACGAGAAGCTTCCCACCAGGGCAGAGGTCACCGACGTCGCCAACGCCATCCTCGACGGAACCGACGCCGTCATGCTCTCCGAGGAAACTGCAGTTGGTAAGTATCCGGTTGAAGCCGTCAAGATGATGGCGAGGATTGCCAAAACCACCGAGGCCTACCGCGACAGCCTCTGGACGAGCAGAACGGTCGAGTGGAAGATGAACGAGTGGAAGGGGCGCGGGCCGACGAAGGGAACGATAAAGGACGCTATAGCGAGGAGCATCATAGAGGCCCTTAACTCGATTGACATCAAGTACATACTAACGCCCACCAGAACGGGACAGACCGCGAGGCTCATAGCAAGGTTCAAGCCGAAGCAGTGGGTTCTAGCCTTCGTCACCAACGAGTGGGTCGCCAACACACTGATGTTCTCATACGGAGTCTACCCGTTCAAGGTGGAAGAAACGAGCGAAAGGGAGATAATCCGCCTCATAACGGGCCTCGGGCTCGTGAGTGAGGGAGACACCGTTCTGCTGACCAAGGGAACGCCGATAGGAAGGACTGCAGGAACGAACACCATAAGGATTTTCAACGTCTGACCCTTTCTTTTCTGCCTTTAGTATCTCAGCCTCGGGTTGTACTCGAGGAGCATAAGGCCGTTCTTGAAAATCCTTATCGTCCCACTCTCCGAGAGGCTAATGGCCATCGCCTTCGTCAACTTTGTTATTCCGGCGGCCGCGATGTGCCTGCTCCCCAGGCCCGGCGGTAGCATGAGGTCTATGACCTTTGGCTCGACTTCGAGGTACCTACCCGCTGATACTATCCGCCCGTCCTCCCTTATGACGAACGCCCCGTCGAGCTGGGCGAACTCCTTTATTATCTCCTTGCTGTCCCTATCGAGGACGTTTATCCTGTGTCCCTTGAAGGGGTTTGGAATCAGCTGGTGCGAGTGCTTTAGGACCCTCCTCGTGTCGCCGATGACGAATATCGTTCCGACAGGCGTTCCTTCTCTACCCTCTATGCTGAGCTCTATGGCAATCTCCAGCATTCTTTGAAGGACGCTCTGGTTCTGGGCGAAAAAGCTCTTCATCGCGGAGATTCCCTTCTTGACGGTCTTGATGCCTATCGAGTCCTCGGTAACGTAGACAAAGGAATCACCCTCACTGACGATGTTGTGCTCCAGGAGAAACGCGGAAAGCAGGTTGAGCACGTTGTTGAGGTCGAGGTTCTGGGGAATGGACACCTTCTTGACCTTTTCATCCTCAACGTCAAAAGACGAACCGACGAGGACAACGGGCAGGTCGGTGTCGGGTATTTTCTTTTCCTCTACTTCCTCCATTATCACGAGGGCTTTGGCACCGAGTCTCTTGGCTATCTCGAGGGCGCTCTCAATGAGAACGGGATGTATCTTCATGGCACTTCGATGTTTTTCGGTCAAAAAGGTATAAAAAGATAGCGGGGAAGCGATAGTGGTGATGTCATGAGGGTAGTGGTTGCAATAACCGGTGCGAGTGGGGCCGTGTACGGAATAAGGCTCGTTGAGGTTCTTCGCGAACTCGGCCATGAAGTCATTCTTCTTGCGACGGAGACCGGGATAAAGGTTGCCCGCCACGAGCTCGGCGTTGAGCTCAAACCGGATTATCCTGAGGACAACCTCTTCGCGCCAACAGCCTCGGGTTCTTACCCGTTTGACGCGATGGTGATTGCCCCCTGCTCGATGAAGACCCTCTCGGCGATAGCCAGTGGTTACGCCGACAACCTGATAACCAGAACTGCGGACGTCGCTCTGAAGGAAAGACGAAAACTCGTGCTCCTTATAAGGGAAACTCCCCTCAACGCAATCCATATCGAAAACATGCTTCGCGTGACTCGCGCGGGAGCGATTGTAATGCCCGCCTCGCCTGGATTTTACACAAAGCCGAAAACTGTGGATGATATAATAAACTTTATAATCGGCAAAATCTTAGATATTCTGGAAATTAACAACGATATTTACCAGCGCTGGGGGATTCCCCATGGTACAGTTGGATGACCTTGATAGGGCTATACTCAGACTCCTCAAGGAGGACGCTCGCCTGACCATCTCCGAGATAGCGGAGAGGTTAAATCGACCCGAGTCAACGATACACTTTAGAATCAAAAAGCTCCTGGAACGGGGTGTAATCGAGCGGTACACGATTATTCTGGGTGATTCACTTCGTCCCAAGGCGGTTGCGCTGATTTACATTCAGGCCGAAACACCAATCATCGAGGATTTCCTTGAGAAGTACATCAACTACATCATGAAGACCCTCTCGATTCTCCCAAACGTTCTCGCAGTTGCGAGGAGCGGGAAGGACAGTGTTGTTGCCCTCGTCGGGGAGGAGAGCGAGGACAAGCTCAACAAGTTCATTGACGAGACTATAAAGGTCTTACCAACGCTGAAGCGCGTGGAAGTGATTCCCCTCCAGGACTTCGTCAAGGGCGAGGACCTCGTGGGCTTCCTCGTGAGGGTCTGACATGGAGGTTGAAGTGAAGTTCAGGGTCGATTTTGAAGAAACGAGGCGAAAAATCGAGTCCCTTGGAGCCCTCTTCGTCAGGGAGGAGCTCCAGGAGGACGTTTATTTCTCCCTACCCCGCCCAAAGCTTCTCCGCGTGAGGAAGCTCGACAACCTCGGGAAGGCTTTTCTGACCTACAAGGAAATCAAGGACCCGGGCAGGAACGAGGAGTTCGACGAGTTTGAAGTTGAGGTTTCGGACTTCGACACAACCGTCGAGATTCTCAAGCGCCTCGGCTTCGGGGAAGACATCGTCGTGAGGAAGAGGAGACTCGTCTACCGCCTGGGCGATGTCACCTTCGAGCTCAACGACGTTGAAGGCCTTGGCGGTTTCCTCGACATAGAGGTCATTTCCGATGACGTTGAGGAAGCTAAGAAGAAAATCTGGAAAGTTGCAGGGCTCCTTGGCCTGAACAAAGACGACGTGGAGCCGAGGCTTTACCAAGAGCTTGTTAAATCGGGAAGGTAACTTTTATAGCAAGTTTCCTCAAAATACACTTGGGTGACCACATGAGAAGGGGGCAAGCGTCCCTTGAATACCTGTTCATGATAGCTGTTGCCCTTGTAATCGTGTTCATCGTTGTATCAACAATGAGCAGGTCAGCCAGAAACGTTCCCGACAACCAGGTTATAATCCCATGGGTAGACCCTGTTGACATACCCCAATACAACGTGAGCGATGAGTATTTTACCTATTACGTTTATGTACAGCCTGTGGGCAGTAACCTTTACAATCTGACATACATACTAACCGCCAAGAAAGACCTCCACAACGTTAAGGTGCAGGCAATTTTGAAATGCGAAAAACAGCCAGAGTACATCGAACCCGAGTATCTCTACATCGTCCAGACATATCAGGAAGTACCGAGGGGATGGTACGTCTCCAACTACTGGACTCCCATAAAGGAAGATGAGTTCCCGTGCCAGGTGACGTTCAATGTCTGGGTGGGCTCTTAGGGTTGCGGTGTTTGTACTCCTGCTACTCACCCCAAGCGCTTTCGCGACTTCTTTTGCCGTCTACTATGGAAATATTGGGCCCTCTGAGTTTCAAGAGCTGAGCGGATTTGATATCATCGTGCTTGCGCCCACCGTGAACGCCACCTACGTTTCACGCCTTGCCAGGCATCACGTCGTCGTCGGCTACCTGAGTCTGGCAACCATCGGGGGCTGGGAGCCCTGGGCGAAGGACGTTTCCAGAGACATCGTGATAGGGGAAAACAAGGAGTGGGGTGAAAAGGTTGTAGACTTCTCATCACCAAAGTGGAGGAGTATTGTTCTCGACGAAGCAATCCCATACATCCTTTCGAGGGGTTTCGACGGTGTTTTCCTTGACAACGTCGATTATGTTGACTTGTACCCAGAGAAAAAGCGAGCCATGGTGAACCTTATAAGGACAATAAGGGAACGCTACCCGAGAATGGTTATTATCGTGAACAGAGGGTTCTCGATAAAAGACGAGGTCGCCCTGTACGTTGACTACGTTCTCTTCGAGGACTTTGTGACGTACTACGACTTCTCCACAGGGAAATACAAAATTTTCAGCGAAAGCGACCTCGAATGGGAGTTCGAACAGGTGAAGGAACTCCAGGCCCTCCACGTTCCCGTGCTGGCCCTGAGCTACGCTGACCTCAACAACGAGACCCAGGTCAGGGAGTTCAGCGAGGTAATATGCTCCTATGCTGAAAAATACAACGTATCCGGGGTTTATCTGGCCGATGTGAGCCTCCAGAAAATCGGCATAAACCCATGTGTCGAAACAGAGGGACAAACGGAGAAAGGTGAGAGCTCTACTGTACGTTTTAAAACCTTCAATGAGAAAGGCAAGAGAAAGATCTGCGGGCCTGCATTTATGCTCCTGCCGGTGCTCATTTTGCCGTTGCGACGATTTTTATGATGTCGTTGAACTGAAGCTCGTAGTCCTCCCCGACGCGCCTCTTCGTTCTGGCATTCACCGCGTAGAGGAAAGTCCTTCCGAGGTCGGTGTGGACCTTGTAGGCCAAATCCCTCGGCGTCGAGCCCTTCGGGAGAAGGTAGACGTGAGGTAGGACGTTGCCGAACTGGTCAGTGAGCTTGTTCTCGTCCTGAACTGGGTAGACCGGAATGAGGTTAAGGAGCTCGAAGACCGCCCTGTTTATGACCTCCTGAACGCCGGTCGAGCCGAAGCGGTCGAGGACTTTCTCCTTAATCAGCTGAAGGGCCTTCTCCTGCTTGGGGTTCATCTTCTTGACGATTTTGAAGTCGCCCGAGCCCGGAATGTATTCAATGAAGCCCGCCTTTGCCGCCTTCC
Organism: Thermococcus sp.; assembly: GCF_027063845.1. Classification (GTDB taxonomy): domain Archaea; phylum Methanobacteriota_B; class Thermococci; order Thermococcales; family Thermococcaceae; genus Thermococcus. The sequence continues at coordinate 8,242 of NZ_JAMOQU010000073.1, forward strand.
TGAGGGTCAGCTCTGCTGCCGCTGATGTAGGAACGACGATGTAGCCCCTTTTCTTTCCCTCCTCGATGAGCCTCTTGATTTGCTCGTCGCTTGCCGCGTCAGCTTTGTTCGCGGCTATTATTATCGGCTTGTTTATTTTTCTCAGCTCGCGGACGAAGGAGAGCAAATCCTCGTCGCTCCACTTGGTGGGGTCGCCCGGAAGGCCCACCCTGTGGATAGCTTCCCAGACGTCCTCCTCGGTTACTCCGATTCCGGAGAGGTGGTCGGCGATGGCCTGTTCTAATTTCATGTGCTGGAGTTTAATCCTCTTCGCGAACTTCTCCCAGCCCTTCTTAAGTATCCCATAAATCCAGTAGTCTATCTCCCTCTCTAAAAATTCTATGTCCTCGACTGGGTCGTGGTAGTCCGTGGGCTGTCCCTCGGCGTCGGTCTTTCCGGTGGCATCTATGACGTGGATTAATGCGGACGCCATCCTCAGGTCGTCGAGGAACTTGTTGCCCAGACCGCGCCCCTCGTGAGCTCCAGGAACGAGACCGGCAACGTCAATCATCTTTATCGGAATCAGGGCCTTCCCCTCGCGGTACTCGTAGTTCTGGGGGTTCGGCTCACAGCCGAGCTCTCTGCAGGGGTGCTCCGCTATGGCATAGCTCACGCCGACGTTGGCATCAATGGTTGTGAATGGATAGTTTGCTATATCAACGTCAACGAGGGTAGCCGCTGAAAAGAACGTTGACTTTCCGACGTTTGGCTTTCCAACGACGCCTATCTCCATTCCTCCCACCGGCCTAAATTGGGGGGAGGGTTTTAAGAGGTTGCGGTGAGGGAAGTATCGAGCTACAAAAATTTATTTAATTTGGCCCGGGGTATTCAAAGAGGTGGAGTGAGATGAAAAGGCCCCTTTTACTTGTCATCGTCCTTATATTGCTGCTATCCCTTGTCCCGGCCCGGGTGATGCCCTTTGAGTTCAATATGGACGGCCTGATGAAGGAGGCTGTCGTAGTGGGAGTGGAAGAGGTGGATGGCACAGTCTATGCTCTCGGCATTGCGTCGAGTGGTGGGGGCTCCTGCGATGGGTACGCGGTACTGCTGGCAATCTCTCCCAACGGCACCCTTGAGTGGTGGAAGGTCTTAGCTAGAGAAAGGTTTGAGGGAATTGACACTGATGTAGAGTTCTGGCCTTACTTTGAGATGGTCTCGGACAAAGGATGGCTGATGGTGAGTGGCGTTGAGTGCGTCGAGAATCCATGGGAAAACAAATATGACCTACAGTCGTGGTATTTTCAGTGGAACGAGCACGGCGATTACAAAGAGGTATCCTTCTCCGGTATCGCCTCGGGGCTCACAGTGTTGAACGGAACCCCCTACGTTCTGATAACATACCCTGGCCGCGCTTCCCATATCTCTATTTTCACCACCTTTGGAAGGGATTTGGCGGCCTTTCTTAACTTAACCCTCACGGATATAACCACAGATGGGCGGTTCATATACACCGCGGGCCTCGCCGATGACGGTCTTCCAGTGTTCCTCCAACTTTCACCTTCCGGGAAGGTTGTGAAGTCCCTCAAGTTCCACTTCAGGCCCACCGGAGACACTCCAGTAAGGGTGAAGTTATTGGAAGGTGAACCGGTGCTCCTCATGTGCCGTTCTGGAACAGGCAGCGTTATCTACCCCGAAAGGGGCAAAGCCTTTTCCGTTAGGGGTTTCTGTCCCTTCGATGCCGAGTACATTAATGGAACGACCTTTATTGTGGGAGTGTACGATGAAGAAGGCGCCGTTTTGAAAATCCACGACGACGTTTTCACGCTGACATTAAACCCTGCCTATTCCCTTACAGTCATCTCCGGTGAATTCGTTGGGGGCGGTGGAAACGGGAGCTTTTACGTGGCCACGCTGGAGGACTTTCTAAGGGAAGGGACGACCTTCCACGTCATCCCCAAGTGGGTAGACCCAGATATAGAGCCCTTCAAACCTGTGAAGGGCGGGGTTGGATACATGGGCCTGATAATGGATATCAAACTTTTGAATCCTCTGGGATACGTGGAGATATGGCCCAATCCAATGAATGCGGATGTGTACATTAATGGGAATCTCGTCGGGGACGGTCCCACGAAACTCACACTACTAGGTGGCAGATACTATCTTGCAATCTACGCCCACAACTGGACGGCTTACAAATACGAGGGTAACCTCACCGTGATTCCTGGAAAGAAGAGAGTTCTTAATCTTCCCCTCACGTGGTACCGTGGGTGGATAATCGTCAACGGCACACCCCGAGACGCTGAAGTGTACGTGGACGGTGAATACGAGGGCAGAATAGGAGACAACATAACCGTCGATGCGGGCAACCATACAATCACCATAAAATCTGACGGATACAGAACTCTCAGCACGAACGTAACAGTTCCCGCCTTTAAGACGATTTATCTCAACGTGACCCTTGACCCAGTCGCCGTCCTATACATAACGTCGCGAGTGTCGAATACGAAGGTTTACATCAACGGAACTTTCTACGGTGAGATAAAATACCCGAACGATGAACTCAGGATTGAGCTTCCGCCGGGGAAATACATCCTCACAGCCACGCGCGAGGGTTACTTGAATTACACGGAGGAGCTCGCCCTCACGGCTCCATTGGTGGTCCTCCTGGAGGTTCGGTTCAAATCGGCCTATGGTTTTCTTAACGTTACGACGGAACCATCGGGTGCGAGGGTTATTGTGGATGGGCGGGATATAGGAACGACTCCCCTCGTTATAAGCCTGCTCCAGGGAAGACACGAAGTGAGGATTCTGAAAGAGGGCTATGAACCTTATTCTGCCAACATCACCATAACCGCGGAAGAGATGAAACTCCTGCCGCTGAGACTGAAGCCACTCAGAACGACTTCGCCGGAGACAGCTCCTCGGGAAAGCCCTCCTATGGGAGCTGTTCTCGGCGTTACGCTGACAATGCTTGCCGCTGGTCTGATAGTTCTCTGGAGGAGAAGGGCCCCATGACTTTCAGTTTCCCAAGCAGATTTCACCCGAAAACTATAACTTTTCTTTTTCCTAATCCCTCCGGTGGAAACAATGCGCGTGGTTGTTCTCGTCGAGGACTACTCGGGCTATGAGAGCCCGTTCCTTGCCCAGCACGGCGTCAGCTTCCTCATCGAGGCCGATGGAAGGAGAATTCTCTTTGATACCGGCCAGAGCGCCGAACCAGTGCTCCACAACATGAAGCTCCTCGGAATCGAGCCGGCCTCTATAGACTACCTCTTCCTGAGTCACTGCCACTACGACCACACCGGCGGGCTTTTGGGGATTCTAAAGGCCATCGGAAGGCGCGTTCCTGTTATAGCGCACCCCTCGATTTTCAGAAGACACTTCATCACCAGGCCATACCTCCGCGAGGTCGGCGTTCCCTTCAGACGGGAGGAGATTGAAGAGCTCGCTGACCTCTACCTCACCGCCGACCCGCTTCTGATAACGGAGAACGTCCTCTCAACGGGCGAGATAACCGAGAGGGAGGGCTTTGAGAGGGCCGAGCTCGAGGTTTACACCATCGAGAACGGAAAGGTCGTGAGGGACGAACTGAGGGACGACATGAGCCTCGTCGCTAAGACTCCAGAGGGGCTCGTTGTTATAAGCGGTTGCAGTCACGCGGGAATAGTGAGCATAGTGAAGCACGCGATACGGTTGACGGGGGAGGAGTGCGTCAGGGCCGTCATCGGGGGCTTTCACCTGATTGAAGCGGGCGAGGAGAGGATAAGGAAGACCGTCGAAGAGTTTCAGAGGCTCGGCGTTGAGGAGGTCTACACGGGGCACTGCACCGGTCTGAGGGCGGAGGCAGAGTTCCTGAAGGCCTACGGCGAGCGCTTCCACAAGCTCCACTCGGGAATGGTCATCGAGCTCTGAGCTCCTCAAGTCCGAGGGCAAGCCTTACGGACTTCTCGGCTATAACATCCATAGGGTCAATCAATGGAACGCTTAAGTCGTCAGGCTTGAGCGCAACGCTGACCTCGGTACAGCCTGCGATTATCCCTTCGGCTCTCTTTTCGAGTTTTTTTGCAACATCGAGAAGCAACTTTCGCCCGAGTTCAAGGTTTCCGCCTTTGACTCCATCGTAAATCCCCCGCATTACCTTTCTCTGGTCTTCCTTGTTGGGAACGACTATACCTACACCTCTCCTCAGGAGCGCGCGGTGGTAGACGAGGCCCTTTATCGTTCCGTCGGTGGCCAAGAGGCCCACCTTCCTGAGGCCCATCTCCTTCACGCGTTCCGCGGTCTCCTCGACCATGTTGACAAGCGGAATCCGTATGGCCTTCTGGATGTCCTCGGCGAAAAAGTGGGCCGTGTTGCAGGGCATTATGATGAAGTCTGCGCCCCAGCTTTCGAGCTTTTTGGCGCTCTCTATCAGCTCGGGCCTCGGGTCCTTGCCCCTGCCGAGGATGTAGGCTGTTCTGTCGGGGATTTTCGGGTTGTTGTAGATTATGATTCGCGGATGCTCCTGGTCCTTTTTAGCCGGGGTTTTCTCAACTATCCTTCTGAAGAGGTCGGCGGTCGCGAGCGGGCCCATTCCGCCGAGAATTCCAATGACCCTCTCGGTCATCTTCACTCCTCCAGCCAGACTGAATCGTCTCCATGATAGTTCAGCTTGACGACGAAGAGCCTGAAGGGCTCGTCCTTCTCGTTGATTACCCAGTGAACGGTCTTCGGCTTGACAAGAAAGATATCACCCGGCCTCGCGAGGTACTCGGTCTCGCCGATGCCCAGCCGAGCTTCACCGCTCATTATGTAAAACAGCTCATACTGGTGGAGGTGGTAGTGCTTCTTAACCGTCTGCCCCGGCTTCACCTCGACTATCTGGGCGTAGCTACCCTCCGGCAGTTCGCCTTCAAAGAGCGGGAGCTTTCTGTATGTGCCTCGGTCTATGAGGTTCTTGATTTCGGCCTTCATGCTCTCACCCCGCTAAAATTCGCTCGGGGGTCTGAAAAAGGTTTTCCTTTCGACCTTCATCGAAATGCTCAAAAGACTTTTATAGTTGTCCATCCCACAATGGATTGGACAAACGTCAACGGTGGTGGACATGGAGGCACTTGAAAGGGCCCTTAAGTGGGCTGAAGAAAACCTGAAGGCCGAGTACATCGAGCTACGCTACGAGGATTTGAGAAAGACCACGCTCGGCCTCAAGGACGGCGTCTTTACGAGCTTCACGGGGAAGCTCCACAGGGGCGTTGCCATAAGGGTTCTGGCGGACGGTGCCTGGGGCTTTGCCTCGACGAGCGAGCTTGAGAACCTTGAGAAGAAGATTGAAGAGGCCTACAAGCTCGCCAGGGCGGCCGCGCAGACGAAGAAGGAGAAAATCCAGCTGGCCGAGATAAAGCCCGTCGAGGACTTCGTGAAAAGCAAGATGCGCGTTAAGCCGAGGGAAGTGGACATTGAGGAGAAGGTCGCTCACCTGAGGGAGCTTGAGAAGCTCCTAAAGGAGGACGAGGCCGTTAAGAGCGTCCAGATTCGCTACGAGGACGGCGGAGGGAAGAAGATACTCCTCACCAACGAGGGAACGAGGATAGAGTGGGACTACAACTACCTCTACCAGGGAACCTACGTCACAGGTAAGGCCGACGGAAAGCTCGCGATGGCGAGGGACAGCATTGGAGCCGTTGACTACGGCTGGGAGCTCATGACCGAGATAGAGCCGAATGAGAAGGTGAAGGAGAGGCTTCTCAGGAAGATGCACAGCCAGCTGAAAGGAGTGGCTCCGAAGCGCGGTGAGTGGCCGATTGTGGCCGGCCCGATAGTCGTCGGAATCATCGCCCACGAGGCTTTAGGCCACCTCGCCGAGGCAGACCTCACGATAAACTCGCCCTTCAAAGACCTCATCGGCAAGCAGATCGCCCCGGAGTACGTCACGATGAGCGAGCGCATCGTTGAAGGCGGCTTCGGAAACGACAAGTACGACGACGAGGGCGTCCCGGTTAAGGATATCCACATCATCGAGAACGGAATCCTGAAGGAGATAATGCTCAACCGCGAGTACGCCCACAAGTGGGGCATGGAGCCGAACGGGCACGCGAGAGCTGAAAGCTACCGCTACCCGCCGATAATCAGGATGCGCAACACGGTCTTCGAGCCAGGCGACCACTCCTTCGAAGAGCTCATCGAGGACATCAAGTTCGGCTACTACGTCGTTGACTTCCGCGGCGGTCAGGCCCAGCTCAACAGCGCCTTCCAGGTCGGAATCCAGGAGGGTTACGTCATCAGGAACGGCGAGATAGCGGAGCCGATAAGGGACACCTCGATTACCGGCGTTGCCATAGAGGCCCTCAAGAAGATAAGCGCCGTTGGCAAGGACTTCGGCCTCGAGGTCGGCTTCTGTGGCAAGGGACAGACTGCCTTCGTCAGCTCAGGCGGCCCGCACATGAGGTTTGACGGGGGAATACTGATTGGCTGAGATTCACTTCACCGGGCACGCCGTTGAGTCAATGAAAAAGAGGAACATCAAGCCAGAGGAAGTCGTTGAAGCACTTGAAGACCCGGACATCAAGGCAATAGACACGCTCACGGGACACTTCGTTGTGGTGAAAGGCAACGGTAAAGCCCTGGTAGTGGTTTATGACGCCCGGCTTGGAGGCATAGAAGTGGTGACCGTTTACAAGGCATCGAGAAAGGCTCAAATAGAAAACCGCCTAAGAAAGGGCAGGTGGGTGAGAGTATGAAGGTTCGCTACGACCCGCAGGGGGACATCCTTTACATAGAAGTATCTCCCTCGAAGGTAGCCGAGACCGTTGAAATTGACGAAGATATCCTCGTGGATTACGATGAAAGCGGTAACATCGTGGGAATCGAGATATGGCGTGCCCGTGAAGTTCTCCTCGGAGAAATTATGAGGCGTTTGAAGGAATTGGGAGTTGAATCTAGCAAAATTGAAGCGGAGGGTTAAAGATGGAGAACCTCATACGCTACGCTGAGAAGCTCTTCGATGAGGTTGAGATTGCAGTTTACCGCTCGAGGGAGGTCAGCGCGAGCGTCGAGCTTAACGAGATTTCGATGGCCTCGACGAGGAGCGGTGCCGTAACGATAATCCGCGGTATAAAGGACAAGCGCCTCGGTTTAGCTATAGTGGACAGCGACGAGGAGAAGCGCGTTAAGGAAGCGATAGAGCAGGCCGCGAAGATGGCGAGGCTCAACAGCAGGGACGAGAAGTGGGTCTCACTGCCGGAGCCCGGAAAGTACCGCGAAAAGCCCAAGCCCAACTACGAGCTGAAGGAGGCCTCGCCGGACGTTCTCGTCGAGATGCTCGTCAGGGCCATAAAGCTCGCCCGCGAGAAAGAGCCAAACGCCGTCGTAGCCGGCGGAGAAGGCGGCGTCAGCTGGGAAGAGAGGCACGTCGTCAACTCCCACGGAGTGGACGTCTTCCAGGAGGGAGGCGCGGCGTTCTTCTTCGTTGAGCTCGTAGGCAGGAAGGAAGGCGTTGTGACGCCTGGAATTTTCGACTTCGACGCGAAGCGTGACCTAAACCTCGACGTTGAAGGGGTTGTCGAGAGGGCCGTCCAGAAGGTCAAGTGGGCCTACAGCGTCAAGCCGAGCAGGAACGAGGAGGTTCTGATAATCCTCGGCCCCTGGGCGATTGCAGGCCTCTTCAGCTACGCGCTCCTCCCTGCTTTCAGCGGTGAGCGCCTCGTCAAGGAAACCACGCCCTTAGCTGGAAAAGTGGGCGAGAAGATTGCGAGCGACGTTCTCACGATGTACGACGACCCGTTCCACGAGCTGTCGCTTGAGCCCGTCATAGCGGACGGCGAGGGCGTTCCGACGAGGAAGAACGTCCTCATTGAAAACGGAACATTCAGGGGATTCGTCTGGGACAACTACTGGGCGAAGGTTTACGGAACCGAGAGCACCGGAAACGGGAAGCGCGACCTGAGAAGTGGCGGAATAAACATCGGCTTCCACAACGTGGTTATTGAGAGGGGCAAGCGCTCCCTTGAGGACATGATAGCCGAAATCGACAGGGGTTACTTCGTGGACGGCTTCCAGGGCGCGCACTCCAGCAACCCGGACAACGGAAACTTTGCCGTAACTGCCAACCCTGCCTTCCTCATCGAGGACGGGGAAGTCGTCGGCTCGAGCGTCTTCCTCATAGCGGGAAACGTCTACGAGCTCCTCAGGCAGGCGAGTGAGGTAAGCAGGGAGCAGACGGTAATGCCCTTCATGAACACCATAACGACGCCCTTCATAAGGTTCGAGAACGTGAAGATAGCGGGGAAGTGAACCGACCCTTCTGTCATCTTCAATCTTTCCGTTTTTCTAACCTTAAGGGTGTTTTATCGGGAAAACAACTGCTTTTAAAGTCCCGTTTTCCACACGAAACATCACTTTAGAACCCTGAAGTCAATCGCGATGTTGAACTGCCTCGGCGCGTAGGGGCGGACCTTTCTCCTCTCAAGGAACTCAACCGAAAAGCCCAGCTCCCGAGCGACGGCCTTAATCCTCGCCTCGTGCTCCGAGTAGAGGTCTTCCTCCGGGGAAAAGCCATAGTAGTGGATTATCCCGCCGGACCTGACGCTAAGCATGGCCTCTCTCAAAAACCTATCTGCGAACTTGGGGAGGTTCATTATGACGCGGTCAGCCTTGAGTTTTCCTGCAACTTTCCTGACGTCTCCGAGGATTGGGACGACGTTGTGAGCTTTGTTCAGCCTGATGTTCTCCTCAAGGTAGCGGATTGCCCAAGGATTTAGGTCGCAGGCGAAGACAAGTTTCGCCTTCCTCGCGAGGAGTATTGAGTACGGCCCGACACCGGCGAACATGTCGAAGATGACTTCCCCGGGCTTCGCCTTTCTGAAAATCCTCATTCGCTCGGTTGCGAGGCGGGGGGAGAAGTAAACCTTGGCAACGTCGAGCTTTAACCTTATCCCGTTCTCGCGGTGGAGGGTTTCGGTTCTTTTCTCCCCAGCAAGGTAGATTAACTCTCTAACGCGGTATTCTCCCTCGACTTTACTTCCCTTGGCGAAGACTGCTTTGATGTGCTTGTGGACTTTGAGAATTGCCTCGCCGATTGCCTTCCCGTAGGGCATCAGCTCGTCGGGGAGCTCGATTATCGCGATGTCCCCGATTACGTCGAAGGAACTTGGAAGGAGCGGTTTAACACTATCCGGGACTTCAACGACCTCGCGGTAGCTGTGGGGCCTTCTCTTAAGCCTCTCGAACTCGGCTTCGACCAGCTCGAAGCCCTCTACTTCTTCAGTCACGGGGAACAGAACGAACTCGCCCTCCCGCCTGACGGCGTATCCCTTAGCTAGAACGCCGAGTTCGATGAGCTTCCTCCTCGCTTTTTCGGCCTCTCTCTTGAGGACTCTGACGGCGAGCATGACAGTTCACCATAAATGGAATTCAACACAAACACAATCTCCACTTCAAAAAACTTTCCGCTGGTTCTCAAAGTTTGTGATTCTTATAGGGCTCCTCTGCAAGGGGATTTCAAAATTAAACCCGCCGTTGAAAGTTTGAATTCACAGGACTAAGGCTCTTCCAAGCGGGTTCTACTTAAACCGCGCTCCGAAGGAGCGCTAAAGACGTGAACCCGTTTAAGAGGCGCTTTTAAATGAATCCGCCCCAAACGAGCAACTCGAAGAGAAATTCACTCAAAAACTGCTCTTCAAAAGAGAATCACGAGTTTTGATGAAACTTTGCCCAGCAAAGTTTCGATGGTGCCCCGGCCGGGATTTGAACCCGGGGCGCGGGCTCGAAAGGCCCGCATGTTTGACCGGGCTACACCACCGGGGCTCGATATTAGGGAAGGGTGAGCGTTTAAAAATCTTTCGCAGGTCTCGGCAAACCTTTTTAAACCTCCTCCCGAGCCTCAACCGATGGCCATGAAGACCCTCGCGGACGTTTTCAGGGATGCATTGAGGGAGAAGGGCATAGAGAGCATCGGAACGCTCTCGAAGCGCTTCCGAAAGTCGAAGAACAAGCTCCAGGACATTGCGATTGAGATAGTCCACGGCAAGGGCGCAATCTTCCGCGTCCCTGAGAAGACGGCAGTTGCGTGGGACCTGAACGGGAACCGCGTCGAGGGCTCTTACTATGCCTACGCCCCACTCTGCATGGCGGACAAGTTCGAGATGGTTCTCTCCCCCGAGGAGCTCCGCTCGAAACTTCCGGAGTGGCCCTACTTCATAATCGACCTCCAGCTCTGGGATAAGCACACTCAGAAGGAAAAGGGCAAGGTCTGCCTCCAGATTAACCAGAGCTACGGCCTTCTGCGCGACTACTTCACAGGGCGAGAGCTGGCGGTAACGTGGGTGAACGAGGAGTTCCGAGGGATGTTCCACGGTCCCCTTGACAGGATTACAGTCTATGATGGTCCAACGGCCGAGTTTTTGAAGGAGAAGGGAATAGACAAGGTCGTTCTCCTCGACCCTTGGGCGGACGAGGTTCTGAGCGAGAAGGACTTTGAGGTCAGGGCCTTTATAATTGGCGGAATCGTTGACACAGGCCACGACAAAAAGCTGACGCCGAAAATAGGCGAGGAGCTCGAAAATGCTGGAATCCGGGTCAGACGAAGGAAGATAGTCCTCAGGGGCGACGTTACGGGCGTTCCTGATAGAATAAACAGAATCCTCGGCATAATCCTCAAGATGATGGTGGAAGGAAAATCTATGGACGAGGCCGTTTACGAGCTTCAGGAACCGCTTCACGCCCGCTGGAGACTTAGAAAGGAGCTTCCGAAGAGGGCAACCCGCTACATGGTGGACGGGAAGACTTACCGCGTTGTCGAAAAGGAGCTGTTCGATGAGTACTCAAAGTGGCTCAAAATACGCTGGGAAGACTTTGTTAAAGTTCTCAGGGAGCTGGACTTGGTCGCTCTCGATAGAAAGAGGATTCACCACCTAAACAAAATTTCGAACGCGAGGATAATAAAGGGTAAGCCCTACCGCGTGATTCTGCTCAAAAAGGCTGCGATGCTGTGCTATAATTGTTGAGTTGAGGCGTTTTAGGGGGCAGGGAATCGAAGGGAAAGAAAGAACTCAGAAGAACACTATAACCGCGTCCCCAACGACTGCGGTCTCGACTTCCTCACCCTCGCTGAACACCGCCTTCCTGATGACGACATCGTCCTTACTCAGCTCGACCTTTTCTCCATCAACCTCGAACTCGACCTTTCCGGTCTCCTTGAGGGCCTTCGCTACCTCCTCTGCGTGCTCCTTGAGGTAGGCGGTAATCTTCGGCACGAGCTTGCCGTAGCGCGGACCGACTGTCCTGAAGTTGGGCTTTATCTCGGTTATGCGCTCCTCGAGCTCAGGCTCGCCCCTGATGACCTCAAGCCTCTCGATGTTCATCGTTCCGGCTATGTCCCTCTCTATTGTCTTGAGCTTCTCGTAGGAGTCTGTTGCATAGATGGCCATGTGCTTGAGCTTGGCGTTGAGGGCGAGGCCGTGAGAGTTCTTGTAGCGCCTTATTGCGCCTACTATTTCCCTCGCAAGCTCACCGAGCTTCTCGGCCTCTTCATCAATTCTGTCATCTCTGAACTTCGGCCACTCAAGGAGGTGGACGCTCTTGGCACCAACCCGCTCGCGGAAGAGGTTCTGGTAGAGCTCCTCGGTGATGTGCGGGACGAACGGAGCGAGCAGGAGCATCACGTTGTAGAGGAGCTCGTAGAGCGCCGCTTTTGCCTTGAGCTTGCTCTCCTCGTCGTCGCCGTAGAGGCGGTACTTAATCATCTCGATGTAGTCATCCGCCACCTCGTGCCAGACGAAGGTTATCAGCTCGCGCGTGAGCAGGTTGAAGCGGTAGCGCTCCATCTCCTCCGTGGCGAACTTGATGAGCCTGTGGAGCCTGCTGAGAATCCAGCGGTCGAGCGGTTCGAGCTCCTCGGGCGCTCTGGCCGGGTCGAAGTCCTCTAAGTGTCTCTCGGCGAAGCGGTAGATGTTCCAGACCTTCTGCAAAAACCTGAAGTTGTAGTCAACCGTCTCCCACTTGAACGGGTGGTCCTCTCCAGGCGGCGCTAAAGCAGTCCAGAGCCTCAGGGCATCGGCGCCGTACTTCGGAATGACCTCGTCTGGCGCTACGACGTTGCCGTAGCTCTTGCTCATCTTCCTTCCATCTGGTCCAGCGACCATTCCGTTGATGAGAACGTCGCGCCAGGGCTTCTGGCCGGTGAGCATGTAGGTCCTGAATATCGTGTAGAAGGCCCACGTCCTTATGATGTCGGTTCCCTGGGGCCTGAGCGCGGTCGGGAAGTTGTGCTCGAACCAGCGCTTCGCCTCCTCGTCGCCCTTGATGGCCTCGTGCCACCTGGTTATTATCAGTGGGGTTATGCTCGAGTCGACCCAGCAGTCGAGGACGTCGGTGACGGGCTTCGGCTCGCTTCCGTCGGAGCACTTCCTTGGAGGCTTGTCAAAGCGCGGGTCGACGGGCAGGTCTTTCTCATCGGGAAGAATTACCTCACCGTTATCGCAGACCCAGAAGGGAATCGGCGTTCCGAAGACCCTCTGCCTGCTTATGACCCAGTCCCAGTCCATTGACTCTGCCCAGTCTTTGAGGCGGAGGAACATGTCCTCGGGATACCAGTTGATTTCCTTCGCGACCTTGACTATCTCGTCCGTGAAGTCCTTCACTTTGATGAACCACTGCTTCTTGGGAAGTAGCTCAATCGGGGCCATACAGGAGCTCCTCTCGGTGTGTCTCAAAACTCTGTGCCTTATCTTCTCCTTCTTGTAGAGAAGACCCATCTTCTCGAGGTCTTCGGCAATCTTCTTTCTGGCCTCTTCAGTCTTGAGGCCTGCATAAGGCCCGGCGTTCTCGTTCATCGTTCCATCTTCGTTGATGGCTATGATGACCGGCAGGTTGTAGCGCTTCTGCCAGACGACGTCCTGCTCGTCACCGTAGGTACAGTTGTAGACCGCTCCGGTCCCAAAGCTCGGGTCAACGTCCTCGTCAGCTAAAACGGGCACCTCGCGCTCGAATATCGGCAGTTTAACCTTCTTGCCTACCACGTCCTTGTAGCGCTCGTCCTCGGGGTGGACGAAAACTGCCACACAGGCTGGCATCAGCTCGGGCCTCGTGGTGGCTATCGGGACGTGGCCGCTTCCATCCGCCAGCGGGAGCTTGATGTAGTAGAGGTAACCGTCCTCCTCGACGTAGCCGACCTCTGCCTTGGCAAGGCTCGTCCTGCAGCGCGGGCACCAGTAAACGGGGTGCTCGGCCTGGTAAAGGAGGCCCTTCTTGTAGAACTCGATGAGGGACTTCTGAACTGCCGCTTTATACCAGTCGTCCATCGTGTGGTACTCAAGGTCCCAGTCGGCGGAATAGCCTATCCTGATGAACTGATTTCTCATCGCCTCGATGGCCTGCCATGTCCACTCAACACACTTCTGGAGGAACTTCTCCGGTTCATCTTTGCTTATTCCAAACTCCTTCTCGACCTTTAGCTCCGTTGGAAGCCCGTGGTTGTCAAAGCCCTGCGGGAAGAGCACGTTGTAGCCGGTCATTCTCTTGTAGCGCGCGACGATGTCGATCCACGTGTGGCTGAGCACGTGACCGAGGTGGAGCGTTCCGCTCGTGAACGGGGGCGGAGTGTCAATTGCGTAGCTCGGCCTCTTCTCGTCGAGCTCGTACTTGTAGATTTTCTCATCGAGCCAGAACTTCTGCCACTTGGGCTCAATCTCGTTCGGGTCGTAGTTCTTCGGGAGCATGGACATCACCCTTTAGGTTTTCAGAGGATGTTCTACCCTCAGAAGGGGGCTTTAAAAATCTTGGCGGTGCCCTTTTGAGGACTAACCAAGAGGGAAAACCGACGAATTCAGGCGTTGAAATCAGTGTTGCGATGGACGATAGGCACCACCAGTGCGCTGAAATGAGCCGAGGCTTAAAAAGTTTGCTTTGGGTTGCAGAATTAAACAATACAGGAGTTACACAATTAGATAATTGCTGAACTAAAGAAGAACATTGGGGAGCCCCATTAAAAACCAAGCTCCCTGAACGCCCTGATAAGCTTGTCGTTCTCCTCAGGTTTTCTCACCGAAAAGCGCACGTGCTCGGGAAGTCCGAAGCTCACACAGCTCCTCACAAGGATTCCGCGCTTCTTCATGGCCTCAACGAACCCCTCAACGTTTCCGACGCGCTTGATGAAGAAGTTTGCGTCGCTTTTCACGCCAAGTGCCTTCTCAATCCTCTCCTTCTCGCGCCAGATTAGGGGCATAGTTCTCCTGAGGTGCTCGAAGCCATCTTTGATAAGGGACTCAAGGAAAGCAACCCCCGTCGAGCCTATGCCCCAGGGCATTCTAACGCTTCTGAAGGCCTTCTCAAAGCCGGTGACGTAGCCGACCCTTATCCCCGGCAGGCCGTAGCTCTTTGTGAAGGTTCGAAGCTTCACGATGTTTTCCCCTTCTGGGCTCTCCGGTTTCTGCACGAAGTCTATGAAGGCCTCGTCCAGGACGAGGAGCGCCTCTTTCTCTTCCACCGCATCGAGGACTGGCTTGAGCTCCCTAACATGGTAGAACTTTCCGTTCGGGTTGTTGGGGTTGCAGAAGAAGACGACCGAGTTTCTCTCGACGAGTTCTGCCAGCTTCTCTGGTTCGTTTGGGCCTTTGACGACTCTCGCTCCAAAAATTCTCGCTGTTCTCTCGTACTCGCCGTAGGTGTGGCGCGGAATAACAACTCTTCGCCCGCGGAGCGCGAGGATTCCAAGTAAATAGAGCGCCTCGGTGATGCCGGCAGTTATGGTTAGAGGCTCGCCAACAAGCTCGGTGAGTTCCTCCTCAAGCCTTTCGTAGTAGGGGTAGCGGTTGCTGATTTCTCTCGCGCGTTTGAACATCTCGTCGAGCCACTCCGGCGGATATGGGTTCAGCGACGCGGAGAAGTCGAGCAAGCCTTCTTCCCTCGCACCTCCGTGATAGGCTGAGAACTTCACGGGCTCAAGCATGGACACACCCCCGTTGCGAGGAGTAAAAGGACGATTCCAATCCATTCGGCAACGACTAACCAGTAAACCTTTAGGGCCCGTTTTATGTCTTCGTTCTTCGGCTCTCTCCCGGGAAATCGATAAACACCGGGTTTCTCAAGCCAGACTCCGAGAACGGCGCTCATGGCCGACATCGGCTTGTCGGAATTTATCTTAAACCTCGCGAGGCGGTAGTGCCTGAGAACCTTCAAACCGCCGAGAGGGAGGTATAGGAGAACCGTTAATCGAGCTGGAATGAAGTTAAGAACGTCGTCTAATCTGGCGGAAAACTTGCCGAAGAACTCGTAGCACTCGCTCCGGTAGCCGAGCATGGCATCGAGCGTGTTCACCGCGCGGTAGAACAAAGCTCCTGGGAGGCCGAAGAGGAGGAAGTAGAACAGCGGAGCGATTACGGAGTCGTTGAGGTTTTCAGCCAAGCTCTCTATCGAGGCGGAGTTGAGATGACTTTCGTCGAGATTTTTAACGTCTCTGCTCACTATCATTGAAACGGCCTCCCGCTTCTCATTGATGTCCTCGGTTATCGTCCTTGCGACGTGCTCGTGGAGGCTCTTTACCGCGAAGGAGCTTTTCAGGAGGTAAACCGCGACGACGTAGTTGAGTGGGAAGGGGAGGTAATGGGAAAGGAGCGAGAGGGCTAAAGCGAAGGCAATGACGAGCAGAGCCGTTAAAACCCCCGCAAGGAAATCCGGAAGGGGGCCCCTTCGCTTCCACTTCACGTCGAGAAATCCCGCTACCCTTCCGAACCAGACCACCGGGTGGAGCTCAACCGGTGGTTCTCCAAGGAGAAGGTCCCAGAGGAGCGCGAGGAGAAAGACGATTAGGGCGTCCATTCCCCGAAGGCCTCCCTAATTTTAGCGTACTCGGCGAGCATCTCATCATTCGGCTCGCGGACTCCGCGACGCACATACCAGGCTGGATGCCTCAAGTACTCCACCTCAAAGCCGAGCTCCCGAAGGGCCCTTTCGGCGGTTTTGCCGAGGGCAAAGATTGCTCCTGGCCTGAGGATTTCAAGTTCCCTCGCGAGGAGCTCGTAGGCGCCTTCCGGAACGCGGGACAGCCTGTTGTTCGGAGGGTTGCACTTTACGGCGTTGGTTATGTAAACGAAGTCCGGGTTGATGCCGAGGCTAAACAGGGTCTTTCGGAGAAGCATGCCGGAGGCGTCGCGATAGAAGCACACACCCGTCTTCCCACAGCCCCTCCTTCCAGGTGCTTCGCCCACGAGGACAACCCTGGAGCCCGTCCAGCCGTTGGCAAATGGCAGTCCCTCGAACTCACCGACCTGGAGCTGGTAGCGCAGGTTCTCCCCGCCACAGAAGTACTCGGGGTCCGTTAGAAGAGAGCAGTAGAGGGCCGAGAGGTCTATCGCCCGGGCCTCGGAGGACTCATCGGTCACTAAAAACCGTTCCTTAGGGTTGTAAATCGCCCGCGCGTAGGTTCCGTAGATTTTCTCATCCAGACTCAGGAAATCGCGCCAGGTTTTCAGTAAAAGTGGCTTAGCCCGTAGGTTTCGCGGATTAACGTAGACGTCGCCGGCCCTCTCGAGTTCATCAATCCGAATCAGCATAATGGATAAAAGCTCCAAACCCTTTATAGGCTTGGTGGTTCAATGAAGGGAGTCGCCTTTTTCTCGGGCGGTAAGGACGGCCTCTACGCGGTTCACCTCGCGGAGAAAAATGGAATCAAGGTTCCCTACCTGCTCGCGCTCAAAACGACTATAGGCCTCTCGCCCCACTGGGAGAACTTTTCAGCCATCAAAACGCTCGCCGAGGCGATGGGAAAAGAACTGCTAACCTTTGACATGAGCAGGGGGAGTGAAGCTTTGGCGGAGTTCATAGGCTCGCTGGACGTTGACTACCTGATAGCGGGCGACGTTCTCTTAGAAGACCACCCAAAGTGGATTGAGCGCCTCGCGGAAGGGGCTGGAGTCAAGCCACTCGAACCGCTCTGGGAACGGGATACGAAGGAGCTCGCCGAGGAAATCCTGAACGCGGGCTTTGAGTACGCTATAATAGCCGTGAACCGCGAAAAGCTCAGCAAAGAGTGGCTCGGCTACATCTTCCGCTCGGTCGCCGACCTGGAGCTTTTCCTCGAAAAGAATCCCGGTGTTGACCCGGTAGGTGAGTTCGGAGAGTTCCACACGGTCGTTTTAGCGTCTCCGCTCTTTAAGGGGTGCTTTGACATTGAAATCCTGTCCAGAGAAGAGAGCGAGAGGTATCACTGGGTCAGGTTCAGGCTGGTGAGAGAATGACCCCCGAAGAACTCCTCTCCCGCCTCGAATCCAAAGGTATAACGCTCGAAAAGATGCTCGACACCGCGTTAGAGCTCTACATCGGCGACGAGCGCGAGAAAGTCAGAGAAAGGCTGAGGGAGCTGATGCCCCGCTACCTCAGCGACGTAAACGTCCAAGCTCTACTTCTTTCGGCTCTCCTGCTCGAAGAGAACTTCAAAGTTGAGGGCGACCCAGTAAATCTTGTGGCTGACGAGTTAATAGGGATAGACATCGCCGAGCTCATAGGCGGGAAGATGGCGCTTTTCAACTTCTTTTACTACGACACCAAGAAGCCCGGAATCCTTGCGAAGCTTCCGCCTTTCCTCGACGACGCGATAGGTGGCTTTATAGCGGGCTGTATGACGAGGCTGTTCGAGGAGGTGTAGCGGTGCGTAATCTTTTACCCTTCTTCACGCGGATTCCTGTCAAAGGCGACTTCGAGCGGGTTAGGAATGAGCTCTGGGCGCTTCCCCTGCTCGCGCCCCTAACTTCGGCCTTAGCGACGCTCGTCCTTTACCCGAGACTCCCCCTGAGCAACGTCTTAGCCATCCTTACGCTCTACCTCACGATAGGCCTTCTCCACCTCGACGGCTTGGCTGACTGGGCCGACGGGATTATGGTCAAAGGTAACTTCGAGAGGAAGATTAAGGCCATGAAGGACCTCAACACCGGCATAGCCGGGATTTTCGCCCTCGTTATGGTTCTCTTCCTGCAGGTTTACTCCCTTCCGTTCCTCCCGTTCTACGCGTTGTTTTTGGCGGAGCTGAACTCCAAGTTCGCAATGCTCCTCGCCCTCGCAACTAAAAAGCCCCTCGGCCAGGGACTTGGGGCGTACTTCATGGAGGGCATGAACGGAAGGCAACTGGGCATCGGAACGGCTCTCTACCTCCTCCTGCTCCTGCCGGTGGCTTACTTCGAACCTCGCTCGCTCGCGTCTCTCTTAGGCCTCCTTGCGGGAGCGTACGTCATTCACCTCTCGCTAAGGAACTTCGGCGGGCTGAACGGTGACTGCATCGGGGCCGTGGCGGAGATAACGAGGGCCGGGACGCTCCTGGGAATGGCGGTGGTTTGGGTTTACTTTGGAGGCTGAGGGTATGATAATCATCATGGCCGGTGGACGTTCGAGCAGGATGGGACGGGAAAAGCCCGTTTTAAAGGTCGGCGGAGTGCCAATGCTCCTCAGGATCTACTGCGAGGCCGAGAAGGTCGGTGAGACCATCGTCGCTCTCTCCAAGAACACACCGAAGACGAAGGAGCTGTGTCTCCGCGAGGGGATTCCCTTCGTTGAGACGCCCGGAAATGGATACGTTGAGGACGTTAAGTGGCTCCTCCGCGAGTTCGGCCCTTTCGTCAGTGTCTCGGCGGATTTGCCCTTCGTCAAAGCGAGCGACATGGCGCAGATTTCGAGGGCCTTTGACGGGAAAACGAGCCTTACAGGTGTTCTACCGCTAAAGCTGGTTCCGAAGGATTTGAGACCCGTCGTTTACAGGGGCTACGCGATAGTTGGTCTTAACGCCGTCGGAATCGAGGGCGAGCGGTTCTTTGAACTGAACAACCCGTTGCTCGCTTTGAACGTCAACACGCCGGGGGAGTTAAAGCTCGCGGATAGAATAGCGAGGCTGGTGGGAAGGTGAGGAAGAGCGAGGTTAAAGGGACGGTGGCGTTCGTCCTCTTCCTGATACTTGCCGTGCTGTTCCTCTCTGGCTTCCTGCTCCTCGCGGTGGTTTTAATAGCGGTCGGCCTGCTGGTCTTCATAGGGTTCTACGTCTACATTCGCCTGAAGCTCTGGTGGGCGAGGAGACACCCACCGAAGGAGCTTGAGGGACCTGAGGATTATTTTTAAAGTCCCAGCTCCCCTAAAATCCTCTCAACGTCGAGGTTCTCCTCAACAAGTTTTGCGAACCTCTCGATTTCCTCCTCGATGCTCCAGCGTTCAACTGAAATCGGCTCAAGGCCCTTCTCCACCCGCAGAAAGTTGAGAAAGCGCTCCGTGAAGGCGAAGTTGTGAAAGATTCCGTGAAGGTAAGTCCCAAAGGCCCTCTCTCCGATAGCTCCTTCAGGCTCGAAGGTTTTAGCGCCGTTGATTGTCCTAATCACCGAGAACGGCCTTTCCGAGACGCTCCTGCCGAAGCGTATCTCGTAGCCCTCAACGACCATTCCCCTGGCAGGTTCCCAGAGAATTTCGGCGTTGAGATAGTTCGTTCTTTTAGTCCGCTCAAAGACCGTCTTGGCTGGAAGAAGGCCGATTCCCTTAACCTCTCCGCGTTTGGACTCGACGGTGTCGATAACCTTTTCCCCAAGCATCTGGAAGCCGCCGCAGATTCCGACCACAAAAGAGCCTTCGCGGTGGGCCTCGATTATGGCATCCTCAAAGCCCTCCCTCCTCAGCCAGAGCAAATCCTCGACCGTGTTCTTGCTTCCCGGGATTATTATCACGTCGCCCTTGATTTCCTCAGGTCTCGTCACGTAGTCAACGCCGTTCGCCCAGTGCAGGGGCTCAAAGTCCGTGAAGTTGCTTATGTGGGGGAGTTTGATTATCTGGATGTGGAGCTCGCCCTTCACCTTCGGGAACTCCGCCAGGGAGTCCTCCTCAGGGAGGCGGTGCCCGACGTAGGGGATAACGCCGAGGGTTGGCTTTCCGTAGCGCTTCTCAAGGTACTCAAAGCCCGGCTCAAGGAGGGACTTATCTCCCCGGAACTTGTTGAAGACGAAGCCGATTATCGCGTCTCTCTCCTCAGGTTTAAGAAGCTCCATCGTGCCGACTATTGAAGCGAAGCTTCCCCCTCGGTCTATGTCGGTAACGAGGATTCCCTTCGCCTTTGCGTGGAGCATGACGCGCGTGTTGGCAATGTCGTAGTCCTTCAGGTTAATCTCGACTGGACTGCCGGCACCTTCGATTATGACGAAGTCGTGCCTCTCCTTCAGCTCGTCCAAAACCTTCATCGCCTTCCTGAAGAGCTCCTCCTTCCGCGAGAGCATATAATCCTTGGCGGAAACGCTCCCAATCGGCCTTCCCATGAAGATGACCTGGCTCCTCATGTTACCCTCGGGTTTGAGTAGAATCGGGTTGAACCTGACGCTCGGCTTCTTCCTGCACGCTATCGCCTGTAGATACTGAGCCTTGCTTATCTCACCGCCCTCTATGCTCGGAGCCGAGTTCAGGCTCATGTTCTGGCTCTTGAAGGGCACCACATCGTAGCCGAGGTTCGAGAAAATCCTGCATAAGGCCGTAACGAGGAGTGACTTGCCTGCTCCCGAGGACGTTCCGAGGACCATTAACGCTTTTCCCATCTCCAACCCCAAAGCCTATAAGCGGGACTGGATAAAAACTCCACGGTGGTTGGAATGGAGAGCCTCTTCCTTCTCGTCCTGGGCAACACGGAGATAAGCACCGTGCCGGGGATAAGCGTTGCCGGAGCGACGCCAGAGCTGACGAAGCTGACGCCCGTTGCCGATGCCGAATACCTCTTCCACGAGAAGCCCCTGACGATTGACGTCATTCCTGTAACGCCCGAAGGCCATCCGACGCCGGCCATAATCACCAAGGCCGCGAGGGAGCTCGCGAACTTCCCGGTTCTCGTCGTCAGGGGTGGGACGTATCTGGCTCCGCTCGTTCCGCACGTCCACATCAGCGACGCCGTCGGAAGGGACTTCAGGAAGGAGCCTGCTTTACCCGAGTTCGGCGATATAATCAAACGCGCCAAGCTCTTCGGTGAGGAGCTAAACAAGACGCCGATAAAGGAGCTGGTAATCGGCGAGTCGACGCCGGGAGGAACGACCACTGCTCAGGCCGTCCTCTGGGCGCTCGGCTACGAAGCGAGAACCAGCTCGGCCTCGCCTGACAATCCCCAGAGCCTGAAGGAGAAGGTCATCGCTGAGGCCTTCGAAAGGGCGGGAATTGAGAAGGGCCAGTTGAGGGACAACCCCCTCGAAGCCCTCAGGCAGTTCGGAGACCCGATGATGGCGACGGTAATCGGCATTGCGCTCGGCTTTAGGAGGGACATCGTTTTGGCAGGTGGAACTCAGATGCTGGCAGTTTCGGCGCTCCTAAAGGCCCTCGGCGAGGATTTAAGCAGGTTCATGATAGCCACAACCAAGTGGGTCGCCAACGACAAGAGCGCGACCTTCATCGATACAGCGAAGGAAATCGGGATTATAAGCTACGCCGCCGATTTGGACTTCTCGAAGAGCGAGTTTAAAGGGTTGCAGGACTACGAAAAGGGCTACGTCAAGGAGGGCGTTGGAGCCGGAGGCGCGACGTGGCTGGCCGTTAAGGCCGGCTTCTCGCCGGAGGACGTTAGCGAAAAAGTGGAGGAGCTGTACAGAAGGCTCATGGAGATGAAGTGAGCTCCCTAAGGAGTTCCGCTTTTATTTATCCAGCTTTTCCGACTTTTGTAAGGTTAGAAACGTCAGTACTCAAACTCATAGTCTCTCTCACTCATCTCCCGTATCATATGGTTATGTCCTCCACGTCTTCTGTGTACTCCGTCTCCTCTTCCGCGAGTCGAATTAAGTCCTCAAGGGTTACCCTGTCCTTTCGAATCTCCTTCAGCCGTATTTTCAGCAGGAGGTTCTGTGCATCAAGGAACAACCTCTCGACCTGAGCCTCAACGTCCTCCATTCTCTCACCGGTCCTAATAGGAACCGAGACTATTTAACCCTTCCCGCATCACGGAAGCACGGCACTTCAAACCCCCGGTTCCCCTGCGCACTCCCCCTTCAAAGTGTCCATCGCATGGACAAGCACGAAGGCGAGAGCAGAGACAGCAGCAACCCCCGCGGCCGGCTGGGAGCGCTCCGCGAGGAGGGCCGCGGGAATGGCAAAGGCGTAGAGGAGGGCAACGTCGAGGAGGGCTTTCTTCGGGCGTAACCTACGCTCAACGAGCGCGCCGATGTTGATGAGGATGTATCCCAACACAAGTATCGTGCCGGCGTAAAGGGGAAGCAGGGCAACGCCTCTGCTTGAACCCACGAGGTAGTAGAAGATTGCTCCAATGGCAATTGCTCTCGCGACGTTCACCAGTAACTGCCGCAAATGTCCCCACCAACGAAGCACTACTAAATAGAGTATTTAAATCTTTCCTTATGTAGTAGAGCTTGACAGTGAGGCCTCAACATCTCGTCCGCTCCCACTTCCCCAAACTCTCCTTAAGCGCCTCCCTGACTGCCCTTCCAATATCGAGGCCAAGCCTCGTCGCCGTTCCAGCCCACTCCTTTTCGCCCTTGAATGCAAAAACACCGATACCATCGCTTGTTGTCCCTGTGGCGTTGTACCCGAGGCTCAGGAGGGTGTAGGTTTTTGCCTCCGTTGCCGTCATTATCGCGTTCGCCATCGCGCCGACGGTGAGGCCCTCCTCGATAATGAGGGCGATGTTTATCGTCC
>NZ_JAMOQU010000074.1 GCF_027063845.1 Thermococcus sp.
AGCTCAAGGTTGGCGACGAGATAGAGATTCGTCCGGGCGTTCCCTACGAGGAGCACGGCAGGATTAAGTACGAGCCGATAACGACAGAGATTGTCTCGCTCCAGGCAGGTGGAAGGTTCGTCGAGGAGGCCTACCCCGGTGGACTCGTCGGCGTCGGAACCAAGCTCGACCCCTACCTCACCAAGGGCGACCTTATGGCAGGGAACGTCGTCGGAAAGCCCGGAAAGTTGCCCCCGGTGTGGGACGAGCTTCGCCTCGAAGTCCACCTGCTTGAACGCGTCGTTGGAACCGAGGACGAGCTCAAGGTCGAGCCCATCAAGAGGAAGGAAGTCCTCCTCCTCAACGTTGGCACCGCCAGAACGATGGGCCTCGTTACCGGGCTCGGCAAGGACGAAGTCGAGCTCAAGCTCCAGATTCCCGTATGTGCGGAGGTCGGCGACAGGGTTGCTATCAGCAGGCAGGTTGGCTCAAGGTGGCGCCTCATCGGATACGGCTTCATTAAGGAGTGAGCTCTTCTTATCCCTTTAATTTCGGTGAGGCCGATGGCTCAGAGGCGCGAGTGGCTCGTCCTCCCAGACACCAACTTCCTCCTGGTTCCTGGCCAGTTTGGAGTGGATATAGTTTCCGAGCTTAACAGAATCCTTGACGTGAAGTTCAAAATCATCGTTCCAAACGTGGTTCTCGAAGAGCTTAACGTCATAGAGAGGAAGACGCGAGGAAAGGACCTGCTCGCTGTTAGAATGGCGAAGAAATTGGCCGAGCGCTTCGAGACCGTTAAAATCGGGGAGTTCGGGAAGAGGCCGATAGACGACCAGATTTACGACTTCGCCGTCAAAAACGAGCGCGTTATAGTCTGCACCAACGACAAGGGCCTGAAGAAGCGCCTCCGCGAGAGAGGTATCCCAGTGGTTTACCTCCGTTCGAAAAAGATACTTGAGCTTGAGGGTATGCTAGAGTAAGGGATTTGGAGAGACACGTCAAAACCGCCCCGCAAACGCCAGCTTTTTTCACCGAATCCCGTTCAAAACCCTTAAATTCTCCCCGCCGTTTGGCCCTTGGGTGGGAGAATGTACACAGAAGAGGAACTTCTGAAGGAGATTAGGGAACTCCTCGACGACGACAGGCTCTTCGAGGCCTACGAGAGAACCTTCAGGGAGTACCACTACTACTTCGACACCACCAACTACATAGTGCTCAACGTCTACCAGTTCAACGACCACGGGCCTGTCCACGTCCTTCTGACGACGAGAAGAGCTTTGGAACTGCTGAGAATCCTCAGGAAGTTCGGAATCCAGACTACGGCCGAGAAGCTCGGCAAACCTTTCTGGTGGAGCAAGTTCATCGTCGCCTTCGGAGCGCTCCTGCACGACATCGGCAACATGATACACAGGATAAACCACTACGAGTTCAGCGTCTTCCTTGCGGAGCCGATAGTCGAGAAGCTCGTGAGGGAGTTTGAAAAGCGCGACCCGCTACTCCTCAAGGCCCTGACGCTCAACGCGATATACACCCATGACGAGCACGTGCCGTGCACGACGATAGAGGGCTCGCTCGTCACGATAGCGGACGGCTGTGACATGGAGGCAGGAAGGAGCAGGCTCGTCCACAAGAAGGACCGCGTTGACATACACGCCGTCTCGGCCCTGGCAATAGAGCGCGTGGAGATAAGGGAGGGCGACGAGAGACAGCCGATACTCATCGAGATATGGATGAAGCATCCCGCCGGAATCTTCCAGGTGGACGAGATTCTGACGAAGAAGGTCAAGAGCTCCCTGCTAGCCGGCAAGGTCAGGCTAAGGATTCACACGGGCAAGGACGGCGAAGTCCTCGAAAAGGTTATCTGAAGCTTTCCCCATTTTCCGCCATGCTGGCTGAGGCATACAGAGACCTTAAATATCTCCTCAACAGGGGCTACAGGAAGAGCGTTGCGTTGAACTTCGTGGCCAACCATTACAGGCTGAGGAAGGAGGAGAGGCATCTCCTCGCGAGGTGCGTCTTCCCCGACTCCTGGATTGAGAAAGTTGCGCAAAAGCTCCTTCCCCCTGAGGAGATTAGGGGCAGGGTTCTTGGAATAGACGGCTTTAACGTCCTCATAACCCTTGAATCGCTCCTCGCGGGGAGGGCTATCCTCTGCGAGGACGGTCTCATCAGGGACTTGGCCTACAGGGGAAAGTACAGACCGCATGATGAAACCAAGAACAACTTGAGGCTCATTGTCTCGGCCCTGGCGGAGCTTTCACCCGGGAGGGCGGTCTTCTTCTACGGGAAGAACAACCCTGGGAGCGGGGTCGTTAAGGGGCTCACTGTTGAACTCCTTGACGAGTTGGGAGTTCCGGGGGATGTTAAACTCGTCAGAAGTCCAGACCACGAGCTCAAGGCGTTCGAAACGGTGGCGACCGCCGACGTTGGAGTTATCGAAAAAGCGTGGCATGTCCTCGACCTCGCGAGGTTTGTGGGGAGATTGGCAGGTGCCAGACCTGTTCCGCTTCACGAGATTTTAAAAACTTCAAGTTTGCTTGAATCTCTAAAAAAGTTTTAATAGAATGAGCGCGGAGTATGTAAAGATGCCCTTTACTTTTCTGGGCCCAAATCAAAGAGTTAGGAGATGTTTAGTATGAAAAAGTTTGCACTCGCCCTGTTGCTCGTGGCGGTTGTCCTGCTCGCGAGCGGATGCACGGGCTCGGGCGGAACCTCCTCTTCGGAAACGCCCGAAACGACTTCACACTCACAGGGATGGGAGAGTTCCACATCTCAAACGCCCACCTCATCGCAGGGAACGACGGAAACACCCTCTGAGACACACTCAACATCTTCCCCCACTCCAAGCCAGACGGAAACCCCCACATCTACCACCTCAACCCCCAGTGAGGAACTGTACTGGACGAACCCCTGGGAGTACTCACCGATAGACGTGAACGGGGAAAAATACGTCATAACACACTACGTCGTCCTCTACAAGGTCAAGCCCAACGAAACGAGCCCGCTCTACGAGTACAGAATTGAGAAGACGGAAAGAAAGACGAACATCACCGTTTACGGAATGGACTTCTCGGGCTCAAAGGTCGAGGTGGGAACCTTTGAGGTGTACGAGTATGAGACCGTTATAACGCCAGTAAAGGCAGCGGCGATGGAGGAGCCACTCACGATAAAGGTGTGGTACACAACGAGGGCAAGCGACGCGTTCATATACCCCTGGGATATGGGCTGGGCTTCGGCCAACTACGGGGAGAACCAGGTTGTTGGCTTTGAAATGGACTACCAGGGAAGACAGCTCCTCTACACAAACCCTACGGCCGTTGGAAAGTCCGCGATTCCCTATATGGGCGGCGACCAGAACATAATGGACGAGCTGAACACCGACCTGATAAACCTCTACTACGGCTGGTTCGCGGTTCTCCACGTGGGAATATGGGCCGACTGGAGCGGCAGAAATCTTCTCGTACCTCAGAGCGGAACTTGGAGCGATTTCTTCGGCCACGCTTGGAGCTGGGAAACCAGACCGGACGGAACCGGTGAGTTCTCCGGCATTAAATTCAGGGTCGTCGAGGGCACTTGGAGCTATACTGGGGTCGAAGGGGTTTCAATGACGGGCAAAGCAAGGGTCGCACCGAAGATATTCATTCCTCTGGAAGTTGACGGCCACTTCACCTCCATAGACGAAAACGGGAACCCCCTAACAATCTACGGCTACTTCAAGGTTGAGGAGCTCGACCTTGCGAAGGCCTCTTAGGAAACTTTAAATTTTTGAGCCCCCTATTTTTCAACATGAAAACCTTCGGCGAGCACGAGCTCAGAACGCAGTTCATTCACGTCGGAGAGCGGAAGATTCACATCGTTGAGAACCCCGATGGGACGTTCACGTACCAGCGAGATGACGTCAGGGTTAAAATCCTCGGTGGAGAGCACCTCTCGGTTCTTCCCGCCCCAGCCGAGGGCTACGGTGTCAAGTTCCTCATGGTGAAGTTGAGGGAGAGACTGGCGGTGCCCCCTGGAGAGACCGTTCACGGCTACCTGAGCGCTCCCGTGGACGTTGTTGTAAAAGCCGGAAACGCACTCATAGACCGCTTCATCATTGGAAGGGAGAAGTACGCGCTCTACGGCGAGCATTCCATTGGAATAATCACAAGGTACCACGTCAGCTGTTTCCACGAGAAGGAACCCGATTCCCTCGGTGTAATCAAGCTCGCCGTTAGAAACCCCACGAAGGAGTGGAAGCTCGTCGAGAGGGTTGTAATCCCGATAAGGAACAGCGTCATGTTCTACTCGGACGAGAAAGCATACTACCCTCTCATCATACTAACAACCAAGGAGCCCTACGAGGTCAACAACACGGGGAATCCACCGGACGGAAGGCTAAAGGCCACCCACCGGGCCGAGCCCCTCCCCAACTTTAGAATGGGGTGGTGGCCATGAACATAGCGGATTTCCTTCGGAGCGAGCTGATTCTGGGAATAACCGTGAAAGGCATCCTCGAGGCGTTGGTCATCTTAGTGGTTACCGTGGTCGTTGGGGAGATTGTTAAAAAACTTATAATTCGTGCTTCAAAAGAAACGGACCTTACCTGGATACTCAACGAGGACACGGCGGAACTAATTTTCAAGCTCTTTGTTCTCGGGGGAGTAATTGGAGCTCTCTACCCCCTTGGAATCATGAAGTACAGCCTCGGACCGACAACAATAGGAAAACTGGCGTTTTCAGTGGGCTTCTTTTACATTTCCTACCTCATAGCCAAGAAGTCCAAGGACTACCTAATTCAGACAAAGAGAGGGTCTGAGGACAGGATAAAGGCTAAACTCTTCTATTATACATTCATTACGGTTGCATTATTCCTTGCCCTCAGCTTTGCAGGCGTCATGGGAGAGCTCGGTGCGCTACTCGCGGCGGCTGGAATAACGGGCATAGTCCTTGGTTTTTCATCGAGAACCGTGGTCGCGAACTTCATCTCGGGAATATTTATGTACTTTGACAAGCCCCTCCAGATAGGGGATGCAGTTCAGGTCGGCGACGTCCAGGGGGTTGTCGAGGACATACGAATCCTCTCGACGAGAATAAGAACGTGGGACGGAACACTCGTCAGGATTCCAAATGAGGCCCTTTTCAATAGCAACATAGTTAACCTGAAGAGGTATCCAGCAAGAAGGGTTGACGTAAGCGTGGGGATAGCGTACGCCGAGGACGCGGAAAGGGCCATAGACGTCATACTTAAGACCCTCGATGAGATGCCCCTCGTCCTTGCTGAGCCAGAACCAAAGGTTTACGTCGAGAGCCTCGGCGACAGCTCGGTGGTTTTGAGGGTCTGGGCGTGGGCGCCGAGCGAAAGGTGGTTCGACGTCAGGGCAGAGGTCGTGAGGAGAATCAAGGAGGCCCTCGACGAGGCCGAAATCGAGATACCGTTCCCGCAGAGGGTCAACTGGTTCGCCAACGAACTGAGGGTAAAGATAGATGGAAAGCGAGACTAATCACTTTTCTTTTCCATCAGCGCGTAGAAGAAGCCTATCGTCCCGTGCCTGTGGGGCCAGGCCCTCATCGTGCCGGGCAGGAAGCCCTCGTCGTACGGTCCACTGAGCGGGACGAGCCTCGCGTCCCCGTGCCTTTCGAGAAACCACTTCACAACCTCCTCGTTCTCCTCCGGGAGCATTGAGCAGGTGGAGTAGAGCAACCTCCCGCCGGGCTTCAACAGCTTCCACGCGCTTTCAAGCAACTCCCTCTGGAGCGCAACGACCTTTGGAATGTTCTTCTCTCTCAGGCGCCACCTCAGCTCGGGGTTTTTTGCTATCGTCCCGTCGCTCGTGCACGGTACGTCGAGCAGAACCCTGTCGGCAACTTCCTCGCCCAAAACTTCAGGGGCCTTCCTTCCGTCGAGCTTCCTAACTTCGGCAATCTCAACGCCGACCCAGCGGAGGATTTGCTTCATGCGCTTAATCCTCTCTGAATCAACGTCGAAGGCGTAGATTTTTCCTTCATTTTTCATCAACTCGGCCATGTGGGCGGTCTTTCCGCCCGGTGCCGCGGCCAAATC
>NZ_JAMOQU010000075.1 GCF_027063845.1 Thermococcus sp.
GAGAGATTGAAAGAATAACCTGGGACAGGGCCGTCGGCTACTTCCCAGATGGAACGAAGGACCCGGTTAGGGACGACATGGCGCTCATCCTCGACCTCGGCGATTCAACGGTCGTAATCACCGGTTGTGGGCATTCGGGAGTGATTAACATCGTCAGGCACGCCGAGAAGGTCAGCGGAAAGCCAGTGAAAGCCCTAATCGGTGGACTGCACCTGGTTGGCGCGAAGGAGGAACTGCTTGAGGACGTTCTCAAAAACGTCAAAGCCAGGCTCTACGCGGGCCACTGCACGGGGCTCGAGAGCTTCGCCTACCTCCGTTGTCGGCTTGGGAACCGGGTCGAACCCCTGCACGTGGGCAAGGTCATCGAGCTTTAGCGATACGTTTTTATATTTTCGCACCATTTTGGTTTTTAGAGAGCACCAAGTGGGGGTGAAAATATGGGACTTGGGGTGATAGTTGACAAACTTAACAGGTACGAAGACCTCTTCGAAAAGCTCGGCCTTCTCCTCGTTGCGGTGTTCTTCCTGCTGGTGATAGCTGGCTTCACCGACTCGTCGCACGTCGGGAAGCTGATGAGCCTCGTGTTGCTCTTCCTCGTTGCCCTTGCGTCGCTGATTGGGGTAATCATCTACCGCTCGCTCGATTGAATACCTTTTTAAGGCCCCTCCCCAACCTTTTCTCCGCGAGATTGAGGGAGGGGTGAGAATGAAGAATCCGTTTGAGAAGATGCCGACGGTTCTTACCGCTGACGAGCTCATCGACAAGGCCTTCAGGAGGGCCGAGAGGGCCGCCTCTGCCTACAACCCGCCCGGCGGGAAAGTGGCCAAGGCGAGACAGCGAGAAGAACTCAGAGTTAGAACGGTTTCGAACGTCGTTCGCGACAACCTCAGGAAGATACTCGACAGAACGCCCGGCGTCTCGACGCTCCCGAAGTTCTATCAGGAGTTAGTTGACACGCTCGTCGATAGGGATCAGTTCCACCGCTCGCTGGCCAGGGTGAACTGGGCGATAAAGACTATCAGGAACCTCGAGCAACGCTACGTCGAGAAGATACGCTACGAGCGCGACCCGAAGGAGATAGCCAAGCTCAGGAGGGCCTTCTACGGCCGTGTTGCAGACATACTCCACGAGATTGACGACGATTTGCGCTATCTAAATCAGGCCAGAAACGTTCTCAAGGAGTTGCCGGTCGTCGATTTGGAGCTCCCGACGGTCGTCATAGCCGGCCATCCTAACGTTGGCAAGAGCACGCTTTTGAGGGCTTTAACCAACGCGAAGCCCGAGGTGGCGAGCTATCCCTTCACGACGAAGGGCATAAACGTCGGCCAGTTCGAGGAGCACTACCTCCGCTACCAGGTCATAGACACTCCGGGTCTGCTCGACAGACCGCTCAGCGAGAGGAACGAGGTTGAGAAGCAGGCGATACTCGCTTTGAAGCACCTTGGAGATGTCATCGTCTACATCTTCGACCCGAGCGAGTACTGCGGCTTCCCAATTGAAGAGCAGATGCACCTCTTCGAGGAGATACTGAACGAGTTCGGCGAGTTCCCGTTCATAGTCGCGATAAACAAGGTTGACATAGCGGACGAGGAGAAGACAAAAGCCATCGAGGAGTTCGTCAGGGCTAAGGGACTTGAGCCCGTCAAGATTTCCGCCCTAACAGGTGAGGGCCTTGACGAGCTGAAAGAAAGGGTAATAGCGGTCGTTGAGCCGAAGGCGAGGGAGCTGGCAAAGAAGATTATGGAAAGGGAGCTCTCGAAGTTCAGAGAGGGAATTTAATTTTCTGACAATACTTTTCTTCTACTGTCCTTTGTTCTCTGGAAATCTCTGCCGGATTCTGTCAAAGGCAAATTAGAAAAGGGTTCAGGCCTCCTCCTTGAGGAGAACCGCGTTAACAACTCCGTCCTGGCCGGGCCTGCTGGTGACGACGGCCTTGCCAATCTCGGTCTGGATTATGGCGCCCTTGGTGATGATGTTTCTCCTCGCGTACTGCCTGTTGGCCGGGTTCTCGATGACGTTGAGTATCTTGACCTTCTTGCCCTTGCCACCGTCGAAGACGTTCGCGTAGAGGGCCTCGACGAGGCGAACCTTCCTGTTACCGCCGTAGGTCCTGATTATCTTCCTTCTCTCCCTGTCCTCGGCGACCCTGGTGTTGGCGGGCTCTCTTCCGAGCTCCCTCTTCCTCTTCTTCCTCGCGAGGACAATCCTTCCACCTGAGGGCTTTTTAAGTGACCTTCCCTGCCAGATAGCCATTTATCTCACCTCGATTAGCCTGATGAACCCATCGCCACTTTCGGGGGTTCGTTTATAAGCTTTTCTTAGGGACAACGCTTTTAAACGCTTTCATCGTTACTAACATCGGTGGTGTATATGGGAGCGCTGGATGCTTTTTCAAAGGCCTTCTCCCTCGTCGCGGAGAACAAGAGGGCCTACCTCATCGTCCTCGTGGCGTTTCTGCTTCTGTCAGTCCTGAGTTTCTCTCAGTTCACTCACTCGAATAAGGCAATTGTTAGAGAGAAAGCCTACCCAAACGTTCTCTTCGAGGAGTATGGAACGACCTCTGCCTCTCCCGATTCCATGATTCATGAGCTTGAAGCTTCTCTCCTAGAGCTGTTCATCACTGTAGTTGTGCTCTCCCTCGTTGAGTACAGCGTCATTAAGGTTTACTTCCTCTCGCTTGAGGACGAAGATTATTCCCTTCTCGAACTTCTCTTGGAGGCAGTTCCAAGGATTCCAGCGGTGATACTGGTTAACATTCTCGCGTACATAACGGCGCTTCTTGTTGAGGCAATACCTCTTGTACTCCTCCTCGTAGGTGCGGCCACTTTGAATTCTCCCATCGCGTTCTTTGGTCTGTTGCTGTTCTTTGCAATTCTCCCGGTAATTCTGACGTTTTTTGCCCTCGTTATCCCCGCGTACGTTGAGAGCGAGAGCATTGGGGCGTTTGTCGAGGCTTTTGGGCTTACCTTTAAGAACCTTCCCAGCAGTTTCGGTTACGGTGTTCTTTCGTTCATTCTCGCCTTCGGACTCGCCCTCCTGATGGCACCGCTCCTCATCCCCTTCATGCTCTCCAACGCTAATCCGCTCGTGATTGCTGTTGTCGAGGCTCCCCTCAAAGCC
Organism: Thermococcus sp.; assembly: GCF_027063845.1. Classification (GTDB taxonomy): domain Archaea; phylum Methanobacteriota_B; class Thermococci; order Thermococcales; family Thermococcaceae; genus Thermococcus. The sequence goes on from NZ_JAMOQU010000075.1 coordinate 3,121, forward strand.
CTTTTCGTGTGCCTTCTCTGGGCGGGAGGGGTTCTCCTCTACAGGGACTTCAAGGGGATTAAGGGAAGAAAAGAGGAGTTTCTTTACTGATACCTCTTCTTTTTCGCGGCCTCGACGAGCCCCCTGAAGACCGGCGCCGGGTTCATGGGCCTCGACTTGAACTCCGGATGGAACTGGGTCGCTATGAAGTAGCTGTGGTCGGGCAACTCGAGTATCTCCATCCTCCTCTCGTCGTCGCCCGCTATCCCGCTGAAGACGAGGCCAGCACTCTCGAACTTCTCGATGTAGTCGGGGTTGACCTCCCAGCGGTGCCTGTGCCTCTCGTAGACTATCTCCCTGCCGTAGAGTCTCTTTGCGAGGGTGTTCGGCTTTATGTGAACCGGGTAAGCGCCAAGCCTCATCGTCCCGCCGAGCCTGTCCAAATCCCTCTGCTCCGGCATCAGGTCAACGACGGGGTAGGGGGTCTGCGGGTCTATCTCCGTCGAGTGAGCCCCCTTGAGCCCGAGGACGTTGCGGGCGAACTCAACGACCGTCAGCTGGAAGCCGAAGCAGATTCCAAGGAAAGGAATGTCGTTCTCCCTCGCGTAGCGTATCGCCATCATCTTGCCCTCGCTTCCGCGCGCTCCGAAGCCCCCGGGGACGATTATGCCGTCAACGCCCTCGAGGAGCTTAACGCCCTTCCTCTCGACGTCCTCGGCCTCTATCCACCTGATTCTAACTTTGACATCGTTTGCCACGCTTGAGTGCTTTAAAGCTTCCTTAATGCTGAGGTAGGAATCCGCCAGCTTGACGTACTTCCCGACTATTGCAATCTCGACCTCCTTATCAAGGCCCTTGTACTTCTCCACCATCTCGAGCCACTTCTCAAGGTCGGGCTCCCTCCCGGGAAGGCCAAGCCTTTTCACGAGGTACCTCGCGAGCCCCTCCTTTTCGAGCATCAAGGGCACTTCGTAGGTGTCCTCGACGTCGTAGGCACTGATTACAGCCTCCTCGGGGACGTTGGTGAAGAGGCTTATCTTCCTCCTCGCACTCTCCTCAAGGGGCTCCTCGGAGCGAGCGACTATCGCATCGGGCTGGATTCCGAGCGAGCGAAGCTCCTTGACGCTGTGCTGGGTGGGCTTTGTCTTCTGCTCGCCGACCACCTTGAGCTTGGGGACATACGTAACGTGGACGAAGGCGACGTTCTCCCTTCCTTCCTCAAGTTGCATCTGCCTCGCGGCTTCGAGGAAGGGCATTCCCTCGATGTCTCCCACCGTTCCGCCGATTTCAACGATAACGACGTCGTAGTCCCTCGCGATTCTCCTTATGCGCTCCTTTATCTCGTTGGTGATGTGCGGAATCACCTGAACCGTCGCGCCGAGGTATTCACCCTTTCTCTCCTTCTCGATGACGGCCGAGTAGACCTTTCCCGTGGTTATGTTGTGGTCGAAGCTCAGACTCGTGTCGAGAAAGCGCTCGTAGTTTCCGAGGTCGAGGTCAACCTCACCGCCGTCGTCGAGAACGAAAACCTCGCCGTGCTGGTAGGGGTTCATCGTCCCTGCATCGTAGTTGAGGTAGGGGTCAATCTTGATGTTCGTCGTTCTAAAACCGCGAGCCTTCATGAGCATGCCGAGAGAAGCGCTGGTGATTCCTTTCCCGAGACCGCTGACGACACCACCCGTAACAAAGATGAACTTCGTCATGGCAAAACCTCCAGAGGTTATGTGAGGCTTTGATGGGAGGGTGTTTAAAAAATTAACTTAACTCAGAGCTCGGCCTCGATGCCGTCTTCCTCGTCTTCCTCAAGCTCCCGAATCTCGTAGACCTTGAGGGGGACCTTCTTGAGGGCCTTGCCGACAACCGCCTTGGCTATCCTCTCGGCGTGCTCTATCGTCTGAGCGTTGTAGACCTTGAGCGTTAGATACATGCCGACGAGGCCTACGTTTCCGATTACGAAGGCGCTCTCGAAGTGCGCCCCGCAGACGGGACACTGGGAGTAGCCGAGCTCAACGCGGACGAAGTCAAGCTTCTCCCTGTTGAGTGCCTTCGTTACCTTACTCACAGCCACGTTTATCGCGTCCTCGCTCGTCTCAACGTCCCTCACGATAATAGGCGCCTCGAGAACCACCAGATAGTCTCCCATCTCGCTCACCTCACCCGAAGGCAAAAAGCCTGTCGTCTTCACCCTTAAACACGCCGAGCCTCACGCCGGCATCTATGAAGCCGTGCGCGTAGTTTAGAGCTGCAAATGCTGTAACGTAGTCGCCCTTCTCGTAGTAGTACCTTGCGTCTTCAAAATAGCTCTTTGCCATTGTGAGAAAGTCCCTTGCGACCGCGTGGAGAAGGCTCTTCTCGTGAACGGCTACCTCAAGTCGCTTGAGGGCCTCTTCGGTGATTCTAAAATACTTCTGGAGCTTCTCATCGGTTACCTCGCGCTCCACATCTCTCGCCTCGGTCGTGCTTTGAAAGTCCTCTTATAAACCTTACCTCAGAAGCTTTTGGAAAAAGCTTCACCAAAAGCTGGTGATTCCTC
>NZ_JAMOQU010000076.1 GCF_027063845.1 Thermococcus sp.
CTCAGCCTTTACTCTGTTGAGCGTCTCCCGCACGTCTTCCATCTGCTCCTTGAGCTCCTCGTCGCTCACGCGCGGGTTGCCTATCATCCTCCCAAGCACGCGCACCTTCACCTTTAGCGAGTTCTTAATGGTCGTGCTTAGCTTCCAAGGGAGCTTTTCCGGCAGGTTCTTGCGGAGCTCTTCGTATTCCTTGATTAGCTTCCTGGCCTCTTCCTCAAGCGCAAGGCGCTTTTCCGCCTCGGTGCCGGCCTTTGACTTAACGCCCAGCCCGCTCGTCAGGTAGTCAACGTATTTGCAGAAGTCCGGCATATTGGCGTCCTTCCACGTGAAGTTGGAGAGGTACTGGGCGAGGTAGAGTATCTCGCGGTCGAGTGGGTTGGCGCCGTGCCACTTGGGGATTTTTCCACGCTTTATGTCGGCACAGGCCATATCGAGCGGTATAAGCACGGCTTTGGCCGGCTCGACCTTCCCAGCGTTGTAAAGCTTCCACGCCATAGCCGTGAGCGCCATGAGCTCCCTAAGCTTCTTCAGGCAGTCGTAGGGGCTCCTGCTGTCCCTACACAACTTATCGTAGTCGGTCCTCAATAGGATGAGCTTTCCGCCCGACAGGCACCACCCAAGCTTTTTGCGCTCTATGAACTCACATATCTCGTCCGCCGAGACCTCCGCACCCATCCTGGCCAGCCTGCTCACCAGCCCCGGTAGCGTGTCCCAGATTGAGAAGACCGTTGGGCTCTTGTTTAGCTTCTCGTCAATTATCTTCATTAATTCCTCGCGCCAGTCCACCTTTTTCGGACTCAGCCTCTCCAGAACTTCCTTTGTGAGCTCACGGGCGAGTGAGTGGACGCAGGGAACGTACTTACGCGGGTCTTTTCCACGACCAACCTCACAAACCCCGTCGAGCTCGATGGTCTCGCCGTTCACCCTTGCGCTCAACGTGATGTAGGCGCCGTGTAACTGCCCCAACCTCATCGTCAGCTCGAAGTCGCCCACCGCCGTCTTGACGAGCCACGTTTTTTCAGCCTGCGTGTCGCTGTTCCATTCCTTGACTGCCTTCCAGTCCAGCGGGGGCTTCCCGGTCTCGTGGAGCACTACCTCGTACACCGCGTCATAAAGGGCCTTTCTGGCGTTCTTCCATACCTCGTTCCAGGGCTCCTTGAGCTCCGGCGGGTTAAGGCGGACTTCGCTGAACTTCTCCGAGAGGCCGGGCACGTTCATAGTGCGCTCGATGATTTCGAGGGCGTCGGCGATGGCGTTGTCAGTCAGCTTCCTTACCCACGCCTTCCGCTTCGGCGACCAGCGGAACCCGTGCGCCTTGAGCTCGCGCCTAACCTCTGCCGGCGGGGCGCTCGTAAAGACCACCCAGAGCCTATCGTCGGCGTGGTTGGCAATGATTTTCCAGCCGTCGCCCTCGGCCAACACCTGAACACCGCTCGTCGTGCCCTTGGCCTGCGCTTCTTTTTCCTCCAATTCCTCAATACGGGCCTTGAGGCGCCTTATCTTTTCACCAACACGGCGGAGCTCAAAGTCGGGGAAACCAATCCTGCCCAGCTCGTCCGGCTCCGGCCAAAAGAAGAAGTGGCCAGCCTCTGCAACTTTAAATGCACCAATCTCTTTAAGCTTCCTCTCCTTCTCTTCGGGCGTGAGCTTCTTTGAGCGGATGATTTTGTTCGCTTCCTTCATTATCTCACGGCGTTTTTCGAGTATCGCCAACTCTTCCTTTAACCTCTCCAGTTCGCCAACGGCCTTTTTGTTCACGGCGCCCTGCTTCAGAGCTTCCTGCTCTTTCTTCAGCTCCTCTGTCAATTTATCAAGCTTCTTAAAGGCGTTCTTGATGAACTCGTCGAGCGCTGACAGCTTCCTATGCTCAGTCCGCCAGAGCTTTTCGAGCCGGTCTTGGCTCGGCATCCTCGCCGGCCCAACCACGTGGGCGCTCGGAATTCTCGCCCTCGTCGTTAAGTAGTCCTCATAAAGCTCAATGTAGCGCTTCGAAAAGTTTTGTATCAACCTCTTCGCCCGTTCGGGGCCGATGAGCGGGCAGAGCTTCTGCACCTTCTCAGCGTAGCGGTTCAGAGTGCGGAGGTAAGAGAGCTGGTCATACTCCGCGTCTTTCTCCGGGGTCCACGAATTAATAGAATACGCGCCCTTCGCCCGCTCAAACGGGAACGGTGTAACTTTGACGGGGATTATATCAGCCTTCCCGCCATAGTAACACTCGATTTCAAGCGTCCAATTGTCCTGAATAAACGGGCCCCGTTCCCGCTTCGCCCTAACAACTGTCAAGATTTTATCAACGGGGCGCTCAAGCTCTTCTACAAGAGAGTTCAATTGCGGGAGCTCGGATTTAAGCCTCTCAATAGCACCCTTGAGCTTCTCAACGTCTTCTGGTGTGAATTTATAGCGCCCAATGTCGGCCTCTCTCATTAAGTCGCGGTAGCGGTCAATGAGCTTATTCACGGCCACCCAGTCCCTCCACAGCCTCAAGAACTCCTCAACGCGCTCTTTCATCCCGGGCGGGAACTCCTCGCCGGCCTGTCTAATCTCATCTATATGTTCCTTGAGCCATAGGGCGCGGACGTAGTTCTTCATATCCTTTGTTCCCGAGAACCACCCGTTTTCGGCCCGGATGTCGTTAAACTCCCAGATGAGCTTTTGGACTTCATCGTACAGGTTCACGCCACCACCCCCTACTCGACCGCTCCCCGATGTTCGTAGTTAGGCGCTCGAAGTATAAACCATTTTCGCCGGAGCCACCGAGAAACCTATATAATATTGTACAACGTATCCCCTAAGTGGTGATTAGCGTGCCGTCCCACCGCTACCACAAAGCCCTTAACCGGCTCGTGCTCGGCGACGACTGCGAGCCCGTGAACCTCATCAAGGACGCACCCTACCGGCTCTTTCCCGGCAAAAAGCACCGGCAGTACTTCCACGACCGGGCCACGAACTTCTGGCTCGGCATTCTCCTTGGGCCGAAGGCATTCCTGGCCGGCGAGCTCCACGACTGGCTGGATAGGGAGTTCATCGAGGACAGGGAAACGGGCCGGCTCGTCCCGCGAGAAAAGTGGATAACTAAGAGGCGCCGGCGAAAGAAGAGGCGTTAGCCTTCCTTTTTCCGGGGCCGGATGATGGCCACGCGCCCCGGCAGGAGGAAAACCTCCAGCTCCTCGCCCGGCTCGTAGAAGCCGAACGGGATAAATACTGCGATGCCCCTGTCGTTGAACTTCGACGCCTTCCGGATGAGCCTCACACCCTCTTTGTCCTTGATTTTGACCTGCCGAGCGAGCTTCGGCTTCGGTCCTTTCACGATTACCTTGTCCTGACGAACCTCGACCTCCGTCATTCCCACCACCCCGATGATGTTTTGTTTAAACGAGTATATAAAGGATTCCCCGGCCGAGCTCGGGAGCGAGCCGGAGCGATTACTACTGCCCGACGTGCCGTTGCAAAAAAGTTGTAAAAACGGCAGATTTTTAAGGTCTAAACTGCTAATATATTTTGAAGAACGCAAAGGTGGTGGTGAAAAATGGCGAAGGAAAGAATACACCTCGGATGGGCTTCTGTGGACGTGGAGAGGTACGCAGTGAAGGGAAAAGACGGTAGGTGGTATATCAGACAGCAGAGCAACCGTGCGGGAGACCCTGGGTACATGATAGCGGTTGTCAGGACGAGGGAAGAAGTCGAAAAGTACAGGATTGGTGAGGTGAGAGCATGAGCGTCGAGCGCGTGACGGACGCCCTTGTGGATGCCTACCAGCTTCTCGACCTCTCCGAGCGCCTCATCGAGGAGCTCGAAAGCGCCCCGCTCTCCGAGCTCCCGCGCCTACTTCAGTTTTTGAAAAAGAACATCCGCGACGCGAAGGCGCTGATAAACGACGCCGAGGCCGAGCTCGACAAGACGGTCAGGGAGCTCGATGAGGCAGAGGTGAAAGACCTACTCGTTGATATGGAGGTTGAAGAAACCAGGCGCTACGAGGCGCTCGCGAGGGAAGCTGACCGCGCGGGGGTGATGTTATGAAGCTGGTCATAACCATAGCCGACGAGCTGGACGAGTGGTTTTCAAAAATGAGCTTCAAAATCGAGAAGGACGGCAAAACGATACTTAACGACGAGATGACCAACTGGGACAACTCAGCGTTTGAGGAATGGTTGGTGGATATGTTTGTGGAGGTTCTGAAGAACTTAAAAGAAGTGGATGAATGGGCCTTTAAGAAGGCCCTTCAGCGCTTCGTCGGAGGTGATGGACAATGAAGGTCACGAAAGTTGAGCGCTTTAAGAGGACCTCACGGGTCTGGTTCGACGACGGCACAATCGCGATAATCTACGACCTCGGCGGGAAGGACTGGGCGAGCGTCATCACGGCGGACAAAAAAGACATCACGGCGACGCAGAGGGGGCGCGCCTACCTGGCTGAGGCATACCGCGCCCTAGCGGAGGAGGTGGGCGTATGAGGTGGGTGGTCATCTCCCGCGACCGCGAGCTCAAGGTCGAGACAGCGACGAACCAAAAGGAGGCATTATTTAGGCAGAAGCTCCACCGCAACGCCCTCGCCCTACCAGTCCGCGAGGTCCCAACTCTTATCCACCTCCTCCAGCACCTTTGAACCTTCTTTTTTTCGCCCGCTTTATAACCCGGTTATAATTTCTCACAACCGGGTTTTGCCTGGGGGGCTACATATATACTACATATAATTCCACGCCCCAAGTTTCACCACGATAACTTAGTTTTAGCAGTTGATAACTCGGTTATGTCGCGTGAGTTTCTGACGCGACTCCGAGGCGCTCTCAGACGCGAGAACTTTGTTGCAAAAAAGTTTCAAAAACGGAAGGTTTATATATGTGTTTAAACATAAGAGAGAACGAAGAATGTGATAGAGGTGGTCGTGATGGAGAAGGTGAGAATCATACCGCACAGGTTTGAGGACAAGGAAGAGTACATCAACGCCCTCGTCGGGACCTGGAAGCGCAACTGGGAAATCTTCAAGAAGGAGCACCCGCGCGTCGCTAAGCGCTTTGAGGAGGCAGTCGAGAAGTACGGCGGTATGGATACTATGCTTAGGAAGTTCGCAGAAGACATAGCTTTTGACAAGCGGAGGACGAGGGTTCAGGTTCCCCTCACATGCAGAAGATACTTATACAATGACTACGGTATGAGCATCAAGTTCTACGACGACGGCGACATCGTGTATGCGAGGGGCTCAATCAGCTCAAGCGTCCGCGACATCCTGGGTGTTTGCTGACCCTTCTTTTTTCGCCCGCCTTATAACTCGGTTATAGCTTTTCTTAACTCGGTTTTGCCAAGGAAGGACACGTAACCCTCACCCCCAACTCTATGTTTAAACTCCCGCAACCCCGACCTTTACAGATGCAAAACCTTAAATACCCCTTTTGCAAAAATCTTATACGAACAACGTCAAGGGGGTGGCACTGTGGACGACGAGGAAAAGCGCGAGAAGGCCGGGGAAAACCGCCCCGACGACTT
>NZ_JAMOQU010000077.1 GCF_027063845.1 Thermococcus sp.
GGGAAACCGGGAACGCCGCCGGCCACTAACCTTCTCTCGTAACCACCTACACAAAAGCTATTTAAGAGACCGGGACTATTTTTTTACGGTCGGTAGTTATGCTTAAGAAGTCATCGAAGGGCAGGCTGACTTGGGACTACATTCGGGACCGGCATTCCGAGGTTATCGAGGAATTCAAGACCCTGCGTAATTGGGACGAGGTTAAATCCGCCATTCCCGAATCGGAAACCCTCGGTGACTACTCTCTTCTTGCCCTCGAAGCAATAGCGGCCGTCATCCGGGAACTCCGCATTGAGCGCTCCTTTCTGAGTGAGAGAATAGAGAACATCCATCGCAAGCTTGAGGAGCTCGGTACTTCTTACAGGGAACTCAGCTACTCCGTTGACAAACGGCTCAAGGAGCTTGAGGCCAGGATTTCAGAGCTGGAGCAGAGGACGCTTTTCCTTGAGGGCGTCGAGGCTATAGTCCCGAGGATGAATGAGCTTGAGGAGAAGCTTGACCGCCTTCCGGCTGAGCTCTTTAAACGTGTTGAGGAGACATATGGGAAGAAGGCCGATGAGCACCTCAGGAAGCTCGTTGAGGAGCGGGTTGAGGAGCTGAGGGAAGAGCTCAAGCGGGAGGTTCTCGGTGTAAGTGTTGACCTTGCCAAGGCCCTTAAGGAGCTTCAGGAGCACTACGAGAAGCTCGTTGAGGAGAACGTCCGGCTCAGGGGTCTGGCGCGGGAGAACGATAAGTTAAGAAAGAAGCTCGTCGAGCGGGAGCGCGAGCTGGAGGAGCTGAAGAAGAGGCTCGCGATGTTCCAGGAGATGGCCAAGCGCGTTGATGCCCTGAGCGAGAAGATTGGTAAGTACGAGGAGAAGCTTAAGGAGATTCGGGCAATCGAGAAGGAGCTGGTAACCCTGACCGGTGCAAGGGACGCTCTCTCGGCGATTGAGGTTATCAAGAGCGATTTCATTCCCAAGTCCAAGTTCGAAAAGACATTAAACGAGATAAGGTCACTTCTGGCAGAGGCCGAGTCGCTGAAGGAGGAGAACGAGCGCCTAAGACGGGAGAACGAGAAGCTTAAGGAGGCCCTTAAGACGCTCCTCCAAGAGAGGCTTGGTGAAACTGGTGATTCAGACACCTCTGTCGAGAATGATGAGTCTTGAGAGCCCCTCTTTCAGCTTCTTCTGAACGAGTTCGCTTCGGTCGTCCTTTATCTCCTCAAGCTTCGACATCACTATCTTTCTGAGCTTTTCGTTGGTTTCGCCGAGTGCAACTAACGTCTCGACGGCGCTCGCACGCACGAGCTCGTTCTTGTCGTGGAGGAGAGCGAAGAGCTTTGGAAGGAAGGGGGTCACGTACTTTATCCCGTTTTCACTAAGCGCAAGAATAAAGTTAAGCGCCGCGAGCTTGTCGGAGGTTTCCTTTGAGGTCAGCATGAAGCCTATGTCGCGAAAGACGTTGCCGAGCAAGCTGGGTCTAACGCGCATTATTTCCTCAAGGACGTAGGTCGCGTTCACCTTTATCTTCGGGTCTCCAACGCGGTAGTTGGCGAAGATTACCGGCACTATTTTTGCCACTTTGTCCGGTGCAATCTCGGCCAGAACGCCGAAGGCCCTGGCTATCTCCTGGGTGAGGGGAACAGCCTCGCTCTTCCTGAGCATGACCATGAGCTTGGTTATCAGCGAGTCGTGTAGCTCGGGCATGTCACTTAGGACTTCGACGACGACACGGAGGGCGTTCTTCTGAACTGTCCACAGGTCGTCATCGAGGAGTTCTATGACCTTCTTGAGGAACTCCTTGTTGACCGTTGCCCTCGCTATGACCTCCTGAATGCCTTCCCCCGTTGCCAGTGCCTCTCTAAGGTCGAACTCCTCGTCCATCGCTTCCACCATAGTGGATACTGCAAAGATTTATATAAGCTTTTCACCACCTCTTTTGGGGGATTAGCCATGAAGCGAAGCGTTCCAGTGATTTTGGTGGCTTTGCTGGCGTTTCTTCTGCTCGAAAGCGTTTCAGCGTCCGACCCAGTGCTGTGGAAGGGGACGGTCTGCGATAACGTGAAGTACCAGAAGAGCATAGAGGCCGTTGCCCTGACGGAGGATGCTGTCTACGCCGCCTGCTCCTACAGACAAGTCATGAACTCAACGGGTCTTGTCCAGGTTTATTACCTTGGAGTGCTCTCTGCCTTCTCAACAAACGGCACAAAACTTTGGGAGAACGTCTCAGGGTACACCGTTAAACTCTCTCCTACAAGGGATGGGGTTATTGCGGGCAGTTTCGGTGCCCTCCTCAAGTTCGACGAGAATGGTCGCATAGTGTCGCTTTACGACGTTGTGAACAAGCTCTATGACTTCGTGGTTTCAGACGGGGTTGTCTATGTGGCCGACGGGGACTTCTTCCTGTACAACGGCTCCCGCTCCTATAAGGGTCACGTTTATGCTGTGAAGCTTGGTGGGAACTTAACCGGTATATGGAACATCACCTTCGATGACATGATTACCCGCGTTAGGACTGGCAACGGCATCATCTACGCAAGCTCCGGCTTTCCATCGGGCTACGTCGGAAGCTTCCAGTTCGGTTCCCTCTACGGAATATCCCCCGAAGGAAAGCTCCTCTGGAACATCAGCCTCGGCCACTGGGTTCGGGACATGGAGGTCTGGAAAGGCAACGCGGTCCTTGGAACCGGTTGGAATAATTCAAAGGGTCGTCTCTACGTGGTTTCATCCACAGGAAAGGTGCTCCTCAACGAGAGCCTCTTCTACACCGAAGACATAGTTGTAATCAACGATACCGCTTATATCGGAGGCTACGACGGCAGGAACGGAACTCTGGTAGCCGTTGAGATGTCCTCAGGAAAGACCCTCTGGGAGAGAAAGTTCCCCTATCGCGTTAAGACCCTGGCCTACACCGACGGAGTTCTTCTGGTCGGGACGGGTAGGTTCCAGAGCAGGACAGAGAACGGGACGACCTACATTTACAGCGTTGGCAACCTGTACGCCATCAACCCGGAGGACGGAAAGACCCTTGGGGAACTCCCGAACACGGGCTATGTCAGGGACATAGCAGTATGGGGTAGCGAGGCGGTAATCGGAACGGCGAGTTCAACCTTCTACGTGATTGACGTCAGCGCCATGAAAGGAAGCCAGAAGAGCTCTATATGCGGGCCCGGGTTCATGGTTCTCCTCGCCGTTGCGGTGATACTCTGGAGGAAGTTCACATAGAGACGAGGCCGTATTCGATTAGTTTGTTCACTATTTTTCTTCCTTCCCTTGTGAGGTCAACGACCTTCCTTATCATGACTATCTTGAGGAGCCCCTTGTCTATCATCCTGTCGTAGATTTCTTCGATTTCCCTCTCGCTGAGGCCGAGGAACTGGTGTATTTCAAGCGGGTTCAGACCGGAGTAGAGCGCCATGAGTATCTGCTTCTCCGTCTCGTCGAGGCTCTCAAGCTCCTTGAGCTCCTTCTCCATCACTTCCTTGAACTCCGCCTGGAGCGTTGGGAACTCCTTCGAGACCTTCATGATGAACTCGAAGTAACCGGGTATGTACTTGAGGAGGTAGCGCAGGATGAAGAGCCTCGTCTTCTTCTCTGGGATGTATAGGTATGACGTTACCGTCTCGTTGATGTAGAAGTGCTTTATCTTCCACGCCTGAACCTTCTTGCCGTCCATGTCAACTTCCTCGACGTCCATGTCCTCAACATCAGAGAATATCGGGATGGGCCTCATGTCGGGGTCGAGAACCACGATGTTCCTCTCGGTTTTTCCCTTCTTGGCGGACTTGACGGAGACTATTCTCAGCGAACCGTCCTGCCACTTGGACTCCATGTTTATCGCTCCGCCCTTTATCCTTGCGAGCTGTATCCTGACGGCCTTTCCGTTTATCAGGGTTTCAAAAATCGTGTGGACGAACTCCTTGAACTTCTTCTCATCATATATAAGGAGGTTGTCACCAATCGTCAGGATGAGCGTGAGGTCGCCCCTTCCGGGAACGTAGAACTTCAATCCAAAGTGCTCCTTCTCAGGGTTGAGCTTGTAGTTGTCGGGGACGTTGACGGCCAAATCGCTGAGCGTTGAGAATGGGAAGTTGTCCTCGCCGACGACCTCACCCATGCGAAGATACTTCAGAATAAGCCTGTCGTGCTGAATAACCCCGAGGGCGTCGCGCCAGCTGACGCGGCCCGAGCCCTTCCAGGACGAGATAATGGCTACCTTGACTCTCGTTTCCGTTACCGCCATAGGCCATCCCTTCCGCCCTCAGGTGAGGGCCTGGCACTCCTCCAGCTGCCTTTCGAGCTTCTCAACCTTCGCGCGGAGCTTCTCGCACTCCTGGGAGAGCTTAACCTCAAGGGGCGTTACGGCCGGGTTTCCACCGCGCGAGGATATCATCTCGTCGAGTATGCTCACGGCACTGTTGATGCTACTCGTTATCCTTATAAGTGCTTCCTCGGGTGGGAGCTTGATGGTGGTCTTCCCGTCCTTGCTCTTGACGGTAATTGGGAGCTTCGTCCTTGCGACGTAGGCTATGACCTGGTTGAGCTTCTCCTTGTCCTTTTGGCTCGGGAAGCGTGCTAGCCAGAGCTTCTTGAACTCGTCGAGTTCTGCAAGAACCTTCATGAGGAACGCGTTGTACTCGTCCTCGCTTATGTAGCCGAGGGTGTAACCCCTCGCAACGTCGAGGAGCATTAGGAGCCTCTCCTTCTTGTGCCTGGCCTCGTCGAGGACGCGCTGAACCTTCTCGTCAATGACCTGACGGAGCTTCTTGATGAGCTCGTCCTCGTTAACACCCGAGACGCTCATCTGCTTCTTCTCCTCTCGGGGGGCAGCCTTGGGCTCCTCCCTTTTCGGGGCGGGGCTCTCGCTCTTCAGCTCCCGCTCAAGCAGGGCCGCGTAGAGCTCCCCCATCTGGTTGCTTATCGCGTTGGTTATGAGGTACGCTGTAACCACCATGCCGAGCAACACCACGACCGCAATGACTGCAATCATTACCCAGTCCACGTTCTCACCCCCTCAAAGTGGAAAGGGAAACAACGAAAGTCACAGCTTGAATCTGCTGATGATGTCGCGTAATTGGGCCACGATGTTTTTGAGGTCGTTTGCTGCTCTCTCGAGTTCCTCAGTGGCAGCAGTCTGCTCTTCAACAGCAGAACTAACCTCCTCAGCACTGG
>NZ_JAMOQU010000078.1 GCF_027063845.1 Thermococcus sp.
GTCGTTCTCGTAACCGTTCCGGGCCTCGGCGACGAGGTTCAGGCCATTAAGGCCGGCCTCATGGAGGTTGCAGACATATTCGCCATCAACAAGGCCGACAGGGAAGGCGTTGAGATGGTCTACCTCGAGCTCAAGATGGCTTTGGAGTTCGAGAGGGACAAGTGGAAAAAGCTCGGCTGGGAGCCCCCGATAGTCGAGACAACAGCTTTTACCCTCAAGGGCGTCAGGCCCCTCTGGGAGGCGATAAAAGCCCACAGGAAGCACATGGAGGAGAGCGGAAGGCTGAGGGAGAGGAGGGCCTTCCGCGCGAGGGAGGAAGTGAAGACGATTATCGCCTCGACGATAGCGAGCAAGGTGGAGGAGAGGCTCGCGAAGGGAGAAGCGAAGGAACTCATCGAAGAGGTCGTTGAGAGGAAGCTCGACCCATATTCGGCCTCTCAAATCGTGATGGAGAAGCTTAAGGAGGACCTCTGGAGGTGATTGCATGTTCAAGAAGATAGACCACGTTGGTATAGCCGTTAAGAACCTGGAGGAGGCCATAAAGGTCTGGGAGGGCCTCGGCCTCAAGGTTGAGGAAATCGAGGAAGTGCCCGACCAGAAGGTTAGAACCGCGATAATCCACATCGGCGAGAGCAGGATTGAGCTTTTGGAACCCACGGCCGAGGACTCGCCGATAGCAAAGTTCATAGCCAAGCGCGGCGAGGGGATACATCACATCGCTTTGGGCGTTACGAACATCGAGGAGCACCTCAAGGAGCTGAAGGAGAAGGGTTACAGACTCATAGACGAGGAGCCGAGGATAGGTGCCGGCGGAGCGAAGATAGCCTTCGTCCACCCGAAGGCAGTAACCGGTGTGCTTCTCGAACTCTGCGAGAGGAAAGAATGAACTTCCAAAAAGCGACGATTGCACCGTTTTTCCTTTTCTTTAAAACTCGAAGCTTATTTGTTGCATCAGTAAAATTTATAAGGAAACACTCATAAGTGCCAATGAATCAACACAGCCGTTCCAATGTGTTCCATCATTCATTGAGACGTTCATTGAGAAGTGATGCCACATGTTCCTGAAGGGGAAAATTCGCGGAGGACCCCAGAAGGTTTTGGATTACAGGGTTCTTCCAACAGTGCTGAGAGCCCTTCCAGAGAGGAAAGTTCTGATAACTAGGAAAATGCCGGGCGAGGTTCCAGATTCGGACGTTGTGCACATCTGGGTCACCAGGGTTAGGCATCCCCAAGCGGTTGAGCCCACAAACCTCTACGTCATCGAGCAAAGGGTCTGGGACTCACTTTCCAAAGGCGCCAGGAACGTAATCCTCGACGCCTTTGAATACCTCCTGCTCGAAAACGGACTTGAGAGAACCCTCCGCTTCGTAGGAAAGCTTAGGGACATGACCCTTCTTTCCAACTCAAACTTCTACGTAACCGTCAGCGACGGCGTTGATGAGCGGGTTCTCGCGATGCTAAAGAGAATCGTTGAGTGAGGTTTATATATCACCCGTTCCTCTTCTCCACTTAGGTGTGAGCTATGCCTTACATTGAGAAGATAGAAATGAAGGGCTTCAAATCCTACGGTAACAAAAAGGTCGTCGTTCCGCTCGCAAGGGGTTTTACTGCCATAGTCGGTGCCAACGGTTCTGGAAAGAGCAACATCGGCGACGCGGTTCTCTTCGTTCTCGGTGGACTCTCGGCCAAGGCGATGCGAGCCAGCAGGATAAGCGACTTAATCTTTGCAGGTTCGAAGGGTGAGCCTCCAGCAAAGTACGCCGAGGTCGCGATGTATTTCAACAACGAGGATAGGGGCTTTCCGATTGACGAGGACGAGGTCGTAATCAAGAGGAGAGTTTACAAAGACGGCAGGAGCACCTACTGGCTCAACGGAAAGCGAGCCACGAGGAGCGAGATAATAGACCTCCTGAGCGCGGCGATGATTTCTCCCGAGGGCTACAATATCGTCCTCCAGGGGGATATAACGAAGTTCATCAAGATGTCACCAACGGAGAGGAGGCTCATCATAGACGACATCTCGGGCATAGCGGAGTACGACGCCAAGAAGGAGAGGGCCCTGAAGGAGCTCAAGCAGGCCGAAGAAAATCTCGCGCGCGTTGACTTGCTCATAAGGGAAGTTAAAGCCCAGCTCGACAAACTTGAGAAGGAGCGAAACGACGCTCTAAGGTACCTCGACCTGAAGGAGCGCGTTGAGAAGGCCAGAGTAACTCTCCTCCTCGGCGAGATAAAGAGGCTTGAGAAGATTATTGAGGATGAGAGCACGAGGGACAGGGAGATAGAGGCCGAAGTAAACGCTCTCAACGCCAAGCTGAAGGAAATCGCCAAGGAGATAGTGGCGAAAGAGAAAGAGCTCGCCGAAGTCGAGAGGGAACTTGAGGAGAAGAGCGAGGACGGGATACTCGAGGTTACGAGAAAGATAAGCGAGGTAAAGTCGAAGATTGAGATGGCGAAGAGGAACATCGAGAATGCCACTGGGGAAATCGAGGAGAGCCAGCGGAGGTTGAAGAAGGCAAAGGACGAGCTCAAGAGAATCGGCGAGGAGATAGAAAAGAGCAGGAACGCGATAAAGCGCTGGTCGAAGAGGAGAGAGAAGCTCCTGGCCGATATAAAGACGCTTGAGGCCAGCAGGAACGAGCTCGTCGTGAAGCTCGGCGAGATTGACAGGCGCTATTCCCTCGCGAGGGAGGAGTTCGACAAGGTCGTCGAGGAGCTTGAAGAGGCCAAGAAGAACCTTTACGTCAAGGAGAGCGAGATTGAGAAGTTCAGCGAGGAAATCGAGAGGGCCAGAACGAGGATAACGCAGGCCCAGCTCAAGAGGAACGCCCTCCGCGAGAGGATTGATGAAACCAAGAGGGCCCTTGAGGAGAAGCGCTCCGAGCTTTCGGAAGTCGAAGGAAAGCTCTCGAAGGCGGAAGCGAGGCTCAGAAAGCTTGAGAAGGAACTTGAGGAGAAGACTGCAAAGCTCAGGAAGCTCGAACCTGAGCTGGCCAAGACCAAGGAAGAGCTCATAAAGGCCGAGGCGCAGAGGGAAGTCCGCGGAAACAGGGCTGTGGAGTTCCTTAAGAGGAGCAACATTCCCGGTTTATACGGCACGCTCGGCGAGCTGATAACCGTTAAGGACAGACGATACGCGTTAGCCGTCGAGGTGGCTCTCGGTGGGAACTATGATAACGTTGTTGTGGAGGACGACCGCGTTGCTGAAAGAGCCATAAAACTCCTCAAGGAGAAAAAGCTCGGAAGGTTAACCTTCCTCCCGCTCAACAAGATAAAGCCCCGCTCGATGCGCGAGAAGCCTCCCCTCGGAATCCCTGCCATGGACGTTGTGAGCTATGACCCGCGCTTCAGGAACGCCGTCGCTTACGCCCTCGGGGACACGCTCATCGTCGAGGACATGGAGGAAGCGAGGAGCATCGGCATAGGAAAGGTCAGAATGGTAACCCTCGGCGGTGAGTTGCTCGAGAGGAGTGGGGCAATAACGGGCGGTCATTACAGGCCGAGGGGCAGGCTCGGGGTCAACGTTGATGAGATTAAGGCAAAGGTAGAGAGGCTTGAGCGTGAGAAGGAGGCACTTGAGGCAGAGGTAAACTCGCTGAAGGCCGAGAGGAAGGGGATAGAAAATACTCTCTTCGAGCTCCGCATGAGGAAGAGCGAGCTGTCGAAGGATTTACAGGTCCTCCAGCGCGACCTGGAGAGGCTTTTGGCCGAGGACAAATCGCTCAGGGAGGAAATCGAGGAGAGCGAGAAGCTCATAGAGACCCTCACTGCGAAAATCGAAGGGGCAAAGGGCGAAATAGCGAAGCTCCGCGGAAGGATTGAGAGGCTCGAGAAGAAGAGAGAGAAGCTCAGAAAGGCCCTCGACAACCCCGAGGCGAGAGAATTAAACGCGAGAATTAGAGAAGTGGAAGGGCAGATTGCGAAGCTCAAAGAGGAGCTCAGCAGGGTCGAGAGCAAGCTCGAGAGCCTTGAGAGCAGGATAAACGAGGAACTGCTCCCGAGGAAGGCCGACCTCGAAGAGGAAATCGAAGGTTTAATCAATAGGATAAACGCCCTCCAGGCCAACATAAAGGAGAACGAGGAGGCGATAAAGAGGTTCGAAGCCGAGCTCGAGGAGCTGAAGAAGGCCGAGGAGAACGTGAAGGACGAACTGAAGGAGCTCCGCGAGAGGCGCGAGAGGCTGAGGAAGGAGATAGCTGAGCTGAGAAAGGAGAAGGACGAGCTGAGCTCAAGGCTCCAGGAGCTCAGGATAGAGGCCAACACCCTCAAGATAAAGCTCGCGCAGGCCGAGACGACGCTCAAGGAAAAGAGGGCCGAGCTCAAGCACTTCGACGCGAAGCTGATTAAGTCGATAAAGGAAATCCCGCTGGAGCTCGAAGCCCTCAGGGAAGAGATTGAGCGCATGGAGGAGGAGATACGCGCCCTTGAGCCCGTCAACATGAAGGCCATCGAGGACTTCGAGGTCGTTGAGCGTCGCTACCTCGAGCTCAAGAGCAAGCGCGAGCAGGTTCTGGCCGAGAAGGAGAGCATAGAAGAGTTCATCGAGGAAATAGAGGGCCAGAAGAAGCAGGTGTTCCTCCAGACGCTCGAGGCCATAGCCAAGAACTTCTCGGAGCTCTTCGCCAAGCTCTCTCCAGGAGGAGAGGCCAAACTAATCCTCGAGAATCCAGAGGACCCGTTCGCGGGTGGCCTTGAGATTGAGGCAAAGCCCGCTGGAAAGGACGTGAAGAGGATTGAGGCGATGAGCGGTGGCGAGAAGGCGATAATCGCTCTGGCCTTCGTCTTTGCGATACAGCGCTACAAACCAGCTCCTTTCTACCTCCTCGATGAGATAGACGCACACCTCGACGATGCAAACGTCAAGCGCGTCGCTGATTTGATTAAGGAAGCCTCGCAGGAGAGCCAGTTCATAGTTATCACCCACCGCGACGTCATGATGGCCAACGCCGACAGGATTATCGGCGTGACGATGAGGAACGGCGTCTCAAAGGTCGTCTCGCTCAGCCTTGAGAAGGCCAGGAAAATCCTCGAGGAAATCAGGCGGAGAAGCGACGAGGAGCACAGGGAGATGTTCGGCCGTCTGGAGGGCTGAAGATG
>NZ_JAMOQU010000079.1 GCF_027063845.1 Thermococcus sp.
ATCCCCTTTATCGAGCCGTTTGGTCCGGCTTTCCCGCAGGTTATTATAGAGGGGTTGTGCCTGGTGAAACCAATCAGCGCCTCGGGCCCGAACTTCCCCTCGGCGAGTTTCCGAACCCCCTCGACCCTCTCATCGAAGGCGTAGCGTATGAACTCCTCTGGAATCATTGGACCACCCATTGAACTTCCCCTAAGGTTAAAAACGCCTTTCGGTTAAGCTAACCCCATGAAGCCCGTGTTAATGAAGCTCAACGTGGTTCCCTGCAGGTTCGTCAAAAGGTTAAACCGCTTCGTGGCTCTGGTCGAGGTGAACGGCGAAATCAGGAGGGCCCTTCTAACCAACACCGGTCGCCTTGAGGAGTTCTTGATTCCAGGACGAAAGGCCTTCTGCACGCCTAAGAGCAGGGGAAAGACGGACTTCGTCCTGATTGCCTTCGAGGATTTAGAAGGCAAGGGAGCGATAGTGGACACGAGAACCCAGGCGAAGGCCTTTGAAAGGGCGGTTGAGCTCGGTTTAGTCCCCTGGCTGAAGAACTGCTCGATAAAGCGGAAGGAAGTTCGCGTTGGAAATTCTCGCCTCGACTACCTCTTCGAGTGTCCCGGTGGAGAGCTCTACGGCGAGATGAAGAGCGCCGTTCTTAGGGGAGGGGAGAAAGGTGAATACGCGATGTATCCCGACTGCCCGACGCTTCGCGGACAGAGGCACGTTAGAGAGATGATTGAGCTCGTCAAAGCAGGAAAGGACGCGATAATCTTTTTCATCGGTGCGATGCCAAAGGTTGAGAAGTTCCGGCCCTACGAGAAGGGCGACCCGGAACTCGCGAAGCTTTTGAGAGAGGCAAAGAGGGCAGGGGTCAGAATCGAGGGACTCTCGATTTCTCTTATTCCAGACGGGAGGGTGATTTTAGAAAAGCCAGAGCTCGAGATCGAGCTTTAGATGGCCTTGACCCTTCTGGCTACCCTCGGGCGGGGTTTGTAGAGTATCTTGCTCCCGCAGTACGGGCAGCGGACTTCCCTCGCCGTTTCGAGATCGAGCTCAACTTCCCGGCCGCACTTGGCGCAGCGGTATATGGCCTTGACCATAATATCACCCCAAAATGGGAGAATCAGGCCTTGGAAGCGACAACGCGCTTCGCGACCTTTCCGGCAGGGGTGGTCGGCAGGTAGGCACCGCCGGCGAAAGTTGCCCCGCACTTCTGGCACTGCCATATGCCCGTACTGATTCTCCTGACGGCCTTCCTTCCGCAGACCGGGCAGACGTGCTTCTGCTTCATCCTGGCTTCAACGGCGGCTACTCTCCTTCTGATCTTGAGACCGTACCTTGGACCGAACCTTCCAGCCGAACCAACTTTAACAGTCCTTCCCATGAGCATCACCCCTGATTAACTCCACTCCTGAGACTGTTGGGTTTTTTAGGGGACGTTTTATAAACCTTTGCATGATCCGAAACCGCCACTGGATTTATAAACACTCCAGAGCAGGAAGGGCGGGTGAGCCGGATGATCAGGGTGAAAGTCCTTGGAAGGGGAATTGAAAAAGAAGTCGAGTGGAAAAGGGGAATGAAAGTCGCCGACGTCCTCAGGGAGGTTGGCTTCAACACGGAGAGCGCGATAGCGAGGGTAAACGGAAAGGTGGTCCTTGAGGACGATCCTGTTGGGGATGGGGACTACGTGGAGGTCATTCCCGTCGTTTCAGGTGGCTGATCGACGAGTTTCAGAGAAGGATCTGCCTTTTGGACGGCGACGTTTTCAGCGTTTCGACAAAAGTTTTATTAAATGCTGCTGGATAACGGGGATCATGATGATCTTTGTATTCCTTATCGCGGGCCTTTTGTTCGGTTATTTCCTCAGGAAAGCTGGAAAACGGCCGAGCATGGAAACACCTATGAGTGTTGCGTTGCTCGCTATGATATTTTTCCTCGGAGTTAAAACTGGTGAGGTTCATGTGAACGGTCTCTGGCTCCTCGGCGTTTCTGCGGTTTTTGCAGTTCTGACGATAGCTGGAAGCCTTTTCTTGGCGGAGGTGGTCGGGTGATGTTTCTTTACCTCGTTCTCGCGTCGCTTGTTGCAGGGATCCTTGTGGGGCACCTCTTCACTCCAGACTTCGGGAACGCCTACGAGATAATGCTCTACGCCCTCATATTCCTGATTGGAGTGGATCTTGGCTTGAGCTTCAGCACTGGAGAGCTCAGAAAGGTTGGACGGAAGGCCCTTCTCCTGCCGTTTTTAACGCTGACGGGCTCAATCCTTGGCGGACTGCTGGCGGCGCTGGTTCTCGGGATAGAGATGAGATGGGGCCTCGCCATAGGGGCTGGCTGTGGATGGTACTCGCTGACAGGCCCGTTGATAACCCAGTACTCTGCCGTTTACGGTGCGGTCGGTTTCCTTGGAAACCTTCTAAGAGAAATCCTGACGATAACGCTATATCCGCTTGCAATTCGAAAACTCAACCCGGAGAAGGCCATCGTCATTGGGGGAGCGACGACGATGGACACAACTCTTCCCATTATGGCAAGGTTTGGAGGCAAAGAAGTGGCGCTGGTCGCTTTTGTTCACGGTTTCATCCTGACCGCTATCGTTCCGTTTCTCCTTCCCCTTATCCTCACGCTCTTCGACTATTGACGAGTTTAATATTGGCATTAAGCGAAAACCTTTTAAGGCTCAAGTCCGTTATGGTTCCTTAGGTGAAAGCGTATGGAGTCGGGAATAAAGTTGCTGAAGCGCAGGCTCGATGTTGTTAAGAAGCAGAAGGAATACCTGATCCTTGAGGAGGCCAAGCTCGTCAGGATGGCCCGCCAGAAGAAAAAAGTTGCCCACAAGCTTGAGCGGGTCAAGAGGGAGAAGTTCCGCGTTCTCGCTGAGGAGGCAAAGCTTCTTAGGGTTATAAAGCAGAGCGCCAAGCCGGCTTGAGATCTTTCCTTTTAAATCGACTCGCTTTTCTCCACTTCCACCAAGCTTAAAAAGGTCTTTTCCATAGACTTCCCGGGACAAAAAGGAGAGGTGATTCTCATGCCAAGGAAGGCCAGAGAGTATCCTGAAGAGGGTGAGTTCGTCGTCGCCACCGTCAAGAACATTCACCCGTACGGAGCGTTCCTGATACTTGATGAGTACCCCGGAAAGGAGGGCTTCATGCACATAAGCGAGGTGGCTCCAACCTGGGTCAAGAACATCAGGGACTACGTGAAGGAGGGCCAGAAGGTAGTCGTCAAGGTCATCCGCGTTGACCCCGAGAAGGGGCACATAGACCTGAGCCTCAAGAGGGTAAACCAGCAGCAGAGGAAGGCCAAGCTCCAGGAGTACAAGAGGGCCCAGAAGGCCGAGAACCTTCTCAAGATGGCCGCTGAAAAGATAGGTAAGGACTTCGAGACGGCCTGGAGAGAGGTCTGGGTTCCCCTCGAAGAGGAGTACGGCGAGGTTTACGCCGCATTCGAGGACGCCGCCCAGAACGGAATTGAGGTTCTGAAGGGGCTCATTCCAGATGAGTGGCTCGATGCGCTCAAGCCAATCATCGAGGCCTACGTCGAGATTCCGACCGTTACCATCGATGCGGAGTTCGAGATAACCGTTCCGAAGCCCAACGGAGTCGAGATAATCAAGGAGGCTCTGATTAGAGCCAGGGACAGGGCCAACGAGGAGAAGGACATAGACGTCAAGTTCACCTACCAGGGCGCTCCCCGTTACAGGATTGACATAACCGCCCCGGACTACTACAAGGCAGAGGAGGTTCTCGAGAGCATAGCCGAAGAAATCCTCCGCGTCATAAAGGAAGCTGGTGGAGAGGCGACCCTCATAAGGAAGGAGAAGCGCATAAGGAAGATTAAGAGGAGGTAACCATGAAGTTCCGCATAAGGAAGTGCCCGAACTGCGGCAGGTACACCCTCAAAGAGACCTGCCCGGTCTGCGGGGCCAAGACCAAGGTAGCCCACCCACCGCGCTTCTCGCCGGAAGACCCCTACGGTGAGTACAGGCGCAGGTGGAAGAGGGAAGTCCTTGGGATAGAGGTGAGAAAATGAAGGAAACTACCATCTACCTCCTTGAGAGGCCCCAGCTGAGGGACCCGGTGTTCATAGAGGGCCTCCCCGGCATAGGCCTCGTCGGAAAGCTCGCCGCGGAGCACCTCATCCAGGAGCTCAACGCGGTAAAGTTCGCCGAACTTTACTCACCGCACTTCATGCACCAGGTCATCATAAAGAAGGGCTCAATCGTCGAGCTCATGAAGAACGAGTTCTACTACTGGGTTAATCCCGACGAGAACGGAAGGGACCTAATCATCATCACCGGTGACCAGCAGGTTCCACCGACGGACAGTCCCGGCCACTATGAGGTGGTCGGCAAGATGCTCGACCTCGTTCAGGAACTCGGCGTCAGGGAGATAATAACGATGGGCGGCTACCAGGTGCCGGAGCTCCAGGGTGAGCCGAGGGTTTTAGCTGCGGTAACCCACGAGGAGCTTGTAGATTATTACAAGGAGAAGCTCAAAGACTGCTCCGTCGAGGTGGTCTGGAGAGAGGACGAGGGAGGAGCGATAGTAGGAGCGGCCGGCCTTCTCCTCGGCATGGGCAAGCTCCGCTCGATGTACGGTATAAGCATACTCGGCGAGAGCCTCGGCTACATCGTTGACGCTAAGGCCGCCAAGGCCGTCCTGACAGCGGTCACGAAGATACTCGGAATAGAGCTCGACATGACCGCCCTCGAGGAGCGCGCCAAAGAAACCGAAGAGATACTGCAGAAGGTTCAGGAGATGCAGAGGGCGATGCTCGAGCAGACAATGCCCCCAGCTCCGGAGGAAGAGGACAGAGGTTATCTCTGAACTCCTTCCCCTTTTTGGTCTTGCGTTCAGCTGAATCAGAACTTCGCGGTTTAAGAGAGAAAAAGAAATCAAACCCTGTTACTAAGTTACTAAATTGCCTCCTCCAAGAGCTTCAACCCGAGCTCAAGATATTCTTTAGCCTTCTCCTCGCTCCTGGCCTCGCTGAAGACCCTTATTATCGGCTCGGTTCCGCTCGCCCTCACGAGAACCCAGCCGTCTGGGAAGAGTATCTTCGTCCCGTCGGTGGTGTCTATCTCGTAGCCCTTAGCCTTGGCGAGCTC
>NZ_JAMOQU010000080.1 GCF_027063845.1 Thermococcus sp.
GAGATACTCAAACGCACTCCTGTTTCAGTTGAGAGGGGCTTTGCAGCGAAGTCCGTGAGGGAGGACCGTGATAGTCGTTGATGCCTCAGTTCTCGTTAAAGTGGTTCTTAAAGAACCGGGCTGGGACGAGATTGAGCTCGATTCAAACACAGCGACGCTGGACTATGCCCTCGTTGAGAGCATGAACGCCATATGGAAGGCCATCAGAAGAAGTAGAATCGCCGAAGAAACCGGCAAGACTCTCATAGCGGTTCTTAAACTTATTGGAAGCGGCATGCTCACGTTTGAAGCCCAGAACTTCTTCGGGAGGGGACTTGAGATAGCGCTGAAGGAGAACATAACAATCTACGATGCACTCTACATAGCCTTGGCGGAGGCTCTGAAAGCTGAACTCCTGACGGCGGACGAGAAGCAGTACTACGCCGCCAAAAATTACGTGGAGGCAAAGCTCCTTCTATGAGTTCTGGAAAGCCATACCAGTAAATCTTTTTATGAGGGAGCCCCGAGTAATTATTAGGTGAGACGATGGAAAACATAGCTGGAAAGATGGGGACCAACGCGGAATGGCGGGTTAAAATGGACAAGATTCGAGCCGAAGCCAGGGCAAACGTTGATGCGGTTCTTGATAGAGCCTTTGGATACCTAAAAACCTCCAAGAGCTGGAGAGAGCTGGAGGCAGAGCTTTATGAGGAGCTTTCTGGTGGACAGTAATGTATTTGTTGAGGCTTTGAAAGGAGACAATGAAGCCAAGGAAATCCTTAGGAAACTCTACCACTCAAACTTTAGAGTTTTCATCAACGACGTTGTCTTCAGTGAGGTTATGTATCACTTTATACGGATAAAAGTCGGGTCGTACTGGAGCGCCAAGAAGAATCCGGATAGAGTTTCCGTGGCAGTTGAAGAATTTGAAAAAGTGGTTCTCCCCATGCTTGCTATTCCAGACCTCTTGGAGGTCAATTACGAAGTTTCCACCATTGCAATCAGACTTTCAAAAACATATGGTATGCTTCCAAACGATGCCTTAATACTTGCCACAGCAGAGTACTATGGTGTTGATACCATTGTGTCGTTTGATAGAGACTTTAGTAAAGCATGCAAAGAGGAAGGCGTATCCCTGGTGTCTTCATCGAAGGAACTCTAGGCTCCAAGAATATCCAAAACCTCCAGAATCCCCTCGACGCTCGGCACCTCGAAGCCCCTCTCGTGGATTCTCCTCACACCTTCAGCCTCTGGATTAATCCAGACCGCCCAGAGGCCCGCTTTTAGAGCTCCCTCAAAGTCCTCCGCCTTCGTGTCGCCGATGTGTATAGCCTCCCCAGGCTCCACGTTGAAGGTCTCCAGGGGTTTCCTGAACATCTCTGGCAGAGGTTTGTAAGTGAGAACCTCGTCGGCGAAGAATGTTTTGTCGATGTAGTTCATGAGCCCGAAGCGCTCAAGGAGAAGCCTCGTGTAGGAACCCGGCCAGAACATCACGTTGCCCATGACGGTGACCTTCAAGCCCTTCCGCTTGACGCCTTCAAGAGCCTTTTTGGCTCCTGGGAGAACGATATCTTCATCAACTTCGAGGACGGCCCTCGCAACCGCCCGCTTTACAAGCTCGACGTCTATTCCAAGGAGCCCGGCCAGCATCTCCTGGCTCTCCTCTAAAGTCCTTCTCGGGTCGCCTTCCCCTCTGGCGCGTATGGCCTTTATCCTGTCGCGCGTCAGGAGTATTCCCTCGACAACGTCGAGGATGCATGCCCCCATGAGCTTCGTCAGTTCCACCGCAAAAGCGTCGAGCATGACCTCTATGTCGAGGAGGGTGTTCCAGACGTCGAATGAGACGAGCTTCACCTTTATCACCGAAGGGGGTTGGGAAGAGAACTTAAAAGTTCAGCGCTCTGAAAACGCGAGGTATCTAAGTCCCTCCATAAGCCCAGCCTCCCTCAGAACCGCCTTGAGGTTTTTAAAGCGGGAGCGCATCACAAAGAGTTCGTAGAAGCCCTCGAGGTTGCCCCAGTGGCCGTAGGCCGATAGAGCGAGGTACATCACTTCCTTGGGCTTGAGCTTTCTCCCGAGGCTCTCGTTTAGGGCCTTAATGCCCGGTCTGATTTTATCGAGCAATCCCTCGCGCTCGATGAGGTGAAGCATCAGGTCCTCGACCGTCGGTTTTTTCCACTCTATCAGCTTGTCCTCAAAGGGCAAACCTATCACGAGAGGAATTACCTCGGTTTCCCCGACGAGGTAGCCCCTCGCCGTCGTCCCGTGCTCGAAGCCCGAGAGCTTCCCAGCTATCGAAGCGAGGGCGCTTTCCCTGCTCTCGTCTATGTCAATGGCAACGCCAATCCTCTCAACGCTGAAGTCAAAGACTTCCATGGCTTTTAGGAAGTTTCCGAGGTTTCTGATTACCCCCGAGTTGCCCTCGCTCGGGATAACGGCGAGGTAAACCCCGTCGGATTCCCGTCTGAGGAGGTCGAAGTTGTCGCGCTCAAAGACGCGCTCTATAAACCTGAACTGGTATGGGACCTCTCGGCCCTCCCTGAACTCGAAGAGCTTCTTAAACACGGCCTTGAAGAACTTGGCGTCGGTCTTGCCCTCGACGAAGAGGACGCTCGCCCTGGCACTTTCCCCCGAGAAGCCCCCACGAACGTCAAAGTTGAGGTATTTCCTCAGCTCGTAGACCTCCTTGAGGGTTATGCTTCCCCCGGTGTCCGAGTAGATTAGAACGTTCTCCTCGCCCTTCCTAAAGCGGTTCGCTATCAGGTCTATCAGCTCTAAACTGGCCGTGACGATGGTCTCGTCGCCCTTCAGTGAGTTCACGAAGTCAACCAGCTCGTCGCGGTTCTTCGAGTACTCTGGGAAGAGAACAGCACTATCGGCAAATGCTTCCCAGCGCTTTCCGGTTACAAGTTTCATTCACCTCACCATGTCAACCGTTATCGCACCTATAACCGCGAAGGTGCTCACGAGTATGGTCGCGTTGATGTACTGAATGGCCGTGAAGTCGGCGAGGTTGTTTATCCCGTAGAGGTATATCAGAACGGCCGACGTCATGTAGGCTATCAAGGTGACTGTCAGGAGCCTCTTGGGCACGTGAAAGAGCTCCTCGCGCTTCAGGTTTCCTATCTGCGATTTGGCTATGAAAAGGTACGCAACGCCAAGGGTCATGAAGAGTATTGCCATAGAACGCTCGATGGAGATGTCCTTGGCTATGTCCCAGAGCTCCTCCGTGAAGATGAAGGGGAGGGCGAAGGTTATCGCCCCGACTATCTCCTGGGCTATGTCGTCCCAGCCGAGGGAGTCGGGCTTTTTACTCTCTTCCAGCTTTTCGATATGCTTTGTAAGCTCTTCAACACTCTTCCGGAGTTTTTCCAGTTCCATCACCTCGCGCTCAGGTTCGGGGCTCATCATCCCGTCAGCATTGGATTCACTCATCATCGCAGAAAACGCTTCACCGAGAAGGGTTATAAAGGTTAACATTCACTATGAAAAACGGTGATGCCCATGAGGCGACTTGAAACTGCGATGATGGTGTTTTTGGTCGGGATTCTTCTGGCTGTGCCTTTGGTAAGTGCCGGGTTCAACTCGGTTAACACAATAGTCGTTCTCCCGACTACCAAAGTCGTTAACAACATGCCCCTCCATATAAATGAAGACGCCATAGCAGGCGCAAAGCTCGGGGCATTTTTGGTGCTCAATGGAATTGAAACCAAGACGTACACAAAGACCGTTACCGTGCCCGTTGAATATCACAGCATTCTCATACCCGATGAAAATCAGACTTACGTACTGACCAGCAACGATATGCCCGACCTGGGGCTGAACCTTGGTACTGAACCCGTTGGGAAGACCGTTGTGCTTAGAGTCAACTTTTCAAAAGTGTTCTACAATTCCACCAAGCACGCAGCCGAGTTCCTTGATAGGAGCATTGAAATACTTTTCAACGAGAACACTACTCCACTCGACATTGGGGGCAACTACAAAGTTGTCTATACAACCGTTGAGGGCAGAGATGTCATGTACTTCTACGACTACCGGCACTCAACCGGCAACACGAGCTCGCTCGGCGACTGGGTGAAAATGGGAAGCTGGAAGATTCACTTTATAGACATAGACACCAAACAGTTGAAGACACTTGTTGAGCTCTACTATCCAGATGGGACCGTAAAACTTACGAGCCTCCTCAAGGACACATACTACCTAATGTACGTCCTCGGAAACGGAACCTTTGAGGTCAAAGAGTACTCCTCAAACCCAACTACTGTCATTGATGACCTTCTCAAAAGTGGTGCAAAAGAGGTCTTCCTCCTTACCCCGACGGACTTTTTCGTGGGAATAAACCAGGCCAAGATGGTGACCTACGACTACTGGTTCTACAAAAAAGCCAAACAGTACAGCGATGGCGACGTTTACAGCGGCCAGTGGGTCTGGGACATTCAGCCGGAGAACGACATATACGTGCTCTACCTCCACGTCAACGGAACGGAATACCCACCGGTGTTCATCGGCTCGGGCTCCTCCCTTAAGATTCCCGTCAAGGGATGGAACCTCAAACTCGTCCCGGTCTTCAACAGAACTTCAAACGGCGGGGCAATAACGGGAATCCTCGGGTACAGATTCGTCAGGAGCACGTACGTCACCAAGAGCGTCTCGATTACCGCGCCTGCCGTAACGGCGACGAATGACGTAAACTCTCTCATAGTCAACGACACCCACATCCTCGACAACGGTCTTCCGAAGGACAAGAACGTCGTGATAATCGGAGGGTGGGTTAGCAACAAGGCCTGGGAGGTTCTTGAGAAAGTCTACGGTACAGACAAGGTCAACGAGCTCAAGGACGAGCTTATGAGCAAGGGCTACATTGTAGCTAAGCTCAAGAACCCGTACAATCCAAACTACTACGTCGTCATACTGGCGGGAAAGACATACCGTGAAACCGCGAAGGCCGTTGAGGAGTTCATGAAATCTTCGAGCTGATTTCCACAT
>NZ_JAMOQU010000081.1 GCF_027063845.1 Thermococcus sp.
AGGGTAAAGGCCATGACGAGGAGAATCTCGTAGGTTTCCAAGAGTGCAGTTGAGGGCCACTTGAAAAATGCCCCGATAACCGCGAGGGCAAAGAGAACGAGCGAGGCGACCTTAACTTTTCTCCCCGAGCCGAGGCCGTAAATCAGGGCCCCCAGGAAGAACTGGACGAAGAAGTACGTCGAGACGAAGCCGTGAGGCCTCGTCCCCTCGTGAAACACACCGATTAGGGCCAGAAAAATCGCCGAAACGCTCACGTAGGAACCGCCAACCGTCTGGGGCTTGTTTAGGGCGGTTAACACCAGATAGACCGCGAAGGCCATCACAAAGAACGAGGTAACCACGAGGCCAGCGTTGTAAATCCAAGGTGAGTTCGCATTAGCCCCTCCGAGGTCGCTCAGTGCGTTTCTCCAGAAGGAGAACCAGGGGTTTCGGCTTACGCTCCATGCAACGAAGAGCCAGTAGATTAAACCCCCGGCAAAGCCCGACCACTTGAACTTCTCTACTTCCATCCACTGGCACCGGTAAGGAGTTGGAAAAGGTGCGTAAAAAGGTTAGCCGAGGGCCGAGAAAGTTGCCTCCGCCAGCCTCTTCACCGCGTCAAAGTAGCTCTGCCACTCCATCGCCTGAACAGCTGCCGGGTGGAAGAACTTGTCAATTATTACCGGGGCCAGAACGCCGAGGATGACCACCAGGATTCCAAGGACTAAGTTCACCGCCACGAAGAGTGGGACCTCGTGCCTCTCTGGCTCTTCGTGTTCGTCATGTCCGTGATGATGTCCCTCGACCGGCTTTCCGCGCCAGAGGGTTATGAAAAGCCGGAAGTAGGCCCACGCGGCTATTGCACTCGTTATTACAACGACGGAAGCCACGAGAGGGCTCACCTGGAGGAGGGCGTTGAAGATGAGCATCTTGCTGAAGAAGACGTTGAGCGGGGGAACTCCGATGAGGCTGAGCGTCGCGAGGGCGAAGAGCGCCGTTGTGAGGGGCATCTTTTTGCCAATCCCCGCGAGTTCGTCTATCTTTCTCGTCCCCGCGTGGTGTATGAAGGCTCCCACCGTGAGGAAGAGCATGCCCTTGGCTATCGCGTGGTTGACGGTGTGGTAGAGGAAAGCGGTCAGCGCCAGCTGGGTTCCTACTCCAAGCGCCATTACGAGGTATCCCATGTGGAGTATCGTCGAATACGCCACCAGCCTCTTCACGTCCTTCTGCACCACCATCATTATTGAGGATAGCAGGGCCGAAGCGGCTCCGAGGGTTAGGAGAACTACCGAAAGAGTTTTCCAGAACGGGAGGCTATAGAAAACCGTGTAAAGATAGCGCGCGAGTAGGTAAACACCTCCGCTGACGACGAGTCCGCTCAGCAGCGCCGAAACTGGCGAAGGTGCGGCCGAGTGCGCATATGGCAACCAGTAGTGACCTGGGAAGATTGCGCTCTTGACGATGACCATCGAGAGTGTCAGCGCGAAGAAAATCGCGAGGGCGAGCGTTGGCTCACCGAAGAGCTTAGTGGTTACGGGGAAGGAAATCCCGTGGAACTTGGCGCTTAAGTCGGCCATGTTGAGGGTTCCGAAGGAGGCGTAGATGAAGCCGAGGGCGAGGAAGTAGAGAGTAGTGGCCGTTGCACCGCTGATTCCGTACTTAAAGGCGCCTTCAACCGCCTCGCTCCTGCTCCTGTAAAAGCCCACGAGGGCGTAGGCGCTCGCTCCCGTGACCTCGAGCATGACGAAGGTGTTGAAGGCATCTCCAGTCATGAACAGGCCAATGAGTCCCGCCTCAAGGCCAAGGAGAGAGGTATAGAAGAACTCAATGCCGTGGTCGTGCGAAAGATACTCGACGGCGTAAATTCCCGCCATAAGGAAAAGGAAGGCCGTTAAAAGAACCAGGATTGCCCCCATTAAATCAACTTCGAGGACTATGCCGATTGGGGCTATCCAGTTGCCCAAGGCATATACCAAGGGCCCATTTGAGGAGTAGACCTCATTGAACAGCCACAGGGCGGATATGAACGTCGCCAACAGGCCCACCAAGGAATAGGCTATCACAACGCCCCTTCTCCTGCCCGTTATGAAGGCTATGAAGGGAAGGAAGAACGCAAAGCCGAGTGGGATAATCGGGACTATTCCGACCTCCATGCTATCACCTCAGTCGAAGATTTTCTTCGCGTAGTCCTCGAAGTAGGCAACCACGTTCTCCTTCACTTCCTTCTCGTCGAGCGTGGAAACGTCAATCCAGTGGACGTAGAGCCATTTCCCGTCGTCGCTTATGTCCACCACTACCGTTCCAGGCGTGTTGGTTATCGAGTTCGCAACGAGGACCTTTCCGTAGTCGTTCTCCACCTCAAGGGGAATCCTCACGATGCCCGGGTTGGCCTTGAGGGTGAAGACTCTCTTCGCGACGTCAATGTGCGTCTTGGTCTCCTCGATGAAGAAGTAGCGGAGGAAGTATATGACTGCGTAGAGCCACCTCTTCGGGGAGAAAAACTTGAGGTCGTTCTTCACGAGCCAGTGGCCGACGAGGAAGGAAACTACCAGCGCCACTATTGAGCCAGTAACTACGTCGTATTCGGTTGCAGAGCCCGTGTAAAACAGGTAGGTGGCGAGCACTATGAAGAACGTTGCGGGTGAAAATCTGAGCCTCATTCGCCCTCACCTCCTATTATCTCGGCTATGTCCCTGGCGTCAACCGTTCCGTGGAGGCGGTAGAACTGTATCGCGTATGTAGCGAGCAGGATGTTCATCGCCATCCCAATGACTATCGCCGTCAGAACAAGCGCCTGTGGGGTAGGGTCAACTGCCCTGCTGAGGAACTCCTCGAAAGTTATGTGTTCCTCATAGATGGGCGGGAATACCGGGAAAACGATGCGGTAGCCTATCAGGATGAAGAGCATGTTCACCGCGTCGCCCATAATGTTGAGCATGATGATTTTCTTAATCAGGTTGGAGCGGGTGACGACTCCGTAGATTCCGAGGAGTACCATGCCGAAGAGCGTCAGCGTGATGTAAGCCAGGAGAAGGTCAATCATTCACCTCCCCCCTGAGGACGGTCTTGAATATCCACTCCGAAACGCCGAGCACGAGGAACACAGTAAGGAAGCCGAAGGTCACCGCCAGGTACTCACCGACGTCGAGGTTGAAGAGGCCCATCTCGCCAGGCAGGAGGTTTATTTCGAGCACCTTACCGCCGTAGAGGAAGACTGGGGCGAGAACCGTTGCGAGGATTAAGGCCAGGCCGAGGGCATAGGCTGAGACCGTGTGCTTCACCGTGAGGCCCTTCCTCTCGAGGGTGAACTTGGAGAAGGCCGCGAAGAGGAGGAGCGAAGCGACCGCCATTGCCGAACCGCCCTGGAAGCCGCCTCCTGGCGTTAGATGCCCGTGGAGCGCTATCGAGGCCGAGATGGCCACTATCATTATCACGACGAGCTTCGTTATCGCCCTGACGATTAGGTCCATCTGCCTGTGTGGTTCCCTCGCTTCGAGCTCCTTCACGAGCTTCTCCTGCTCGTCCGTTAGTCTCAGCACGCTGAAGGCTCCCATAATCGCGAGGAAGAAGACGAAGGTCTCGAAGAGGGTATCGAAGCCTCTGTAATTCCACACTATCGCCGTAACCACCTCTGGGCTGTGGCTGGTCAGGCCCTCGTGGGCAAAGGAGTGGCTCAGGTAGAACTCGCCGAGGGGCCTGAGCTCGGCTCCTCCGAGGCCGAGGACGTTGGCGTAAACTAGAGCGTAAGCCATGAACAGGAACGCGAGCAGGAACGAGACAGCGACAATAACGTCCCTCTTCATTCTCCCACCTCGTAGCGCTCCGTTTTGCTTATGGCAAGGATTACGAGGGCTGTATAGGCTCCAACCGCTATGGCGAGGTAAGCCAGCACTATGTCAGGGGCCGCAAGGATGTAGAAGCCGAGGGCGAAGAAGGTTGACTGGACGGAGCTTAAAGCCAGGGCCTTTAGCAGGTCGTGCTCCTTCATTGCCAGGTAGCTGAAGACGAAGCCGAATGAAACGACTATCGCAAGGATTATCAGGTGGAGCTCAATCATCTCACCAGCCTCCTGAATGTGAATTTTGGCTCTTCCTCCTCACCTGGCAACTCCTCATGCTCGCGGACGAGCTCCGCAACGTCCTCCCTCTTTGGCAGGTCCTCCTCGAGCTGGTCAACGACAAGAGGAGGCTTCTTTCCGACCCTTCCGAAGTAAACCGCTGAAACGAGGGAGTGGGAGCCCGTGGGAGCTATAATCAGGATTAGCACTCCGACGGTGAACGCTATTCCAGCCATAAAGAACCTCTGGGAGCCGAGGGGGTGATAGACGAGCGCCACCAGTCCCGCACCGAAGACTGGCAACACAGCTCCTCCAATCGTCCCAACGGTGGCCGCGTGGGTTCTCATGTAGAAGTCGTTAAACCTGAGCAGGCCTATCGCCGCTATGAGGTCGTAGATGGCCCCGATGAGTATCGCGACCGAGCCGATGACGAAGATGATGTCCTCGATAATCATACCTCCACCTCCCCGTAGAGGACGTACTTGGTGTAGTAGATGTCCAGCATGAAGGCCCACAGGGCGAGGATTATCGCACCGCTCGCGAGCATTATGGACTTGAAGTAGATTCCCAGCACAACCATGAACGCCGCCATGTCGAAGGAGAGGCAGTCCACCGCGAGGATAATATCAGCGGTCGTGGGGCCTTTGATTGCCCGAACTCCATACAGGACGAAGGCGAGCGTGTAGATGACGGCCGCGAAGTAGAGGACGTCCAGGAACACGGCCTCAAAGTTCATGCGAACACCCCCAGGAGGATTATCAGGATGGCCATAGCTATGGCAAAGCCACCCATGAGCGCGTTCATGTCGAGGTTTCTGCTCTTGCCCCAGCGCGCGAGCCTTTCAACGGCCCTTATAAGGGGCATGAACATGGCCTCGTCGAGGTGCCTCACGGGGTAGTCGAGCGCGTCGTCGTAGTCCTTAATGATGGGCACCTCGTGCCTCGGAACGACCTTTATGATGGGGAGTATGCGTTTGAGGTAAAAGTCCTTGCCTGCCAAGAGGAAGTAGTCAGCCGTGAATCTGAGGATGTCGCCCATGTTGTAGAAGATGAGGAGTAGCTCGCTGACGCGCTCGGTTGGCATCTTTCCGATTTTCCAGCCGATGAAAGCCATTGCCACAAGCGTGACGAGTGCTATGAAAGAGCCCGGACTTCCGAGGAAGAGCTGGGATGCACTCTCGGGCAGGGGGTAGCCGAGTTCTTCGAGCGAACCCGTCAGCCAGGGGAGCAGGATAAACGGGAACACGGCCACGAGAAAGCTCACGAGCGAGACAGCTCCGGTGACGGCCCTTATCAGGAAGGGAACTTCCTCCGTCTCAACTTCCCTCTTGCAGATGAGCCTGTTTATCCTCCTGACCTGGATTATCGAGGCCAGCGGGAATATTCCGAGGAAGGCCACCGTGACGACCATCAGCCAGAGGAGGACGTTGGTCGTGCCCATTGAAGCCGTGTAGATGAGCCACTTGCTCACGAAGGCCGAGAGGGGTGGGACTCCAGCCATTGAGAGGACAGAGATTGTAACGAGGAGCGCTATAACGTGGCCCTTCAAGAGCTTCCTCATGGAGCAGATGTTCGGCTCCTCACCGTAGTGCTCTATCGCGCCGAGGCCAAAGAAGAATGCGCTCTTGTAGAGGGTCTGGTAGAGGACGTGGAGCAAAGCTCCGAGGAGGGCAACGGTTCCGAGGAAACTTCCCTTGAGAACGAGGGAACTACCGAGGGCGAAGTAGGCTATTCCAACGTCCATGACGCTGTGGTAGGCGAACTTGCGCTTGAGCCTGATTTCCCTGAAGGAGTAGAGCGTTGCGAAGGCCGTTAAGGTCCCGAGGAAGGCGACTGCATAGCCCAAGGCCTCTCCAGCGGGGAGGACAAAGTGGGCAACCCTGAGGAGCATGTAAACTCCAAGGGCCTCACCGAGGAGGAAGACAGGAACGAATGGGCTCGGGAGCGAGCGGTAGACCCTCGGAACCCAGACATGGAAGGGGAACGCCCCGCTCCTGACGAGTGAGGCCGAGAGGAAGAGGACGAGGAGGAACGCGGGCCTTACAGGAAGGTTCTCCAAGTTCTCGCGAAGGCCGTGGAAAGTCAGGTGGTGCAAATCGCCAACGGCGCCGTAAGCCAAGCCAGTCGCCATGAGGAGGGGGATTATTCCGAAGACCTGCGTGAGGACGAGGTAGCGCCATGTGGCCTTTCTTGAACCTCTCGTTTCAGAGGCGAGCACCATGACCGCGGTAAACACCGCAAAGAGCTCGTAGGCGAGAGTAAGTCTTTCAAGGTTGTCAGTTACAAGGAACAGGACAACAGATAGGAGCGCCATGTTGGTTGCCATCGCCAAAAACTTCTCGTTGCCCCTCACCTCATAGGAGAGCAGGTAGAGCGAGAGGGCCAGCGTTATGAAAGCCGTAACGAGCAGGAAAAGGGCTGAGATGGAGTCCACTCTAATCGTCGTCGGGAGGAATGGGATTATCTCACCTGAGAGACCGTTCAACCCCTCAATGGCGCTCATTAGGAGCGGGAAGGACGCGAGGAGGGTAACATAGTAGGCGCGTCTTCCTGAGGCGAGGCCAACGAGCGAAGCAATGAAGAGCAGTCCGAGGGCCAACTCCAGGACGTAGAGGCTCATGGTATCACCCCGTAGAAGGTTATCTCCTCGACGAGCGGGTAGGCAAGGTAAGCCGAGACCAGCGTCAGGACGATGAGGGTAACCAGAGAGGCCGTTATTATCGGGTGGGTTGGGGCTTTCTCGACGCTGGGCCTACCGAAGACGTTTCTCGTTATCCATTTGAGGCCGACCCAGAGGAAGACGGCCGAATCAGCCAGCACCATCAGTATCGGGAGCCAGGCCAAAGCGGAGACCCTGAGGAGGCTCAGGTTCGTTATCAGCTCGGCCTTGCTGAAGGCTATTCCCATCGGGGGAAGGCCCGCTAAACCGAGGAGTGCCACCGTCCACGCGAGGCCGTTTATCGGCAGAATTTGCCTGAGACCGCTTATCCGCCTCAGGTCGAGGGTTCCAAGGGAGTACGTGAAGGTTCCAGCGGTGAGGAAGGCAAGGCCCTTGACGAAGGCGTGGGTTGTCAGCTGGAACATCGCGGCTTTGAGGCCGACGTCGAAGCCCGGTGCTTTACTGGTCAGGCCGAGGACGGCGTAGGTCAGGCCAACGAACATTATTCCCGCCTCTGCCACCGTCGAGTATGCCAAAAGCCTCTTCGCGTCCTTCTGAACGGGATAGTTAAGTATCGGGATTAGGAGCGTGAGCGAGACCATCACGGCCATGAAATAGAAAATCCAGACTGGCAAGGGCCCTATGAACTGAATAACCCTCGCGACGAGATAGACGCCCATCTCAACCATCGCCGCGCCGTGGAGGAAAGCGCTCGCTGGAGTCGGCGCCTCCATAGCATCGGGAATCCACGAGTAGGTCGGGAACTGGGCGCTCTTGGTGTAGCCTGCTATGAGAAGAGCGAGGAAGAGCCAGGGCTTAACCTCTGGCGAGACCTTCGAGAGCGAGAACAAACTTAAATCGTGGAGCTGGGTGAGGCCGATGTAGATTGCCGTGTAGAAGCCTATCATTGCACCTACGTTCGGGATTATGAAGGCCTTGAAGCCGGCCCTCCTGCCTGCGGGAGTGTTGTAGAAGCTCACGACACCCCAGCAGGCAAGACCCATCAGCTCGAAGAAGATGAGCAGGCCGAGGAAGGTCGAGGAGTATATGAAGCCGAGGGTGGCACCTTCAAAGAGCGTCATCCAGGCGTAGAAGAGGCCCCTTCCCTTTCCTCCGGGATGGCCGACGTTTCTCTCGCTCATGTACTCGACGCCGTAGAACATGAATATGAAGCCAGCAACTGCAACGACCGTGCCTATCAAAACGCTCATGGGGTCTATTACTATCCCATAAACCTCACCGAACTGGGTGCTTTCGAGATAAGTGATGTGAATCATCTCTTCGTGGCCGAGGAGGTAAATGACGGCAACGCCGAGCTGAAGGAACATCGCCGTTATGAATGAGGTAAGCATTACCACGTCTGCTTTTCTCTCGTCGAGCCTGAAGAGGATTAACCCACCGATGAGAGGGACCGTGAACGCTAAGGTCGCGAGAAGGCCAATCATGACTGACCCCCCAGTCGGATTAAAATCCATTCGGTTTGTCTAACGAACCTTTTTAAAGTTTTTCGTTCATTCCCGAAAGGTATTTAGCCAAATGTCCATTATTTTTGTGAAACATGATAGGCTAGCCCCCCAGGAACGTTAACCCTTTCGAAGACGTTCTCAAAGTATCCGGAAACAAGCCTCACAACATCACTTCCATCAAAAGGAAGGTCTTCGATGAGCTTCAGCGCCTCTTTCACGTATTCTCTGGCTATTTTAAGAGATTCCTCAAACACACCCGCACTCACTATTCTCTCGAAGAGCTCGAGCAGGTTCTCTTCGCTCGGGTTCTTGAGGATTCTCTCGAC
Organism: Thermococcus sp.; assembly: GCF_027063845.1. Taxonomy (GTDB): domain Archaea; phylum Methanobacteriota_B; class Thermococci; order Thermococcales; family Thermococcaceae; genus Thermococcus. The sequence continues at coordinate 8,487 of NZ_JAMOQU010000081.1, forward strand.
GAGGGAGGAACCGTAGCGCTCGGTGTAGAGGATTAGCGGGAGGGTCGCCTTTCCGTTGAGCAAATCCTTGAAGCGGTCCTTCCCGGTTCCGGGGAAGTAATCGAGAACGTCGTCAATTATCTGGAACGCCCTTCCGACGAGCGTTCCGGCTTTGTCGAGCTCCATCCAGTAGGGCTTTTCGAGGTAGTATGGGGGAAGCGCAAAGGCGGCACCGAAAAGCCGACCAGTTTTTCCATCTATTATCTTCGAGGTCAAGGTGAATGCTCCCGCGCACGGCTTCCTGAAGGATTTCGCCTTTGACCATATCCTCAACGACTTTGGCAACGTAGTCCACCATCTCAGCCTTCTTTTTGGCTATAATCCTCAGCGCGCGGACGAAGAGGAAGTCACCACTGAGGACTGCAAGCTCCGGCCCCCAGCGCATGACGACGGTGGGGTTCCCTTTCGCGAAGCTGAGCGTTGGAACCGCTGAGGACATGCCCTATCCCGATGAGGGTTTCGATGTTGTTAGCATCGCATTCGGCATAGGGAACTTTTCCGAGAGAGAGCAGGCAATAAAGGAACTCCACCGAGTTCTGAAGCCCGGAGGAAAGCTCCTAATCCTTGAGTTCTCAAAAAAGCCCATCGCTCCTGGGAAGATAGCTTGGCTCTACACGAGAACTGTGGTTCCCATCATCGGGAAGCTGACGACGGGCAACGAGAAAGCCTACGAGCACCTCGTCAGCTCGATAGATGCCTTCCCCTCGCCGGAGGAACTTAGGGAGGAGTTCGAGGAGAGGGGCTTTAGGGCGAAAGGCCTCCGCTGGCTCTTCCCGAGGATAGCGTTTATTCTCGTTCTGGAGAGGACACCTCTGAGGGTCTAACTTCCCACTTGGCAGCTTCCTCCCTTGCGAGCTCCCGGAGTTCGTCGAAGAAGGAATTGAGCCCCATTACGTTAAGCCCGTACTTTTCAAGGGGTTTGTAACGGGAGGGTTCAGAGCTCACGAGAAGGGCGTTGTTCTCGATGGCCGTTACCCCTATGAGGATGTCGTCAAAAGATAGGAAAATACTCCGTTTTATAAGTCTCGCCTCAATCTCTATGGCCCGCAGGAGAAGTTCTTTCGTCGGATACACTATGGTGTAAGCTTCACCGAGGGCCCGAACTTCGTTTTCAAGGTCTTTGCCAAGGTAAGCTTTGCCAAGAAGATACGGATGAACGGTAAAGAAGGAAACCACTACCTGAAACTCCGCCAGGAGAAACTCCAGAAAGTCCCTGTTCCGCTTTCTGTTTATCTCAACGAACGCCTCTGGGTCAAAGGAGACTCTCTCAGGGAGCCTCTTCATCACCCTGTCCTCCCTTCTTCATATTTTTGATTATATTAAGTATGAGTTCAGCCTCCTCGTCGTCTATGCTAACGCTCTCGGCCTTCATGTCAAGCTCAACCCTGTGCCATGCCTGTATGAGCTTTTTTAGGACCTCATCATATGACCTGGCCTCAAGCCTGACCTTCAGCTTCTTTATCGCCTCCCACGTGTCTTCATCGACGGCTATCGTCTTCATCGTTTTCACCCGAGTCCGAACTTCTCCCTGAGTTCCCTGCTCACTCCGTTGTTCTCCACGATACTCCTATAAACTTTTACGCTTTCTTCCCTGGGTGTTCTCTCCTTGGTTATAAGGTCCACCTTGTAGAGACCAAACCTCATCCTGAACCCGAGGGCCCACTCGTAGTTGTCCGTGAGAGCCCAGTAGAGGTAGCCCCTCACGTCGTAGCCAGCCTCATGGGCCTCTTCAATCTTCGCCACGTGGCTTGCAATGTAGTAGGGCCTGAGTGCATCCGTTGAGTCCGCGATTCCATTTTCGGTTACATAAACAGGAACCCCATATCTGTTGGCTTCCTTTATCGAGTCATAAATCCCCTCGGGGTATATTTCCCAGCCGATATCGCTGACGGGTCTTCCATCAGCCGAGGAACTCCCTGGTCTGCAGGCGTAGCCGTGGTCGTGGACTCCCCTGAAGGTTATCAGTGGTATACTCGGGAACTTGGGCTCGGAATACCTGACGACCTCCCTCGTGTAGTAGTTAACGCCAATCCAGTCATTGCCCTTGAGGTGCTTGGCTTTGACAAAGGTCTCCCCATCGAACTCAATGTTGAGCTTGCCTTCGTGGATTGCATCGAAGAAGAGCCCGCTGTGGAAGTAGTTGTCGTTTTCCGCGGCTTTTAAGTCCTTCGGGTCATTGGGGTCGTGGGGATAGGCGACGCCTATGTTGTTATAGATTATCCCCACCTCTGCCTCAGAGCGGGAGTCCTTGTCGGCTTTCACCCTGTCAAACTTCTTTATCATCTTATAGGCCAGGGCATGAGCGTTTATCATGTTCAAGATTGCCAGTTTGGCCGCTTCGGGGTTCATAACTCCCGGAGGAAAGCCAGAATAAGGCGCGAGGTAGCCGAGTTCCACCACGACCATCGGCTCGTTGAAGGTGCTCCACATGTCAACGAGGTCGCCCAGTGCGTTGGCGATGTAAGCTGCGTACTTGGCAAACTCCACAACGCTTTCCTGACCGACCCATCCAATTCTACCGTTGGTAAGGGCTTTCTCCCTCGCCAGTATAGGGTCATGGAGCCACAGGGGGAGCGTGAAGTGATTTAGGTTTACGATGACCTTGAAACCCATTTCCCGGAGGTGCTCTATAACGCGCCGGTAGTAGGCAACCTCTTGCCGGTTGGCAATCTCATCGAGCTCTTCAAGGGTGTTCTTATTTATTTTGACGTCCTTAACGAGTCCGTAGCTGTCCCGTTCGACCTCAACGTCCACGAACCACGTCGGCCAGGGAAAAATCCTGCTCCATTCTATCCCTATTCTGTAAGCGTTAAGGCCGAGGTCTTTAGCCAAGAGGTGGTCCTTCACATAGAGTTCATAGTTGTTTATGCCCTCCTCAGGCAAATCACCGCTCACAAGTTCCCGCTTTATGTTGAATGGGTCTCTAACCCACTTCCACCAGTCGGTGTTCGGGTCAATGTTCCTCCTGAGCTTGTCGCCCATCTCGAACTGAAAACCGGACTGGGATACGCCCCAGAGAAAGTCTTCTGGTAGCATATATCAACCCCCACATATCTTTGCCTTCTATCCTTTATAAAGTTTGCCAGTTTTTATAACTTTTGCCCCAATTTTATAGCAAGACCCAAAGTTTTATAAATTTGAATCGCGTTTTTATAATCACAGACCCTCGGGGTCTGGGGTGGTGCACATGAGACGAATCCTCGGTTTGCTACTGGCAGTGTTGATAGTTTCGAGCCTCGGTGGATTCGCGGGCTATGCGCAGGCTGAGGAACTCCCGAGAAACGAAACACTCTACGTTGGCGGAGGCCTCTGGTCGCCACCGACCAACTTCAACCCCCTGAACCCGTCCCCAGTGACTGGAACTGTTGGCCTGCTCTACGAAACGCTTTTCACCTATGACCCGCTGAAGGACCAGCTCAAACCGTGGCTCGCTGAAGAGGGCAAGTGGATAAATGATAACACCTACGAGGTCAAGCTTAGAGAGGACCTCAAGTGGCAGGACGGAAAGCCACTCACTGCGGAGGACGTCAAGTTCACCTTTGAAATAGCAAGGAAGCACAAGGGTGTTTTCTTCTCGAACATCTGGTCATGGCTCAAGGAGGTTAAGGTCGTTGACGATAGAACCGTTGACTTCGTTTTCAGCGACCCACACTACACGGAGTGGAACTACTGGCTCTACATGATTCCAATCATACCCAAGCACATCTGGGAGAAGATTGACAACCCTGTGGACTACGCGAATAACGAAAATCCCGTCGGTTCCGGCATGTACAAGCTCTACAAGACCGACCAGATGAGGTGCATCTGGGTTAGGAACGACAACTGGTGGGGAATCAAGTACTTCGGAAAACCTGCCCCGAAGTACATCGTCTACGTCATAGTTTACAGCAACAACGTTGCCCTCACGATGCTCGTTAAGGGCGACCTTGACTGGAGCAACTTCTTCATCCCCGGCGTTCCCGATGTCAAGAGCAAGTACAAAATTGTAACCTGGTACGACAAGCCACCCTACCACCTCTCCGCTAACCTCGCGCTCCTCTTCCTCAACGATAACAAAACACCCTTTAACAACCCAGACTTCAGGAGGGCGATAGCCTACGCCATAAACCCGAAGGAGATAGCCCAGAGGGCCTCGCAGAACCAAGTTCTCCCAGCCGATCCGAGCGGTCTGCTTCCGCTACCTTCTCACCAGAAGATAAAGGCAGAAGACCTTATAAAGAAGTACGGCTGGAGCTACGATCCAGAGAAGGCCAACGAGATACTCGACAAGCTCGGTTATAAGGACGTCAACGGCGACGGCTTCCGCGAGTATCCGGATGGAAAGCCGATGAGGTTTACCATAATCGTCCCCTACGGCTGGACAGACTGGATGGAGATGGCGAGGATAATAAGCGACCAGCTCGCGGCCGTCGGGATAAGGGTTGACCCCAAGTTCCCGGACTTTGGCAAGTACTGGGACGACATAACCAAGGGAACCTTTGACATGGCCATAAACAACTTCGGAAGCTTCATATCCATAACTCCTTGGACATTCTACAACTGGATTCTCGACCCGAACGTTGCCCCAACTGGTGAACCTACTTACGGTGGCAACTGGGGCCGTTACAAGAACCCTGAAGTTGCAGAGCTCCTTACGGAGATAGCCAGGACAAAGACTCTGGAAGAGGCCAAACCCCTCTACCGCAAGTTACAGGAGATATGGCTCAAGGAAGTCCCGTACATACCGCTGATTTACAACGGTGCCTGGTATGAGGCAAGCCCCGCGCACTGGACCAACTGGCCCAGCGAGAAGAACCCCTACGCCTACCCGATAACGTGGCACAACTACTGGCAGCTCGGAGGAGCTCTTGTCCTCCTGAAGATAAAGCCGGTCACCGCGGGTGGCGGGGCAACCACACCAGCGAAGACTACTGAGTCAGCCAAGGGAAGCACCACACCGAGTCCCACAAGCAAGGATAAGGGCCTCTGCGGACCTGCCGCGCTCGTGGCACTTTCCCTCGTTCCAATAGTCCTATACAGGAGGCGCCGTTGAGCCTTTTCCTTTTTATTTCCCGGAGGTGTCGGTGTTGAGCGGAATCAGGAGATACCTCATCAGGAAAACATTCGTCTACGTCCTTACGTTCTTCTCGGCGGTCACGATAGACTGGCTTATCCCACGACTCATGCCTGGAAACCCCATCTCGATAATGATGTCCCGGTTTGCGAGCCTTCCCGAGGCTTCGAAATACATGTACAGCTATTTCATGGAGTCCTTTGGGCTGGATAAGCCCCTCTGGGTTCAGTACATAAACTTCTGGAAGGCAGTTCTCCACGGCGACCTCGGAATAAGCACGTATATGTATCCCAAACCGGTTGCGGATATAATAAAGGATGCCCTTCCCTATGATATTGCGATTCTTCTCCCCGCCATAACCCTGAGCTGGATTGTTGGAAACTGGCTCGGTGCAATCGCGGGTAAGAACAAAAAGCTGGACTCATTCCTCATGCCAGTCTTCTACTTCCTCACGGCTTCTCCATACTTCTGGTTCGCGATAGTCCTGGCCTACATTCTGGGCGCTAAGCTCGACCTCCTCCCCATCTCGGGCGCCTACAGCTACGGTATAATGCCGTCCCTGAGTCTCGAGTTCATAGTGGATTTCTTAAAGCACTGGATTCTTCCCTTCCTGAGCCTCTTCCTTGTAATGCTCGGGGGATGGGCAATTGGAATGCGCAACATGATAATCTATGAGGTAGAAGCGGACTACGTTCGCTACCTTGAGGCCCTTGGAGCAAGCGAAAAAACCCTGATGAAGCACGCCTTCAGGAACGCAATCCTGCCGCAGGTGACTGGTTTAGCTTTACAGCTTGGAACGATGGTCGCGGGAGCTCTAACGACCGAGATAGTCTTCTCTTATCCAGGAATAGGCTACATCCTGATGCAAGGAATACTCAACCAGGACTACTTCCTCATTCAGGGCTGTTTCTTGGTGATAGTCATAAGCGTCCTCGTGGCCAACTTCATCATCGACCTCCTCTACGCGGTCATAGACCCGAGGGTTAGATTCTCCTTCACGGAGGGGGAGTGAATGAAGAGTGAGAAACTCAGAATAGCCCTCAAAAACAGGAAGTTCAAAGTTGGAGTTGCCATCATAGTGTTCTTTGCACTCTTCGCCCTTATAGGTCCTTTAGTAACGCCCTTTGATCAGCTTGGTTATTATCCTGTCAAGCTTCACAAGATGCTCCTGCTTAAGAGGTCAACGCCCAACTTGCCTCCCATGAGTCACGACGTCATCTACGCCCCTGGAAGGGAGATAAACGTTACCCACTACCTCGGAACCGACAGCTTTGGCAGGGACCTCTACGCACAGGTTGTCTACGGCCTCAGAAACTCCCTTATAGTTGGCCTCATAGGAGGGGGAATCGCGACGTTCGTGGGTCTGACAATAGGATTCCTCGCAGGTTACAGGGGAGGCTGGACGGACGAGATACTCATGATGATCACGAACATAATGCTGGTAATACCAACGATGGCCCTGCTCATAATTATAGCGGCCTACATGTCCACCAGGGGCGTGATTATAGAGAGCATTATAATCGGCCTCACAGCCTGGCCCTGGACTGCGAGGGCAATCAGGGCCCAAACTCTCTCGCTCAAGAACAGGGAGTTCGTGCACCTGGCGAAACTTGCCGGCCTGAGCGACCTCAAGATAATCATCGGAGAGATACTCCCGAACATTACGTCCTACGTCTTCATGGTCTTCATCCTGCAGTTCGGAGGTGCCATCTTAGCGGCGATAGGCTTGGATTTCATCGGCCTCGGTCCAACGAGAGGAATCTCCCTCGGCATAATCCTCCAGAACGCGGTTCTATGGAACGCGATAAACCTTGGGTACTGGTGGTGGGCGATTCCACCGGGACTCATAATAGCGCTCTTCATAACGGGGCTCTACTTCGTGAACATCGGGCTGGAGGAGGTCTTCAACCCGCGCCTCAGGAGGGAGTGAAATGGCAATGCTCACCGTTGAAGACCTTAAAATCTACTACTCAACACCCCTCGGCCACGTCAAGGCCGTTGACGGCGTTTCCTTTGAGGTTAAAGAAGGAGAAGTCTTCGGAATAGCCGGCGAAAGCGGTTGCGGAAAATCAACACTCGTTCACTCCCTCATCCTGAGAAAACCCCCGATGGTGCACATGGGTGGCAGAGCCCTCTTCAAGGGCAAAGACCTCATGACTCTCTCTCCGGAAGAATCCAAAAAAATCAGGTACACAGAACTCTCAATCATCCCCCAGTACGCGATGAACGCCCTCAATCCGACTAAGAAAATCAAGGACATCGTGTGGGACTTAGCTAAGGAGCACGGCTACACCGACAGGGAGGAGGTTGAAAAGCTCCTCCGTGAGAGGCTATCGATGGTCAAACTATCGCCGAAGGTAGCTGACATGTACCCCGTCGAGCTGAGCGGTGGAATGAGGCAGAGAGCCACAATGGTCGTTTCGACCCTCCTCAACCCCGATTTACTCATCGCGGACGAGGTCACCTCTGCCTTAGACGTGACAACCCAGCGCGTCGTCATCGAGCTCCTCCACCACTTCATGAAAGAAGGCATTGTAAAATCCATCATTTTCGTCACACACGACCTGGCGTTGCTCGACAAGATTGCAGACAGAGTCATGATCCTCTACGCTGGGAAAGTCGTCGAGATAGGTTCGACGGAGGAAGTCATCAACAACCCGGCTCACCCCTACACCCGGCTCCTTATAAACTCCCTGCCGAGGATGGGGGTGCAGTACAAGAAGCAGAAGCTCAAGGGGATTCCCGGCTACCCGATTAGTTTGCTCAACCCGCCGAAGGGCTGTCGCTTCTACACGCGCTGTCCCTACGCCCTCGACAAGTGCCCGAGCGAAGAGCCGAAGCTCGTGAAGGTTGGGAACGAGCATTACGCGGCCTGCCATCTCCTCGGGGGTGAAAGCCAATGAGCGAACTTTTAAAAGTCGAGCATCTGACCAAAATCTTCACCTCAGGTTTCATCGGTGGCTTTGAGATTCGCGCGGTTGATGACGTCAGCTTTACCATCAAGAAGGGCGAGATTGTCTCGCTTGTCGGCGAGAGTGGTAGTGGAAAAACGACGATTGGGAAGTTGATTCTCCGTTTGATCCAGCCAACGAGCGGGAGGATTCTCTTCGAAGGTAAGGACATCCTTCAGATGAGCAAGAAGGAGTTAAGGGAGAACTACTACCGCCAGGTTCAGGCTGTCTTCCAGGATCCATTCGCCAGCTTCAACCCCCTCCACCCAGTAGACAGGGCCTTCGACCTAATCTCTGAGTCGTATCTTACCGATGTGAGCCGGGATGAAAGGAAGGAGCTTGTCAGGGATGCACTGCGTCAGATTGGCCTCAACCCTGATGAGGTGCTGGGCAAGTTTCCGCACCAGCTCAGCGGGGGCCAGCTCCAGAGGATTCTCATTGCGAGGGCTTTACTGCTGAAGCCCAAGCTCCTCATTGCGGACGAGATTGTCTCGATGCTCGATGCTTCAACGAGGATTGATGTTCTAAACTTACTTGGCGACTTCAGGGACAAGTACGGGACCTCGGTTCTCTTCGTTACCCACGATTTGGCTCTGGGCTACTACATCAGCGACACGACGATTATTATGTACAGGGGAACGATAGTGGAGATGGGGGACACTGAGAAGGTCTTCCAAAATCCGCTCCACCCCTATACCCGAATGCTTCTTGAGAGTGTGCCGGATTTGAACGTGAAGTGGGAGTTCAAAGGAATCGAGCCGGAAAAGGAGGAGGGAACCGTTTATTCTCTCCAGGGCTGTCGCTATGCGCCGAGATGTCCCAGGGCTACAAGACTCTGCTTTGTCAGGAGGCCTGAACTTATAGAGTTCGAGAAGAACCACTGGGTTGCATGTCACTTTTATTACTAATCGAGTCACAGCCGCTGGCCATGGCAACCACCCGCCTCCTTTTTATTTCTTTTTGGCCTTTAAAGCTCAGACGGTCCTGTTAGATCTTTCCTCTTCGATTGCTCCTCAACAGAGCTCTTGAGCTGTTCGTTCAAAGCTTTGAGCATCTTATCGCTCAGCATGATATTACCTCATTTGTTATTGTCTTCGAACTTTATAAGTTTACATATCGAACTTTCAAACTGATCCGTCAGAGTGAATGTATTAGAGCATTCCCTTGGCAGTTCTCTAAAAATCCACCTTTGTGTAATCAAAATGCCAATTTCTCCCCGAAAAATTCGGGGAAAGATGGTATGGCGAAGACGACCTTTGAGGAGGAGATTTACCTTAGGGCATTGACAGGAAGGCTCGTTGGAAAGGCCCTGGCTGACCTTGGCCTCAACAAAGTTACCGTCGTTGCCAGCAGGAACATAATCTGCTCCAGCATAGCGACCGCAACCGAAGCGACCTTCATAACCCTCAGCGGGGGCGTTACCTGCCACTTCCTTGCCGAGAAGGACGTCCCTGGGGCTTTCGTCGTCCACGTCAGGATTTTCGCCGCTGGAGGTCTTGCCGAGGCCCTCAAGGACGAGAAGATTAGGGAGTACCTGAGCAAGAAGGACCTCTTCGTCTACACCGTTGGCTTCGACGAGGACAAGTCTACGTCAACAAGATACTCCTCGACGGCGAGGGGCTCAAGCTCGAGAAGCTCGCCGAGTACCAGGTCACCCTTGAACACGCCGACCTGCTCAACCGCTCGCTGAAGGACAGGAGCGTTACCTTCGCCTGATTTCCCGGCTTTTTACTCCCCATTTTTGTCCCATAAGGCCTTTAAACGCATAACGGTACTCTTCTCGGTGTTGCTATGAAGGTTAAAATGAAAATCTTCAAAGTGCCGAGGGAGCCAGGGGCGGGAGGAACGATAATCCTTGCCATGATTGGTGGCTTACTCCTCAGCGGTGCCGACCTGAGGGGCTGGCTAATCGGTCTCGCCGTCGCTCTGTTAACGTTCTTCACCTTCGACTACGCCTTTGACTCCTATCGAGCATGGAAGATGAAGGACATGGCCATCGCGCTGGGACTCAACGGTCTGGCGTACCTCCTCCCCGCGCTCTACTGGGGGACGGTTAATGAGCTCCTAATTCCCCTCACCATCGTCGGCGTCCTCTTCACCCTTCACTTCGCTTTCTCCCGCGCCAAGGGCTGGAAGAACCCGGTAACGTATGCGCTCGGCAACCTCCTACCTGCTGTCCCGGCCCTCTTCGCTCCGGCCGTGGCGGGCAAGCCTTTCACTGACAGGGTCCTCGTCTTCTGGTTCCTCCTGGCTTACTACGGGGCAATCGGAGCGGCCTACGTCGAGACGAAGCTCGCCTTCAGGAAGTTCCCGCGAAAGTACCCGCTCATGGCGTGGCTTCCTGCATTCATTGTCCTCCTTTACAACCCATACCTTGTGGTAGCCCTCATCGAGCCAACGGTCAGGCTCGTGAGAAACCTGAAGGACACCACCTACGTGGCCAGGATAGAGGACATCAAAAAGCTTGGTTGGAGCGTCTTCAGGAGTGTGATGCTCCTCTACGTCCTAACGCTGGCGGTACTCTACCTGACGTGAGGGCCATGCCCTTCAATCCAGCCTTTGCAGGAAGTCTCGACAACTCAGAGAGGAGGGTCGTCCGAGGTAGATACCCAAAAAGAGCTACCTAACGTCCAAGATAAACTCAAAACAAAGAAATACAAGGAGTTCAAGGAGGCACCAAGACAATCAAGATATTTAACATTTCCCTCCTCTCGGAGAGTATAATACCGGGGCGAAGCGGTTAAATACCTGTGGACTTCAATACTAACGGGTGAAAAAATGGAGATAGTTATACCCGATGACGTTCTTGTATCCATCAAGCTCCCAAAGGCAGAGATGGAGAGAGAGCTGAAGCTGGAGCTAGCGCTGATTCTCTACTCAAAGGGTGCCATTTCCCTCGGAAAGGCGGCGAAGCTGGCCGAACTTACAAAGAGAGAGTTTTTGGAGGAGCTTGCGAGGCGAAAAATCCCGAGGCACTACACTGAGAGAGAGCTAGAGGAGGATTTGGACTTTGCCCGTGGTTAGCAACTCCACTCCCCTGATTCACCTCGCCAAAATCGGCAGGCTCGACCTTTTGAGGAAGTTCTTTGGAGAGGTGTTCATTCCCAAGGCCGTTTACAGGGAGTGCGTCCTTGAGGGGAAGGGTTCAAAGGACGCTGAGCTCATTGAAAAGGCCGACTGGATTAAAGTTGTGGAAATAAAGGATGAGACACTCAAGAAGTCGCTTATGCTCGAGCTGGACGAGGGGGAGAGCGAGGCGATAGTTTTATCCCTTGAGATGAATGCAGATTTGCTTCTCATTGATGATTATGACGGCAGGGAAGTTGCGAGGGCACTGGGACTAAAGGTTACCGGAACGATTGGCGTCCTGCTGAGGGCGAAGTTTCGGGAAAAGATCCCCAGTTTGAGGGTGGAGCTTGAAAAGCTAAAAGAAACCGGCTTCTGGCTGAGCGAAGGGCTTTACAAAAGAATTTTGGAGGAGGCTGGAGAGGGTTAAGTTTCTTTTGCCTTCTTCATGCCGATTTCGACGCCCTTGGCGATGGCCTCTTGGATCATTTGGAGTTTTTCGAATTCTTTGACCTTTCGGCGATAATAAAGGTACACTATAAATACTATTCCAGAAACTGTCTGCCAGAGACCAACCATTTTCAAAAAGTCAGCATCTAGTGTATCGAAGTATGCAACGGTATGAAGGACCGCTAAAGCTTGGGACATCAGGAATATGTACAAGGCAGTCTCAGAATTTGTTCTTGCTCCTATGTAGTCGTCATTCCCGGGATAAAGTTTCCGATATTTTTCATAGACATAATCATGGATAACAGCCAATACTGCAAGGGGCATCATAATAAACAATATGTCTAGTGTCTAGTAACCCTAAAATGTACCACCAGCCCATTTCCCTCCTCCCGGAGGGTATAATATCTGGAGAAGAGCCGTTACGAAAACCAAAGCTCTCCTCTCCCGCGTGAAAACTCTTTTATCCAGAAAACAGAACTAAGAGTGGTGATAGTTATGGTGAACGTCAGGGTAGAAAAGCTCTGTAACGACCCCGAAATTTACATCATCAGGGTCGATGATGACGAGATTAAGTACTTCGAGGCGGCCTGGTACATCCCCGAGGGGATAACCTATAACGCGTACCTCGTCAAGCTCGACGGGGCCAACGTCCTCGTTGACCTGACGAAGGCCGATTACACCGACCTTTTCCTCGAAGAGCTTAAGAAGCTCGTGGACCCCAAGGAAATAACCCACGTAATCCTTAACCACACTGAGCCAGACCACAGCGGTGCCCTTCCAGCGTTCCTTGAAGCAAACGGCCACAGGGCCCAGCTCATAGGGACGGCCTTCGCGAGGAACCTGCTCGAGGGCTTCTACGGGAAAGACGTCGTGAAAAACTTCAAGGTCGTTAAGGACAACGAAGAGCTCAGCATCGGCGGAAAGATTTTCCGCTTCATAACGATTCCCTGGGTTCACTGGCCAGACAGCATGATAACCTACCTCGTCGAGGACAAAATCATCTTCGGTTGCGACGCTGGCGGCGGTTACTCAATTCCAGAGACGATAGACGACAGCGACGAGGAGGTCGTAAAGCGCTACCTGCCCTACGTTACCAAGTACATCGTCACGGTTATCGGTCACTACCACAAGTACATCGTCCAGAGCATTAACAAGCTCAAGAAGCTCGGCATAGTCGAGGAGGCTAAGATGATTCTCCCAGGACACGGCCTGGCCTGGTGCAAGAACCCAAAAAGGATATTCGAGTTCTACGAACGCGTTGGGGCCGGAGTCCCCGAGAAGGACAAGGTTCTCGTCATCTACGACTCGATGTACGGCTTCGTTGAGCGGAGAATAGAAATCGTTATTGACGAGCTTAAGAAGCTCGGAAAGAAGCCCGTCGTTTACCGCTTCACCGACAGGGAAGCCCCCGCCGTCAGCGACATCCTCGGCGAGGTTCCAAGTGCTGAAGCTTTAATCATCGGCGCCTCGACCTACGAGGCCGAAATACACCCGAGGATACGCTACACGCTCCTCGAGATACTCGACAAGGCCAACTACGAGAAGCCCGTCCTAATCGTCGGAGCATACGGCTGGGGCGGGGTTGCAGGAAGGAAGATAGAGACGCTGATAACGAGGAGCAAGTTTGACCATGTAGCTACCGTCGAGAGCAAGGGAATGCCAACCGAGGAGGACAAAGCAAAGCTGAGGGAAGCCGTCAGGAAGCTCGTCGAGTGGGCTTCGTGATTTCAGCTTCTCTTTCTCTTCTCAACGGCTTTACTCCCCTCAGGTTCGAAAAGTGTTATATACTTCCGCTTCCATCTTGATATGGTGTTTTCATGCCCGTTGAGAGAACTATGACCAGGAAGTTTTTGGAGGATGCCTTCGCTGGCGAAAGCATGGCCCACATGAAGTACCTGATTTTTGCCGAGCAGGCCGAGGAGGAGGGCTTTCCGAAGGTTGCCAAGCTCTTTAGGGCGATAGCCTACGCGGAGTTCGTCCACGCGAAGAACCACTTCATAGCTTTAGGCAAGCTCGGGAAGACCGAGGAGAACCTGAAGGAAGCCATAGCGGGCGAGACCTTCGAGGTCGAGGAGATGTACCCCGTTTACAAGAACTCCGCCGAGTTCCAGGGTGAGAAGGAGGCCGTTAGGAGCACCCACTACGCCCTTGAGGCCGAGAAGCTCCACGCCGAGCTTTACGAGAAGGCCAAAGAAAGCGTTGCTAAGGGCGAGGATATCGAGGTGAAGAGGGTCTACATCTGCCCGGTCTGCGGGTACACGGCGGTCGACGAGGCCCCTGAGCGCTGTCCCGTGTGCGGTCTGCCGGGCGACAAGTTCGTGGTCTTCGAGTAATTCCTTCGCTTTTCCGTTTCACAGGTTTGAACCACAAACCTTATAAGGCCGAAGTGCCAACAGCAGAATGGTGAAAGAAGTGGCAAAGTGGAGATGCATAATCTGTGGATACCTCTACGATGAGGACGAGGGCGACCCTGACAACGGGATAGAGCCCGGAACCAGGTTTGAAGACCTTCCCGAGGATTGGGTCTGCCCGCTCTGCGGTGCGCCCAAGGACCAGTTTGAAAAGATAGAGTGAGGTGGTTGAGATGCTGAGCGAAACCATAAAGAGTGGAGACTGGAAGGGGGAGAAGCACGTCCCCGTTATAGAGTACGAGAAGGAGGGCGACCTCGTCAAGGTCGAGGTCAGCGTCGGCAAGGAGATACCGCACCCGAACACCCCGGAGCACCACATCGCTTGGATTGAGCTGTACTTCCACCCCGAGGGGGAGAACTTCCCGATTCTCGTCGGCAGGGCCGAGTTCAGCAACCACAGCGACCCGCTGACCGAGCCGAGGGCGGTCTTCTTCTTCAAGACCCAGAAGAAGGGCAAGCTCTACGCCCTCAGCTACTGCAACATCCACGGCCTCTGGGAGAACGAGGTCGCGCTCGAGTGAGCTTTCTTTTTCCGCCCCAACCCCCGTTATTTTTCTCCCGAGAGCTGGAACGTCACGTTTTTCCAGTTTTCGAACCATTCCTGAGCGTAGCCTTCTAGGGTGCGCACGTACTTAACGTCTCGTACGCATACCATAACCGTCACGTTTTCAGGGCTCTTGAAGAGCTCCACGTGGTATCTTATAACCTCGTCGCCGGAGAGAGCAAGAAGGGACTGAAACGGGCCCCAGAATGTCATTGACTCGTACTTTTGCCCAACTTTAATGCCATCAACGTAAACCCCGGCCCCGCAGAAGTTCCCGGGAACCTTGATGAGAACGTCCACGACCGCAGGGGAACCAGATGTACTCCAGTAAACGGCAACACCATTTGAGCGCGCCGAGCCATCGTAGCTCGGGAAGGGAACATTGAAGAGAACCGGTGAGAGAATCAGGGAGGCCACGAAAACCGCAAGGACCTTCCTCTTTGAGAAGTTGAAGGGAACGTCCTTCCTGGCGGCTAGGGGCAGATTCCAATAGGAGTAGGCCTCCACGAGGCGGGCGATGCTCATTAAAACGAGACCAATCAAGACAGGGAACAGCAGGGCACCGACGAGATACAGATTCCCGACTAGGTTAAAGTTCAGCCCCCCTGTGGACTCCGCGAACAGGCCCATCCTGAGTCTATAAACGAGCGCGCTGGCAACAAAGGCAGGATACGCCGGCGCCAGTAAGTTAATGAGCTTGTAAATGTCCCACGAGGGTTTGAGTAGGACCCACTTCGGGCTCCAGCTAAGGAGGAAGATGGCAACTAGGAATAGAGCCGTCTCAAGCAGGAACAGCTTCAGAGGTCTTGAGTCAACGTCCACGCTCCAGAGGTAGAGACCAATCAGGTAAACCACGAGCCCGAGTCCAAAGGCTATAAGCGAGAAAAGGCCGAAGAGATTGGACAGCACCATCAGCAGACTCCCGGCCAGCAGGTATTCCCTGCCACCAACCGGAGCAAACTTTCCTTTAACTGTCACTAATATCGCCAATAAAACTTTGAGTTTTAACACTTAAAGCTTTTGGGTAAGGTTTAAAGGCCTAACGCCACAGTTTTCTATGGTTGAGAATTATGGATTCGTACTCTCTTGTGATGTCCATCGATGGACCCCTCGTCCTTGCCGGGGTTTTTCTCACGTGGCACCTGACGAGGCTCGTCGAGCGGAACAGACTTGGAAAAGAGAAGTTATCCCATTTGATACTTGCAGGAGGTTTAATAACGGCGTTCGGCTTTACGGGCCATATGGTTGGCCTCAACGTCTCCCTCCTCGTAATATTTGGGCCCGCGCTTATAGTTCATGCCCTCTCTATGAGCGGTCTCGTTGGAGCAAAGCTTGAGATGCTTGCCCAAATTGCCTTGATGGTTCTCTCAATAGGTCTGAGCGAGGACCCTCGGAACTACGTTTTTTTGATGTTCTCGGATATCTCCCTGCTCCTCCTTATGGATGCTGTGGCCTTCTACTCGAACTCGCCGAAGAAACCCGCCTCAATGGCCCGCCTGTCCGCGTGGCTTCTCGTGGCCTTTACCTTAGTGAACGCGGTTTACTACCGCTCCCTGCCGGCGCTCCTGCTCTACACGGCTTCCGTGTCGCTGTGGATAACCGCGTTGCTCCTCTCGTATCCCCCAGCCAAGGCTCTCACATCTGCCCAGGAAGGCTTATAACTGACCATTCGAAGGGGGAATCGGTGAGAGAAATGAAGGTTTACAGTCCAGACAGAGAGTGGCCCGAGCCATACAGGGCAGTGATTGAGGAGCTGAAGAAAATAACCGACCCGGTTACCGGTGGTGACATTCTCGATTCTGGGGTTGTGGCGGGCCTTGAGGTCACCGACGACACGCTCAAAATCTGGCTTCGCTTCGAGAGCCATGCCGAGTACAACATCATAGGCGAGAGCCCCATAGCGTACTCCAAGATAATCGGCGACATAATGGAGCGGTTTGCACTGGTCAAGTTCGACAACGTTTACGTCTATGACCTCGGGAACAACGTTGTTGGAAAGTTCGAGAACAGAAAGGGCTACAGGCCTGAAGATATCTCAGGAGAGAGGGTTTGAATGCCCCTCCTGGACTTTTTACGGCCCAAAAAGAGGTCGGAGCCGGGTCCGAGGAAGGACATGCCCGAAGAAGTCAGGCGCGTTGTGAAGTTGCTTGAGATGGTTAATGACCCTGAGACGGGCTTAAACATCGTCGAGGAGGGCCTCGTCTATGGCCTCACCGTTGAAGGAAAGCGCGTCGAGGTCTTTCTCCTCATGGCCCGCTCAACTCCAGAGTGCCATTTCTGCCAGATGCTGGCGATGAACGTCCAGAGGAAGATACTGGGAGAGATAGTTTCGATTCTCAAAGCGGAAGGATTTAACACCGTGAAGGTGTATAACGAACTTGGACTGCTTTTAGCGGAGGGATGATGTATGGTTCCGCCGAACTCGACGAGGGCCACTACTACAACCTCAAGGCAGAGTAC
>NZ_JAMOQU010000082.1 GCF_027063845.1 Thermococcus sp.
TTTCAACAACGGTGTTCGCGTTTTCGGCCATCTGAATCACCTCTCGACGTGGCCTTTTACGTTTGTCAACATTTAAAGGTTTCGCGGGGGGACATTGATGTCCAGAAAAGGTTCATTCGGGAGCAAACGTGCATCGGGATAAAAGTTTTGGAGAAAGCAGGAGACTATCGAAGAATCACCAAGTAACCAACTGCCAGTCGAGGAGGCCGTTCTCGACGATGTAGCTCCACCTGTCCCTGCACTCTGGCTTGAGCCTCTCAAGGTGGCTTAAATCCTGCGTCGCCGAGAACTTTTTAATGGCCCTGCCGATAACGCGGTCGTAGTCGGTCAGGCAGTTGTGGGGGCCTCTCTTCGAGCCCGCTCCAACGGGGTCGCTCAGAATTCTCTTGTTCGGGAACTTTTTCTTCGCCCAGATTAGAACCTCGACCGCGCTCCAGAGCCAGGGAGGTCTGTATTCGCCTTTCTCCCAGAGCCTCTCGTAGAGCGTCCCCTTCTGGATGTCCGTGATGTTTATCGAGAAGGTGTCCGTGTAGGGCTCGGCCTTGATTATGCTCTCCTTGACGTCCTCTATTGCCGTTCTTTCGCTCAGGAATATCGGCTTCAGCAGTAGGTAGGTCTTGACCTTCGCTCTGGCTTTTCTCGTTATCTCGGAGGCTCTCACGAAGTCCTCGAAGGTGTTGCCCTTGTTTATCGAGACGTCGGCGATGTCATCGTTGGCCGTTTCCAGCCCTATGGCAACCTCGAAGTGCTTGTCCGGAACTATCTCGGCCAGCTCTTTAACCGCGTCGTAGCGAACCAGCTCACTCCTGCTCTCTATCACTATCTCCTCGACGTTCTCCATCTCCGCCAGAAGCTCGAAGATTTTTCTTCTCGTCTCAGGCTTGAGCTCACCGTTGTCGAGGAAAGAGCCTGATGTGAACATTCTCACCGCGAAAGGACCTTTTTTACCTTCTATTTTCTTGAGGGCTTCCCTCACGTAGTCAACTATCGCTTCCTGGCTCCACTTCACCTTCGGCGCGGCAGTTGGATAGGCGCACATGTAGCAGGCCTTCCCTATTCTGAAGCGGTAACAGCCTATCGTGGGCAGGATTATGAAGAGCGCCGTTCCCGGTTTGCCAGCGACGTTGTCCTCGCTTGTCCAGTAGGTCATGCTCTCACCTGAGGGGCGTTGGGACAGGGGTTTTTAAAGGTAGGCCATGTCAAAACGTATTTAAGGGTGGTAGTAAATCCAAAAAATGGTGAGAATATGGAAGTAGTGGTGAAACGCCTCGACTCCCAGGGCCGGCTTCTCCTGCCGAAGGAGCTGAGGGAGAAGCTCGGCGACGAGGTGATAATAGTCGACCTCGGGGATAGGGTTGAGCTCCTTCCGAGGAAGAAGGCCGACCTGAAGAAGTTCTTTGACAGTGTTGAGGTCGATGAGCTGAAGGAGTGGGGGGAGCTCAAGAAGGAGCTGTGGGCAGAATGAGATTCGTTGATGCGAATGTCTTCATCTACGCGTTTTTGAAGCCGAGGAAGGAGCCCCCGGAGAACGTCAGGCGCATCAAGGAACAGGCAAAGGAGATACTCGCGAGAATCAGCGAAGGAGAGCGTGTGGTTACCACGGTTGTCCACCTGAGCGAGGTTGCCAACATCGTCGAGAGCAGGGGCGGAAAAAGGAAGGCCGTTGAAGTCGTTCTGGCGCTCCTGACTCACGAGAACATCGAGGTCTTACCGGTGGGCGTTGGGGACTACATCAGGGCGACACTCATAGCGGAGGAAAAGAGCCTCGGAATAAACGACGCTTTGGCCTACGTTAAGATGAAAGAACTCGGCATAGAGGAGATTTACACGTTCGATAGGGACTTTGAAAAGCTCGATGTCAGGGTGGTAAACGAATGAGAATCCTCCTCACCAACGACGATGGAATCTACTCCAACGGACTGCGCGCCGCTGTGAAAGCCCTGAGTGAGCTCGGCGAAGTTTACGTCGTTGCCCCCCTCTTCCAGAGGAGCGCGAGCGGCAGGGCCATGACGCTCCACAGGCCGATAAGGGCCAAGCGCGTTGACGTTCCCGGCGCAAAGATAGCCTACGGAATAGATGGAACTCCTACTGACTGCGTGATTTTTGCCATAGCCCGCTTCGGGAGCTTTGATTTAGCCGTGAGCGGGATTAACCTCGGCGAGAACCTGAGCACCGAGATAACAGTCTCGGGGACGGCCTCCGCTGCCATAGAGGCCTCAACTCATGGAATTCCGAGCATAGCGATTAGCCTTGAGGTGGAGTGGAAGAAGACCCTCGGCGAGGGTGAGGGGGTTGACTTCTCGGTCTCGGCTCACTTCCTCAAGAGAATAGCTGGTGCAGTCCTTGAGAGGGGCCTTCCAGAGAGCATTGACATGCTCAACGTCAACGTCCCGAGCGACGCT
Organism: Thermococcus sp.; assembly: GCF_027063845.1. Taxonomy (GTDB): domain Archaea; phylum Methanobacteriota_B; class Thermococci; order Thermococcales; family Thermococcaceae; genus Thermococcus. The sequence goes on from NZ_JAMOQU010000082.1 coordinate 2,403, forward strand.
ACGGAGGACACGGAGATGGCAATCACCCGCTTAGCCAGGAAGCGCTACTCCCCAACGGTCGAGGAAAGAATTGACCCCAAGGGCAACCCCTACTACTGGATTGTCGGCAAACTTGTCCAAGACTTCAAGCCGGGAACCGATGCTTACGCCCTGAAGGTCGAGAGGAAGGTCAGCGTTACGCCGATAAACATCGACATGACTGCGAGGGTAGATTTTGAGGAACTGAGAATGTTGCTGGAGAGCACGTTGAAATGTTGAGGGTGCTATGAAATGACTGCTTCCTCTTCTATTCCTTCCGTTGAGTTCACGCTCGCCTTTACCGTTCTGAGATGGGACTACGGGAAAGCTGTCTGCTGGTCGAGGAACCCTCCAGCCTGCTCCTTCGAGTTTCCTCCCTCGTGGGTCTTTTCCTCGCCGTTGTACTTCCGTTCATCATTCTTACAGTTCATCATTCTTACAGTTTATGCCTTCGGGAAGAAGCGGAGAGAAACCGCTCTTATCTCGGCGTCTGCTGGGATTGCCGTGCTCATAGGGATAGTGCTCTTGACTGTTGATGAAAAAATTGCCCCGCTCACCGTTCTGCTTCTCGCGCCCCTTCTCCAGTGGGCTGGAGAGAAGGTTTTGGAGATACAACCTGATAGAAACGATGAAACCATATGGGCCGTCGCAGCCGTTCTGAGCTTCCTCGCGGTCTGGATTGTTGTTCGCATGTCCTTTGGGCGCTCAATCTAAAGCTGACGTTAGGGTTTTATAATTCGCCGTAGAGATTAGAACGGGGAGAAGTATGGCGTCTGATGTTGAGAAGGTCGTGAAGCTGTTTCAGAGGAGAGAGACCCAGGAGGCGTTTGGTGAGTGGATTATCCAGCTTGCGAGGAAAATTCACGAGAGTCCGGAGGATATAGTGTGGTTTTTTGAGGAGATGAGAAAAAGGAAGGAGTGGGACGAAAAGCTCGAGGAGTTTGAGAGGATTACCAAGGACTTATCACCAGAGGAGCTTTTTGAGCTTGCGGTCAGGGAGGCTGAAAACGCTCCCGAAATCAGAGGGAACACTGAGAAGCTCGTAACAGATGCGAGAAGGAAGATTGAGAAGTTCAGGAGAATCGAGGAGAAGCTAAAGCTCATTGGAGTGATTTGAATGGCTGGCGGTAAAATAAGGGTCGTTCTTGATACTTCAATCTTAGTTAGTGCGCTAAAGTCAGAGAACCCCGAGCGTTCTCCAGCTTGGCGAATTCTAAAGGCTCTTGTCAGTGGGGAAGTGGAGAACTATCTCAGCGATGAGGTTTGGGAGGAGATGAGCCGGGTTCTAATGGAAATCGCCGAGGGGACAAAAAGGGAAATCCTTGCTCTCCAAATACTCACGTTGGTGAAGAGGAGGAGTATCGTCGTTCAGCCTGAGCCGAAGTTTTCGGGGGATGCAGAGTTCCTCGAAAAGCTGAAGGACCCGAGCGATGCCAAGTTCTTCGACGTGGCGTACACGGCTAAGGCTGACTATATTATTTCAGAGAACACGAAGCATATTGTTCAAATGAGAGACGAGGACACGAAAACTTATCGTTTTGACGGGAGAAAGGTTAAAATCTTGAAAGCAAAAGAATTCGTAAAGGAAATTTTGTAGCTCACTCCTCCCCGAAAATCCTGTCCACGAACCACTTTTCGTCGAACTGCTTTAAGTCGTCGTAGCCCTGACCGACACCAACGAAGAGTATCGGCGCGCCAATCGCGTGGCTTATGCTCAAGGCCGCTCCACCCCTCGCGTCCGCGTCGAGCTTGGTGAGGATTACGCCGTCTATCCTAACGGCCTCGTTGAACTGCTTAGCCTGCTCAACAACGGCGTTTCCGCTCAGGCTGTCGCCGACGAAGATGACCAGGTCTGGCTTGGTGACGCGTACTATCTTCTTCATCTCGTCCATGAGGTTCCTGTTGAGCTCGTTCCTTCCCGCGGTGTCCACGAGAACGACATCAACCCCTCTCGCCCTGGCGTGCTGGATTGCGTCGTAGGCAACCGCCGCAGGGTCGGCGCCGTAGTCGTGCTTTATCACCTTAACCCCGACGCGCTTCGCGTGCTCCTCTATCTGCTCTATCGCACCAGCCCTAAACGTATCGCTCGCCGCTATGACGACGCTAAGTCCGTTCTTCTTGAGCCAGTTGGCGAGTTTTGCAATGGTGGTCGTCTTCCCCGAGCCGTTGAAGCCGACGAAGACTATCACGAAGGGCTTCTCCTCCTTGGAGCGAATCATCTCGAGGAGGTCAATCT
>NZ_JAMOQU010000083.1 GCF_027063845.1 Thermococcus sp.
AGGTCACCCTCGTCGAAGGCCTTCCTCTTCCTGACCTCGACCGTTTTGAGGCCCCTGAATATCAGCTCGGCGTAAACCTGGTGGAGCGCTATGACGTGCTCCATGCTTTCACCTGGCGAACCCTCGATGGAGGGAATAAAAAGGTTTGGATTACTCCCTAAGCCTCAGCGATGCCTTAACCAAATCACTCACAACCCCGCTCGCCGTCTCCTTCAGCCCGGCGCCGGCACCCCTGATGAGGAGCTCGCCGAGGAGGTCGCTCTCAATCAAGGCGACGTTCTCGTTGCTCAAAACCGCGAGCGGACCGGAAACCTCTTCCGGGGCGACCCTAACGTTATTCTCCTCGATTGTCGCGACGAGCCGAATCCTTTTTCCCTTCGCAAGGGCCCTCCTAACCTCGTCAACCGTAACCTCGGCGATGCCCTTAACGGCAATCTCGTCGAAGGTAATCGGCCCGAAGGCAACGCAGTGGAGTATCGTCGCCTTGTAGCCGGAGTCAATTCCCAAGATATCTCCGCTTGGGTCCCTCTCGGCTATGCCAAGCTCCTGAGCCTGCCTTACGGCCTTCTCGAAGTCAATCCCCTGCTCCATCCTGCTGAGGATGAAGGTCGTCGTTGCGTTCAGGACGGCCTTTATTCTCCTTACCGTGTCGCCGAGCAGGTTCTCGCGGAGGAGCCCGATGATTGGCGTTCCCGCCATTACGGTCGCCTCGAAGAGGTAGGGCAGGCCCCTCCGCTCGGCTTCTCCGATTAGCTCCGTGTAGTGGAACGCCAGCGGGGGCTTGTTGCTCGTAACAACGGCTTTCCCGTCCCTCAGTGCCTCAAGATGCCACTCGTGGGCGTTTCCATCGTTGGTCACGTCAATAACCACGTCGGCCTCAATCTCCCTCACCGCCTCGGCCGGCGAGAAGTTGTAGACCTCGTAGTCGTTGGTCCACCTGCTGAGCTTTCCAAAGTTCTCCTTGACGAGGAGGGCCTCGCTCAAATCGATTCCCTCGGGAAGCCACACGGTTCCGCTCGTGTCTGAAATGCTAACGACCCTGAAGGATAAACCGTATCTCTCTTTGAAAAAGCGCTCCTTTTCAAGCAGAACCCGCGCAACGGCCCTTCCGACGTTCCCAAAGCCGAAGAGCCCAACCCTTACCTCCATCTCACCACCGGAATAGAAAAGGAAGGGAAGCTTTAAATCACTTGTTGAGGATGACCTTGATTATGTCCATGTCCCTGACTATGCCGACGAGCTCGCCCTCACCCTTGATGACGGGCAGCTGCTCGATGTGGTGCTGGACCATCTTCTGCGCGACCTCGTAGACGCTCATGTGGGGCGTGGCAACGACCAAGTTCGGATTCATTATCTCCTCGACCGGCTTCTTGGGGAGCTGGAGCTCGGCCTTCTCGAAGAGGAGCGTTGGGTTGCTCTCAAGAATCCAGTCCTCCTCACTTGAAGCGGCCAGCGCAGTCTGCTTCATGACCCTAACTACTTCCCCGTCCTTGAGGAGGTCGGTCTCGTCAACCATGCCAATGAGGTTGCCGTCGTCGTCTATGACCGGGATTGCCATTGCGTTGCAGAGGAGGAGGGCCTTGAGGGCGGCCTTGAGAGGGGTTCCGCGCCAGACGACGCCGACGTTCCTCTGGTAGTAGGGCTCAATCGTTATGTCCTTTAGCTTCTCGTTCTTGGCTAGGTAGCGCCTCACAATGTCACCAACGGTCAGAATTCCTATCGGCCTGTCCTCGTCATCAACAACTACAACGCGCCTGTAATCTGTCTCAAGCATCTTTCTAACGGCCTTCTTGAGGTCGTCGTTGGCCTTGACCGTCGGAACATCCCGTCTGACGAGCATGGCAAGCTGGTCTTCGTCCGGATGTATAAGGACGTTCTTTACGCTTATTATCCCGACGAGCTTTCCCTCCTTGTTAACGACCGGGAAGGAACGAACGTTGTGCTTCTTGAACAGCTCAAGTGCGTAATCTCTCGTCGCCGGCAGCTGTATTACCACTGGGTCCTTTGTCATCAGGGTCTTTACCCTCATGTTCTACCACCGCTTAACCTAAGACGGTGTCCCCCTATTTAAGGTTTTAGAAAAGGAAATGGGAGAAACGTCAGCCCAGGAGGGCGAGGAAAACACCGGCAACGACGGCAGTTCCAATAACTCCGGCAACGTTCGGGCCCATGGCGTGCATGAGAATGAAGTTGCCCGGATCTTCTTCACTGGCCAATCTCTGAACGACGCGAGCGCTCATTGGAACGGCAGAAACTCCCGCTGCTCCTATCATCGGGTTTATCCTTCCGCCCGAGAGCTTCATCATGAGCTTTCCGAAGAGCACTCCTCCAGCGGTAGCGCTGGCGAAGGCTACAACTCCAAGTCCGAGAATCATCAGGGTCTGGGGCGTGAGAAAGCTCTCTGCTCTCATGGTTGAGCCGACGCCGAGGCCGAGGAATATCGTGACGATGTTCATGAGCTCCTCCTGTGCCGCCTTAGTGAGCCTCGGAACGACGCCGCTCTCGCGGAAGAGGTTGCCTATCATGAGCATTCCTATCAGTGGTGCCGCACTGGGGACGAGGAGACCGATGACTATCATGCTGACTATCGGGAAGAGGATTTTCTCCCTCTTGGAGACGGGCCTGAGCTGTTCCATCCTTATGCGTCTCTCCTCTGGCGTTGTTAGCGCCTTTATGATGGGTGGCTGAATCAATGGGACGAGGCTCATGTAGCTGTAAGCGGCGACAGCGGTGGCAGCGAGTATCTGGGGCGCGAGCTTGGTGGTGAGGTATATCGTCGTCGGTCCATCTGCACCTCCGATGATTCCAATCGATGCCGCCTCGTGTATATTGAAGCCCAGTGCGAGAGCAGTGAGCATCGCCACGAAAACACCTATCTGTGCCGCGGCGCCCATAAGGGCGGTCTTGGGGTCAGCAATCATCGGCCCGAAGTCAGTCATTGCCCCAAGGCCGAAGAATATGAGCAGGGGCACTATCTCGGTCTTGATGAGGTAGTGGTAGACTATGTCGAGCAGGCCCGGGTGACTGCAGAGAGGCCCAACGGTCGGGCAGTTGGCTATGCCGTTGAGCGGGAGGTTAACGAGAACCGCCGTGATGCCTATGGGCAAAAGCAACAGCGGTTCCATCTCGTAGCGTATCGCAAGGTAGACCAGCGTCAGGCCCACTGCAATCATGATGAGATTCCCTACCGTGAGGTGGAGCAGGCCCATCGTGCTCAGGAAGTCCGCAAACGTCGCCATACCCCATCACCCGAGTTCTACTAGTGGGTCGCCGGTGTTTACGGCGTCGCCTTCTTTCACGTAGATTTTCTTGACAACACCGTCTTTCGGAGCGGGAATTTCGTTCTCCATCTTCATAGCCTCAAGAACAACCAAACCCTGACCAGCCTTAACCTCCTGCCCCTCACCAACAAGAACCCTGAGAATCTTACCCGGCATTGGAGCCGTAACAGTATTCGGCGAAGCACTCGCAGGAGCTGGAGTAGAAGCAGGAGCGCTCACAGGGGCAGGAGCAGGAACCGACACAGAAGCCGGAGCAGGAGCCGGAGCGCTGGTAGTTTCGGGAACGCTCGGAAGCGCTATTCCCAGTCCTTCAGCCTTGACCTCGTAGCTCTTGCCCTCGAAGCTGACCCTGAACTTTCCACCACCGAGCTCCTCAACCTCAACCTCGTACTCCCTTCCATCGATGATGACCTTAACCTCCATCTTCACCACTTCCTCATCTCGTAGTTGAAGTTCTCAACCTCATCCATACCGCTCTGGAGACCGTAGAGGCGCCAGGCGTCGGAAACCTTCCTCCTGAAGGGTAAAGGACGAACCACCTCGGCCTTCTTCGCGAGGTAGGCGAGGATTGAGGCGGTTATGACCGCCAAATCCCTCGGAGGAATTTCCTCCTCCGGGGTCTCAACCTCCTCCTTCGTCTCCTCGACGGCTTTCTCTTCCTTCTCGACCTTCTTCGTCATCCCGCGCTCGAAGGCGCCTATTGCGTACATCACTATGGCCAAAATGGCGAGTATGGCGAAGACGACGGTGATTCCTATGACGGTAATCCATCCACCTTCGGCGAGCTGGCTCATGCTTTCACCTCACAGCGGTATGTTGCCGTGCTTCTTCGGCGGGAGTTTAACGCGCTTGCTTTCAAGAGCCTCGAGCGCCATTATGACCTTGCCCCTCGTCTCCGCCGGGTCGATGACGTCGTCGATGTAACCTCTCGCGGCCGCGACGTACGGGTTGGCGAACTTCTCGCGGTACTCGGCTATCTTCTGCTGCCTCACTTCCTCCGGGTTCTCAGCCGCTGCGATTTCCTTGCGGAATATGATGTTCGCCGCCCCCTCCGGACCCATGACCGCTATCTCCGCTGTCGGCCAGGCGAAGACGAAGTCCGCTCCAAGGTGCTTGCTTCCCATCGCGAGATAGGCTCCACCGTAGGCCTTCCTCAGAATCACTGTTACCATCGGGACGGTTGCTTCGGCGTAGGCGTAGAGAACCTTCGCGCCGTGCCTGATTATTCCCCTGCTCTCCTGGTCAACGCCAGGCAGGTAACCGGGAACGTCCACGAGGGTAACGATGGGTATGTTGAAGGCGTCGCAGGTTCTAACAAACCTTGCAATCTTATCTGAGCTGTCTATGTCGAGAACTCCCGCGAAGTACTTGGGGTTGTTGGCGACTATACCGACGGTCTGGCCGTTCATCCTTCCGAAGCCCACAACCGCGTTCGGGGCGAAGTAGGGGAGGATTTCCAGGAAGTCGGGGTTGCCGTTCTCATCGCGGTCAACTATCTCGTAGATGACCTCCCTGACGTCGTAGGGCTTGTTTGGGTCGTCTGGAACGATTTCATAGAGTCTCTCGCTCTTCCTGAAGGGCAAGTCGTTCGTCTTGACGCGGGGTGGCTTCTCCATGTTGTTGGACGGCAGGTAGCTCACGAGGCGCCTTATCAAAGCCAAAACTTCCTCGTCGCTCTTGCCTATGAGGTGGGCCTGCCCTGCCTTCTGAGCGTGAACCATCGCTCCGCCGAGCTGAACCGGTGTGACCTCAACGCCTGTAACGGCCTTGACGACCTGCGGGCCCGTGATGAACATGAAGCTCGCCGGGTTGTCCACCATGAGGATGAAGTCCCCTATTGCAGGGCTGTAAACGGCTCCTCCAGCACAGGGACCCATTATCGCGGTAATCTGCGGGACGACACCGCTGAGAATCGTGTTCATCTTGAAGATTTCACCGTAACCCTTGAGCGAGTCAACGCCCTCCTGAATCCTCGCTCCTCCAGAGTCGTTGAGGCCTATAACAGGGGCACCTGCCTCAAGGGCCAGCTCCATAACGCGTTTAATCTTCATCGCGTGCATCTCGCCGAGCGAACCGCCCATGACGGTGAAGTCCTGCGCGTAGACGAAGACGAGCCTGCCGTCAATGGTTCCGTAGCCGGTGATGACACCGTCAGCGGGCAGTTCCTTCTTGTCGAGGCCGAACTCCGTTCCCCTGTGCTTGACGAACATGCCGATTTCCACGAAGCTTCCTGGGTCGAGGAGCTTCTCAATCCTCTCACGGGCGGTGAGTTTGCCCTTGGCGTGCTGTTTCTCGACGGCTTTCTCGCCGCCCATTGCGAGAATCTTTTTCCTCCTTTCGTAAAGCTCGTTGAGCTTCTCCTCCATGCTCATAAGAGTAACCCCCTCGGTTTCTTGGGGGTTGTAGTTTGTAAAGTTTAAAAGGGTTTTTGAGGGGCGGAATTTCATCCAATAATGGATAATTTGTCCAATGGCTGGAAAAAAAGAAGGAAGGTCTCAGAGGTGCTGGATTGGTGTTTCGGCACCACAGGCCTCACACTTGAGGAAGTGGAAGCGTCCGCGCTTGATAATTTTGGTATCGGGGCTTCCACAGACCGGACAGATGACGTACTCCTTGAGGTACTTCTTCATCTTGTTGGCTATTAAGTATGGAGTGAAGCGTCCCTGCAGGATTACGCGCCTGCCCTCGAGCGTTCCTGCGGTTGCTACCTCGCGCAGGATGAACTTCAGGAGATGGTTCGGGTCGCGGTTCATGGCCTCGGCTATGTCAACGAAGTTCTCGATTATCGTCCTGTTACCTGCTATTGTAACGACCGCCGGCGGGACCTCGAAACGGGACTTGTGGGACTTCACGTTCTCGGGCAACTCCTCGTAAGCCTTATCGAGGAGCTTCTCGAAGTCGTAAAAGTCAATGCTCTCGCTCATCTTCTCACCCCCTCATAGGTTTCCCCTTCGCTTTATAACCTTTGTTAGAGCACCCTGTAAAAGCCCGCCCTCGGCTCGTAGATTCTGCCGTCTGCCTTGAGCTCCTCGATGAGCTTCTCGACCTCGCCCTTACTGCCGACCCCGGCCTGCTTCGCGGCCTCGATTACCTTTTCGGCAGGAGCCCCATAGTCGCCCTCCCCTTCGAGGTTCTTTATGATATCGACCAGCTTCTCTATCTTGTTGAGCTTCTTGGAGCTCTTGCCTATCTCCAGTATCGAGACGTCTATGTTGCCTTCCTCGTCCACCGCTATGGTCCTCATCATCGCCTCGATGAGTTCTATGGCAGCTCTCGCATCTTCGCGCGTTACCGTCTCACTCAATCTCATCCTCGCGTGGGCCTCGCTGAGACGTATGAGGGCCTCAAGCTGTCTCGCGGTTATCGGAATCGGCTGGACGCCCTCATCGTCGCTCCGTTTAAGGCCCTTCCTCATCTTAACGTAGTAGCGCTTGATTTCCTCCATGGCTTCCCTGCTCAGGACGGGATGAACGTTCTTCCTCGCGTAGGCTATGTACTTCTTGAGGAGGTCGTAGGGTATCTTCGGCGTAACGACCTCCGCCTCTCCCCTGCGAACCTTGAGGATGTGCTCGGCGATGCTCGCATCTATTTTCTCGTCTGGCTCGTCGAGCAGGAGAAATATGAGGTCGAAACGGCTCAACAACGTAGGGGGAAGGTCAAGCTGTTCAGGGAGGGACTTGTGCCTGTTAAAGCGACCGAACTTCGGGTTGGCGGCGGCTATAACGGTCGTCCTTGCGTTGAGAGTGGCTGTAATGCCCGCCTTGGAGATGCTTATCGTGTTGTGGAGAACCAGTCCGTGGGAGACGAAGAGGTGGTATGGCTCAACGGTTACGTCGTAGACCCACTCCCAGCGGTCGTTGGGGATTTCCTCAACATTCGTAACCCTGAGGAAGTTGATGTTGCCGTTCCAGTAGCTGAGGAAACTCTCAAGTTCTTTTTTGGCTTTCCTGATTGTGCCCTCGGCTAACATCTTTATAGCTGAAATTGCCCAGCGGTCACCAAGCTCGGCGCGTTTCTTCAACCTATCTGCTGTGACTCCCGTGTGAGAATACACCCTCGAGCGGGACAGTAAATCCACGGCCTTTGGAGGGTCACTCTCGGAGAGAGTTCTTAACTCCTTAATCCTCGACAAGACTCTCTCCAAGTAGGGTCTAACGAAGCTCTCCCTGATTAGCGGAAGAGCAAACCTTTTCCTTTCCTCTGGGAGCTGAACAACGCCGAGGATTCTGCCCGCTTTGGTTAAATGTCTAATCAGTTGACGGGGAAAAGTCCTCTCTGCCTCTTCCACGGCGTACCTTCCGCGAATGCGCTTTACCCTCGCAACCTTTCCAAAGGAGTAGAGGTAGTCCGCTCTTGCCTCCGCTTCCTTAAGCTCTTTGAACTCGCCCCCATCAACAGGTGGAAGTTTAATGGGATAGCGGGCAACCCCAAGAGCGATGTCCCTCGGTTTCACTTCCTCCGCCGGCTTCTCCCTTATTTCACCGTCCTCCCACACCATTATCGGGTGCTCCGGGGTTACCGTTATCTCCCTGCCGTTGGAGAACCGTATCTTTATGAACTTCTCCGGCGCTCTGTGCCTGCTCACGCGGTCGGCCTTGACCTTCACGATTTCCTTCCGTTCGAGGTCGTACGCGAGGAGCTCAATATCATCAACGGGCAGTATTTCGGTGTCCTTGCCGATTATCACTTTATCCCGGTTGGCCTCTATGAGAGAATCCACCAGCTCGCCTATCTTCACCTTCCTGCCGTCCGCTAAGAGAAGCTCGAAGTCGTGGTGGTAGCTCTGCTGTTCCAGCGCTTCGTGAATCGCGCTCCTGTCCCTGTCGCTCATCTTGTCGAACTCATCTATGCAGTTGTGAACTATGATTCCCTCGGCCAGGAAGTTGTGCTCACCCGGCACGTAGAGGTCGTAAACGTAGCCCTCGTAGGGAACGCGCTCGATGGAGACGATTTCGTCAAGGAAGTAATCCCTCGTGGCAAGGACTTCGAGCTTAAGCTGTATTTCTGGACTCAGGACATCGCTGAGCCTCTCGATGAGTTTTCTGAGCTGAATCCTGCTGGGCTGATACTTGCCCTTGGCATATGAGTAGACGGTACTCCAGAGCCCTTTCTCCTGCAGTACTTTGGCAGGAACGCTCTCGATGATGACCTTGGCGATTCTCCTAACGGGTTCTGCTGGTACTTTGTCGCTCCTCGCCGAGACGAGGTGCTTTTTAATGGGTATCTCCTTGACTTTAACGCTGTAATCCTTAACCGCGTTGAGGAGGTTTATGACGTCCTCCCTTCCAGTTACCCTAACCCTGTTCACGCCTTTCCCTGGAATCACACGGGCGTACACGTCAAACCTCCTGAGGAGCAGTGCAAAGGCTTTGTCCCTTTCCAAATCATTTGAGAGCAGGAATTCTATGTGGACAACACTTCCCCTCTCGCTCTTCTTGACCGAGACACAGCCGTCCGAGTCAAGTGCACCCGCGATAAACGCTTTCAGCGCCTCATCGTCCAGAGAGAATGCGTTTTTCAGGTTGTCCTTGGTGATATACTCGTACAGGTACGCGAGCAGTGGTGAGCTAACGTGGAACGTTATCGTGTCACTCGTTATCTCATTACCCGCAAGCTTGCTCCTCGTGGTTCTCTCGTACTCCCTTAACGGTTCGTCGTAGAAGCTCTCAAATGCCCGCCTGATTGCCCTAATCTGGTCTTTGTGAACCTTCGACTGCACGATGCGAACGTGAACCTTGGAGTCGTTCCTCTTTATCCACCCATCACCGTAGAGGAATCCGAGGAAGTACGCAAGCTCCGGCGTTATGTAGGCCACTTTAAGGCGCTCCCTGCGGTAGTTCGGGCCGTAGGTTAGAGACCTTTCGCGCCACTTCTCGTAGAGTCCTAACTCACGCAGTATTTCCCTGAACTTCCCGACGCGGATAGAACCCTTTCCAGAGAGAAAGTCCTTTGAAACGCCGTACTTCCTGTTGAACTCCGCGAGGCTCTTGAATCTCCTGAGGATTTCCTTCTTCAACTCCTTCTTTTCGTCAGGGGTTAACTTAACCTTCCAGTCCAAGGGCAAAATATCGAGCAGGTACACTCTTCTCCCCACTTGTGGAAGCTTCAGCGGGGCAACGACCATATCACCAACCTTAAACCTCTCCGCCTCCTTCCACTCAAGGGTCTTACCGTCTATGAGAAGGTGGTCGGGAGTTAGGGTTACCTCGTTGCCCGAGCGGAACTTGAGCTTCAACAGCTCTCCCTTCCAGGGCTTCCTGCGGATTATCGTGGCCTTAGAGGTCTTTGTCCTCATGCTTCCGAGGTCGAGGGCTGTAACTCCAATCTCCTTCTCCTGAATGTCCACGATTTGGCCGTCGGAGAGCGCCTTGTATGACTTCTCAAGCTCGAAGAGGTCTTCAATTCTCTGGTATTTCCCATCTACAAGAACCCGTGAATCCGGGTGCAGGCAGGCAAACCCGCCATCCGCTAAGACGAGAACACCCGCTTCCAACACCCACGAGCCCGTGAACTCATCGCGGACTGCGGCGGCCGTGTTGTGGACGACGAAGCCGTTGGCGATGAAGCTGTGAGAGCCCTCAACCGTGAGGTCGTAGACGTGGTCGTATGGAGAGTTGATTATCTCGGTCGTAACCCTCACAACCCCGCTATCCGTTAAAACTTGGCCTGTGATGTCCTTTGCCTGTTTCCAGCCTTCAGGAGTTAAAAGCCTCGTTTCTGGCGTTACAATGATTTCCCTTCCGTCTTCAGTGCGTATGTGCACGAGCTTTTCTGGGGCTTTCAACTTCCAGAGGCGAAGAACTTTCCGCTCTCCATCTTTTGTTTTGACCCTGAGTCCAAGGGCTTCGGCATCAACGCTTTTGTGTTCCACCACGTCCTCAGAAATAACCCTGTCCACGAGAGAGCCTATTTCGAACTTTCCCATGTTGGTTTCAATGACCGAATCCGGAGCAACGCAAAGGCCTGCGGCCGAACTGCTCTTACCGCTCGTGTAAATCGCCCTCGGCGCCAGATTGGCCACGTAGCGGAGGAGCTGGCTGTTGTGGACGAAGATATCGTTGGCTATGAAGTTGTGGTGCTCTGGAATCTGGAGGTCGTAGACCCACGCGTGCTCGGGTTTGTACTCTTCAATCTCAACAATCCTGTCCCAGAAGATGTCGGAGTCCGAAAGAGCAACCAAGAGGTCAACTTCTGGTGAGTCAGGTAGTTTTGTTTTGAGGATTTCAGTGATGGCCTTGAGTTTTTCTCTGCTTGGAAGCCGGTCTCCTCGCTCATAGTGCAGGTAAGTTGATCTGCTTATACCCATCTGAGCCTGCGTCAGTCCTGCTTTGATGCGGAGATGTCTTAACAATTGACCAACTCCTGGAACAATGTCAACGTTAGTGTTTGTTTTTCCGTTGGATGTTACACGTTTTAGAGCATCCATTTTAGTCCTGAGACCAAAGCCAATCTCCTCTCTGAACTTAATCGAGTCTTCTCCGGTAATGAACAGCCTGTAGTATGTTCTTGGGGCTTTCATTTTACCGTTGGTCGCGCGAGCTTTAGTCTCATGTATCTGGGATTTTATCCCAAATCTGAGGAGAAGGTGCTGAACACCCCTAAGAAGCTCCTCCGAAGCAGAAACCACTGTTATCTTGGCCCTATTTTTGTCAACTGTGCCTTCAGCATCAAAGTAACCTCTTAGGAAGGCCTTAATGTCCTCCAGTCTTGCCCTGAAAAGTTGCGGTGGGACTCTCTTACTCTTTGAGTTCGATGCAATGCCCAACCACTCAAGCAAACGGTAGAACTCAACGCTACTCACGTAGACTTCCCATGCACTCTTGCCCTTGTGAGGCTCGCGAATAGTCGGGTTAAGGCCAAGGCTCTTGAGGTAGTCATAAACAAATCGTATCAACTGCTCATCGTTGTTCGTGAAGTACACCGTTGCACTGCCCCCCCTGTTTTGGGAGTACCCTTCTCCAACAAACAGCCCGATTAGATACCAGAACCTCTCGTCGGCAGTCTTTGGAAGTTTAAGCCTCGCTTTTGCTGTTCTCGGTTTCTCAACGGGAACCTCTGAGAGCCTAACGGCTTCTCCATCAACAGGAACTACTCTTGGCACGGCCACAAAATCGCCAATCTTAAGCTCTTTCGCTTTTCTTGTTTTGAACTGCCCGTTTTCAAAGGTGAAGAACGGGTGAGTAGGAGTTACGCGGATTTCGCGCCCGCTCGCGGTCTTTATTCTGAACATCCTGTTCGGAGCTTTTCTCTTCCAGGCGATGTCCGCTTTGACCTTTCTGACTTTCAGCGTCTTTGCGTCTAAGGCATACAGTTCGAGGTTAATCGGGGCGTAGAAGCCATCGTCAACCCTTGCGAGCTTTCCTTCGGCTTTTGCCTTCTCAATGGCCTCGTCAACTATCTCGCCAATCTCCTTCAGGCTTCCATCAGCTAAGAGAACCTTCGTGTGGTAATCAACGCACTTTGCCACACCCGGGTCACCAACCAGCAAAACGTGGCTTTCTCCCCTCAGCTTCGTCCCGTCTGGCAAAACCCTCTGGACACCGCCGAAGAGCGCCAGGGCGATTCCCTTCTTGACTATCCTGTGACCCCAGATGGCCGGAGCTATCGAGTCCACTATCGCGTCAACGATGTCCTTCCTCTTAGCCAGCTCACGAATCTTCTGCTCGTCCTCGGGCGAAATCTCAAGTTCCTCAATCTCCTTGCTGAGCTGTTCGATGTGGTTGACTTCTAAGACCTTCTTAAAAATCGGCCTCTTGTCCCTCTGCTCGAGGATGACGCGCAGGATTCCGGTCACGAGAACCCTGTCGCCTGGCAAAGCAGTATCGACGAGATCATCCAAAAGTATTGCGTCCACAAAGCGGGGCATCTGACCGCCTTTAAGGCTCTCCGGCCTGTCCTGGAGGCGGAAGCTCTGGAAGTTTATGAAGCGGCTCTTCTCGACGTCGAGCTCGACGTTTCTTGAGCCGCAGGCGTCGCACTTGGCCGGCTTGACGAGGTTCTCGTAGGGCCTCTGGAGGCGAATCATCTCGTTTCCGCAGTCCTTGCAGACGAAAACGGCCCTCTGGACAAACGGTTTGACCTCGCTGACGCGCGTGATGATCCCCTCGACCTGAATCAGCCTGTTTATGTGCTCGCTCCCGAGTTCCTTGACGAGTAAGGTGTGGGGCAGGTTGTAAAAGCGCGCGTGAACCTTCAAATCCCTCTCAACGAGGAGCGGGGGCTCGCGGAGGATAATCTGGATGGCATCCTCACAGCTCGCTATCGCTTCCTCGGGGTTTTTGAGGAGTTCCTCTGCCAGCTCGGGGTCGAAGGAGTTGAGGTGCGCCCAGTCTATGGCCAAGGAGCGCTTCGGCGTTACCGTTAGGAGGTCCTTGAGGCGGTTGATGTAGACCTCGTTGCCGTCGTCGTCAACGTACTCGCGAAGGAACTTTGCGAAGCGTGAAATCATCTCCTCTCTGTCCATCAGGCATCACCGAGCCACTCGTTCCTTATCTTGGACATCTGGAGGTAGAGCCGTCTCTCTTCAGGCGAGAGGCGCGAGAGGAGCTCAAGGCTGTTGGGCCTAAGCATGACCGCTTTGAGGATTTTGTTGAAGCGTATCATCTTCAAATCGCGGAGTTTTTTCTTGAGGTTGGCCAGCTTGGTGAGCTTGACGTTTATCGTCTCGACGCTCTCGCTCGGATTGAGGCGGACGTAGTTTTCAAGGTAATAGAGGTAGAACTCGGCCCTCTCGTAGAGTCCAGAGGGGAGTGCAGTTAACGGCTCGCTCTCGCGCTCGCCAGCGATGGCCTTGTCTATCTCGCCGATTACCTTATCCGTTTCGTCCACTATCTCAACCACTCCCGCTTCCCAGAGTTCCCTCGCCTTCCAGTCCTCGATTAGGACGATGTCGCCCTGATTCCAGTCCGAGAAGGGCTTTAACACCTTCACAGCGATGAGCGCCCTACCGGTAAACATGCCACCACCTTGAACGACCTAAGGTCTTCGGCTAATAAACCTTGTCGGAACAGCTTAGAACGGTGTTGCGCGGAGTTATGCCAGTTCGATTTCCACTCGAATGCATTCATGAGCACAGATGAGCAGGGGAACGCTTTTGGCCTCGATAACCCTTTAAACTTGGACGAGCAGTCCACTTAAGGTGAGCCGTAATGCTGATTGGAATAATGAGCGACACCCACGACAACCTTCCGGCGATAAGGAAGGCAGTCGAGTTCTTCAACGAGAGGAACGTTGACCTCGTAATCCACGCGGGTGATTACATCGCCCCGTTCGTCGCACGGGAGCTCGGAAAGCTCAAGGCCCCGCTGAGGGGCGTCTTCGGCAACAACGACGGCGAGAGGGACGGCCTAAGGAAGGCGTTGGGGATAGAGGACGAGCTCATCGAGGTCGAGGCGGACGGGATGAAGATAGCGGTAACACACGGGACGAACGAGGTCCTCGTTAAGGCTTTGGCCTACAGCAAGCTCTACGACGTGGTTATAGTCGGCCACACCCACCACTACGAGATTAGGGAAGTAGGCAGGACGATACTCGTCAACCCCGGTGAGGTCTGCGGTTACCTTACCGGCGTCAAGAGCGTCGCTTTACTCGACACGAGGAAGAGGGTTGTGGAGATTTTCAACATCGAGACCGGTGAGCTGTTGGGAGCTATGAGCGTATGAGGTGAGCCGATGGACATATTGACGCCGGCCGAGAGGAGGGACGCGGTGGTCTTCATCGGCGTTGATAGAGCTGGAAACGTCGAGTTCGTGAAGGTCTACGCCATCAGCGAGGAGAAGGCCAAGGAAACGCTGGAGGAGTTCTTCAACGCCAAAGGGCTCTTCCCGACCGATTACAGGCTCGTGAGCCGTGGTCTGGAAGACGTTTCCGGAAAGAAGGCCATAACGACGAGGAGCGAGGAGGAGCTCAGTTCTTCCCTCGCGAGGCTCGGCCTCAAACTGCTCTCCAACGGAGTCCTAACCCTTGAGAACATCGAGGAGGTCTACCAGATAACCCTCGTCAGCGAGGTCCTCTACGAAAGGGTCACATCGGAAAGGCAGGAAAAAGAGGAAAAAACCATTGACTGGCGGGAAGTTCTCTCGCTCGGCGTTGATACGCTCGTCGAGAATCTAAGGGGAGTTGATTTGTCAGAGCTCGTTCCGGCAAACGCGCTAATCCTCCGAGAGCCGAGCGTTGAGACCGTTGCGGAGCTCCTGAACGGGGAGCGAGACGGGCCGATAATCGTCGAGACGAAGGACGCGAGCAGGTATCGGAACCTCGATTTTTCGGCCTTCGTGAGGATTCCTCCCCTGAGCAGAGAAGAATTCGCCGTCGAGCTCTCTGCGAGGCTCGGCTTCAACGTTCCTGTGGGCTTGATTTCCCTTCCCGAGAACCGGCTGAACCTGCGCAACGTCGAAAAACTGGCCAAACTCGTCGAGGCCCTCGTGAGGAAAGGTTTTGAGAGGGAAGAAGCGCTGAAAATGGCGGTCGAGCTCAACTCCTCAAAGCTCTAAAGTAGGTTTTAACCGCCTCCCTGAAGGCAGGGTTAAGCTTCCCAAGGACGGCGTTGACCCTCTCGCGCTTCTTCCGCTCGCCTGCAATGTAGCTCAGAAGGAGGCACTCATCAACCGAAAGGTTAGATACTTCGGGGGGCTCTTCTCCAGCCAGAATCCGCTTCAGGAGGGGCCTCAGCCTCTCGCTCCGCCTCTCAAACTCAAGCCAGTCCACGTTGAGCCTGCCCCTTATGGAAATCTTGCCGGTTTTCTCAAGGTACGGTCGGATTTTCTCCCCGAGCGGGGAAGACAGAACCCTCGCGATGAATTCCTCCACGTACGCCATGTCGTCGCCGAGCCTCTTCCTGTCAACGAGGTCGAGGCTCTCGAAGAGCGCCCTGGCAGTAATGTAGCACTTAACCGCGAAGGGGAGCTCGGGAAGGGTTAGATACACACCATCAATCTCGACCTTCTCACCGGGTTTCCTCTTCAGCGTTTCGAGGAGGGTTCCGAGGGGATAACTGAGGCTCTTCACGCAGAACTCAAGCTCGTCCATGCTCTCACCGTGCCACCTTATTCGGCCCGCCTAAAAGCCTTTCGTCAGGTTTTTAGGCTTCGCGGGGAATCCCACTACGGTGGGAGAATGGAGTGGGTCGAGATAGACGGCTCGTACGGCGAGGGAGGGGGCCAGATACTCAGGACGGCCGTTGCCCTGTCGGTAATCACCGGGAGGCCGGTGAGGATTCACAGGATAAGAGCAAACCGCCCGAACCCTGGGTTAAGGCCCCAGCACCTGCACGGTATTTTAGCACTCAAGGAGTTAAGCAACGCGAGGGTTAAAGGAGCAAAAGTCGGCTCTACGGTCCTCGAGTTCGTCCCCGGAAGGGCCGAGCCGAAGCACGTCAAAGTTCCGATAAAGACGGCAGGTAGTATAACCCTCGTCCTCCAGGCGTTGCTCCCTGCGATGGCTTTTACTGGCGGGAGCTTCGAGGTAACCGGCGGAACCGACGTCCCCTGGAGCCCGCCTGTGGACTACCTGAGGCACGTTACGCTCTTCGCACTCGAAAAGATGGGCCTGAATGTTGAGCTTGAGCTAAAGCGCAGGGGGCACTACCCTAAGGGTGGTGGCCTTGTCACGGGAAGTGTTGAACCCTGGGAGGAGAGAAAGCCCCTCGTTGCCCTGGAGTGGCACAGGATAGAGCGCTTCGCGGGGATAAGCCACGCGACGAATTTGCCAGCCCACGTCGCGGAGAGGCAGGCGAAATCGGCGGAGGAGAAGCTGAAGAGCCTCTACAGCGTCCCTGTCGAGATTGAGAGGGAAGTCTCGCGCTCCCTCGGCCCCGGAAGCGGGATAGTCATCTGGGCCGAGACGGAGTCGCTTAGATTGGCTGGAGACGCCCTCGGAAAGCGCGGAAAGCCGGCTGAGACGGTCGGCAGGGAAGCCGCTGAAGAGCTGATTGAGCAACTGACGCCGAGGAAGGCCATTGACAGGTTCCTCGGCGACCAGCTGATACCGTTCCTGGCCTTCACGGGCGGAGAAATCGGCGTTGCCGAAATCACGAACCACCTCGTCACCAACGTCTGGGTCGTGGAGCGGTTTTTGGGCAGAACCTTCGAGGTCGAAGGGGAAATCGGAGAGCCCGGGGTTGTGAGGGTGGTGAGGAAGGCGGAGGTCTGACGAAGGGGTTAAATATAACGTAACCAAAGAGTTTGTGGTGAAAACATGGGCATTCCCGAAGAAGTCATGAAACATCTGGAACTAGCAGAAGAAGAGCTATCCTCTGCCCAGCTACTCTTAGAAAACGGAAGGCTCCGAGACGCCATAAGTCGAGCCTACTATTCCATGTTCCACGCGGCCAAGGCTCTACTTTTGATGAAGGGCATAAATCCCAAGAAACATTCTGGAGTCGTGAGAATGTTCGGCCTTCACTTCGTTGATGAAGGGTTTATTGAGAAGGTTTACGCTAAGTATCTAACGTCGGCGTTTACATTAAGATCAAGGGCAGATTATGACGTTTATTACGCCCCTTCCCAGGAGGAAGCCGAAGGTGTAGTTGAAAATGCCGAGCGCTTCCTTGAGCGAATAAAGGGCGCGCTGGAGGAAATTGGATATGGGAAATAAAGCGCGGGCCCTTGATGAGTTCATAAGGAGGGTTGAGGCAAGATTTGGGGATTCAGTGCAAGAGATAATCCTCTTTGGCTCCTATGCGAGGGGAGACCACGACGAAGAGAGTGATATAGACGTTCTTATCGTGGGTGACGTTGATTTCGATGAGCTGATGAATATTGTTACTGATATCCTCCTCGAATACGGGGAGCTGATAAGTCCGATAGTTCTAAAGCCTGAAGAGTTCGGAAAAAGGAGGGACAGTTTCATAAAGACCGTCCTGAGCGAGGGGAAGGTGCTCTACTCCTCCATCTCCACCCCGTAGACTTTCCTCGGGTTCTCGATGTGGATTTTGTAGACGTCCTCCTCGGTGAACAGGCCGTTCTGGAGGAAGGCCTTCGTTCTCCTCGGAACTGTCTTCGGACCGAGAACCGCTCCCGGCCGTCTTTTGTCGTCTATGTAGTCCGTCTCCATCATGAAGCGGTTGCCCTGCTTTATCGCCTCCTCAATGTTCTTCCGGCTCGCTATGATGCTCGGAAAGACGCCAACCTCCTCGGCAACTTTCACCAGTGGCGGCGAGAAGTGCTTAACGACCTTGTAAGGCTTTATTCCAACTTCCTTCACGTACCCGCCGAGCTCCCTGAACTTCTCCTCGTCGAAGCTCTCGGTGTGGAGCTGAACCGCACAGTCGGCATCTTTGGCGAGGCTCATCCCGTACTTCATGAGCTCTATGCTGGCGTTCCATATCTCAGGCGGAACCTCGTAGTGTGGCCTGCCTATCTCTCCTATTGCAACAGCTTTGCCTTCGAGGCAGAGCTTCTGGGCATATTCGAGGGCCCTCATGACCTCGTTTTTGGCATATTCAAGGCCCTTCTGCTCTGCCAGATAGACGAACTCCGCTGGGTGGACGCCGACCACCGCGAAGGCCTTAACGGGCGTCTCACGGTTTATCCTCTCGACGAGCTCGATGTGAAAGTCCATCGCCTTCATGAAGTCCTCTGCCTTCAGCCCTGGAAAGCCGTAGTCGTGGGCCGTCTTGTAGACGACCATTAGGTGTGTTCCTCCAGCCCTGTGGAACTGCTTCACCGCCTCAAGGAAGAGGCCCCTGAAGGGGTCAACGTGGAAGTGGTCGTCGAGGATTATCATGGTCCCACCTCACGACTGGTAAACCTCAAGGACGTCGCCTTTTTTAGCGTTTGTCCTGCCCTCAAGGATGAGCGCGACCCTGTCGCCGTCAACCGCGAAGTCAACTCTTTTCCGCTCCCTCTGGATTTCCCGGATTATGGCGATGTCTTTTCCCTTGACCTTGTATCCGGGGTAGATTATCCCCTCAACGGTTCCAATCAGCGTCTCCCTGCCGAGGACGTTAAGAACCTGCTCCACCCTGAACTTTGCGACCGGTTTCCTCGACGCTATGAACTCTCCGGATTCACCCTTCCTCGGCCTTCTCAGAAAATCGAACAACCCCATGTTCCCACCGAAGATATTGGAATTGGCAAAAGAAAAAGATTTGCCTACCACCATCCCACAACATCCAGGGGTTGTACAAGGACTTCATCCTTGCCTTCCATCAGGGTCAACACGGACTTCCGAAACCTCAGGAGTAGCATGTCCCCATGGTCATGGAGCTCGACAACGGAAGTAGCCACACCCTCAAGGAGGGGTAGGGGTTTTGTTGAAAAGCCCCTGATGACGTTGCCCTCGATTAGATTGAAGCTCATCCTCCTGTCGTTCCCAAGGTTCTCCCGCAGGTGGTTGACGATGACATAAACCCCCTTGACGTCGCGCTGGAAGCCGAGGAGCCTCTCAAAACCCGTGACGATGTAAACGTATCGGTCGTCTCCCATCGCCTCCGCTATTGCCCTCTCCTTCTTCTGGAGGTAGAGCGCGGGGTCTACCTCGAACTGAATCTTATCCACGACGTGGCCGACCTCGTCAACGCCACCGATTTTCAGGACGCCAACGTGCTCCATCGGCGGGGTGAGGCCCATGACGTCAAAGTGTCGAACGTAGCCGGCGAACGCATCAAAGATGTCCTCAACGAGAACAGGAAGACCGCGCTCGTAGGCGTAGTTAAGGAGGGCATAGAGGGCAAGCTCAGCGCCTATGTTGGAATAGTTTTCAATAAGTATGAGACCGCCAAAGCGGACGAAGTTAAACATCGAGACAACGGCCTTCTTCGAGGCAAGTCCCCTGAGCTCAACTCCTACCACGGAAAACACCCCCGACGTCTATAGTGAACTCTCTGCCGACGAGGTCAAGGTCAGGACTGCGAAGAATGGAGAGCTTAACCCCAGTTGGATAGCTGTGAAAGACCCAAACGCTTGTGGCTATTCTTCTGAGCTCGGGATGGACGTAGGGAGGAAGGCTCCGTATCAGGCCGATGTGAATAAGGTAAAAGGCCTTTCTACGTTTATCACCAACGTAGCGCTGAAGACCAAGAAGAAAACGGTAGAAGTCGCGGACATCGCGGACGAAATATAAGAGGTTCTCGATTCCCAAGATAAGATTTATGGCAGGATTTTTAGAGGTTCCAACAGTATCAGCAAACGCAACATCGTAGTTCCTGACGAGAACCCTAGGGTCTGGATGGAACTCAACGCGCTTGATTGTGCCCCCAACTTCTTTTTTACCCCCAGTCTTGAAGACGTAAGCATGGTCTATATCAACCTCGAGCCCAAGCATATCACAGTGAACGAGCACGGTGTAGAGACTATCAAAGTTATCGTCTATCACAAAGGGAACGTTGTTTTCCCTCGTGTAATCGGCGAGAAGCTTGAGGGCGAACTCGGGGACATACGACGTCTCGTACTCGACGACAACGGTTTCCCCGGGCCTCACCAGTTCCAGGAGTTCAGGGATTGTAATCTCCATTGTGACCCCCTTACGGAACCTGCGACCCCAGAGGTAAAATACTTTTCTGCCCGAGGAGCAGTACACCATCAACAAAAACCCTCAAAGGCCAAAAGAAATCAGCAACTGTATTACTCAAAGAAGAGTCGCTGACATCGGAAAACTAAGATTTCATTGGAAAACTGAATTTTACCCGACCCCTGTTCTCTGAGAGTACCAACCACATCAGATAACCGCAGGAACACCTGGAATCCTGGGGAAGGGCTGGACTTCGGCTATGTGCTTCGCTCCGACGATGTAGCGGATTAGCCTCTCGACGCCGATTCCCGCTCCGGCACTCGGCCTAAGGAGACCGGCCTTGGCTACCTCAAGGTACGGTCTGAAGGCCTCTTCGCTCAGGCCAGAGGCGCGTATTTTCGCCAGTATCTTCTCGTACTCCCACTCTCGCTCGCCACCGCTCGAAACCTCGCCGTAGCCTTCAGGCAGATAGAGGTCGTAGTTTCTCCAGATTCCGTCAACCTCCCGGTCGTAGAACTCCCTCGGGATTCCAGTTATCCAGAAAGGCTCTCCCATTTCTCTGCTCGCCTCCTCCTCGCTCCCGAACTCTTCGAGGATTTCCTCAAGGGTGAAGCGTTTGAAGGGCCTCCTCGGCTTTGGAAGCTCCCTCTCGAAGGACTCCCAGACGAACGGTCTCAACTCGCGGAACAGGCCGACGATGAGCTCTTCTATCAGGCCCATAACGTCGTCCATACTCGCGTGGGCAATTTCGAAGTCGAGCTGGGTGAACTCGTAGGCGTGCCTTCCGTCGTCAGCCGAACGGCTCTCAAGCCTCACGTTTGGAGAGAGGACGAAGAGCTTATCTATCCCCATCGCGACGGCCATCTGCTTGTGGAGTATCATGCTATGCATCAGCCTGAGCTTTTCCCCGTAGACCTCGACCTCCGGCGGTCTCAGGGCCTCCTCGGAGGAAGGCTCGGGCCAGAGCGGGTCGGTTATCGAGCTGAGCATCACCGGTAGCAACCAGCGGAAGCCCTTCCTCGACAGCTCGCCGGTGAGATACGCTATGGCCCTCGTCTGAACCTCGGCAATCGGGTCAATTTTCCTGCTTATAATTTGGAGAGCGTTCATATCAATCACCCAATTTTCGTCAGAGTGCCTTCGGGTTTATTGCCTTTGTGCAAAAATTTTGGAACAAAAGTCAAATTTTGACATGAATTTTTGAGATATTTTGAAGATTAGACGAATTTTCTTGAATTTATTAGCAGATTGTACACCCACCAGAGACAGGGAAAGGCTTAAATTATTATCCTGCTCAGGATTATCTTGGTGAAGATAATGTTTGTCAACCGAAAAGATGAGCTGAAGTTCCTTGAGTCCCTTTACCGCTCGGGAAAAAGGGAGGTCCTGATTCTCTACGGGCGCAGGCGCGTTGGGAAGACCGAGCTCGTGAAAAGGTTCATCGGAGGGAAGAAAGCCGTCTACTTTTTGGCCGACAGGGACGGGCTGGAGTCAAATGCGAGGAGGTTTTACAGGGAATCAGCGGAGGTCCTTGACCTGCCAAAGGTTGAAGTTAGGGACTTCAGGGAAGCCTTTGAACTCCTGAAGCTCAAGGCTCCCGAAAGGCTCGTCATTGTTATAGACGAGTTTTCGTACCTTTTGCTCACCGATAAGAACGCCCCAGCGGTTTTCCAGCACATTATAGACGAAATAATCGACGACCGCTTCTTCCTAATCCTGAGCGGGTCGATAATCGGCCTGATGGAGGGACTTATGGAGTACGGCAACCCCCTCTACGGCAGGAGAACGGCACAGCTCAAGCTTAAGCCCCTCAATTTCTTCCACGTCCGCGAGTACTTCAAAAACTCACCGATTGAGACTGTTGTAAAGATATACTCGGTAACCGGCGGCGTTCCTATGTACTTCAGGCTCTTTGAAGGAAAGAACTTTGAAAAGGAGCTCCTCAGGGTGGCCTTTTCGCAAACGTCAATCCTCTACGAGGAACCCGAGTTCATTTTGAGGGAGGAGCTCGGCGACGTCCATCGCTACTACCTGATTCTTGAGGCGATTGCCCTCGGGAGGCACAGGGTCAGCGAGATTGCGAACTTCGCGGGAATCGAGGCGAAGGACATGCCGAAATACCTGAGAACTCTGATTTCTCTCAAACTCGTGAGGCGCGAGGTTCCTGTTACCGAGCCGGAGAGGAGCAAAAAGGCGCGCTACTACCTCAACGACAACTTCTTCGCCTTCTGGTTCCGCTTCGTGAAGCCGAACAGGGGAAAGATAGAGCTCGGAACGTTCGAGATGGACTGGGACGCCTTCAACACCTATGTGGGGAGAGCCTTTGAGGGGATTGCTAGACAGTTCCTCATCGAGCTGAACCATGTTGGACAGTTGCCGTTTAAGTTCACGAAGATTGGCAGGTGGTGGCGTAGGGGAGAGGAGATTGATTTAGTCGCTCTCAACGAGCACGAGAGAAAGGCTCTCTTCGTCGAGGTGAAGTGGAAGGACTTAAGCGAGCGGAAAGCGCGGGGAATTTTGAGGGATTTGGAGCGAAAAGCAGAGTTGGTGAGGCTTGAAGGCTGGGAGAAGAGCTACGGGCTTGTTGCTAAGAGTCTGGAAGGGAAAGAGGAGCTGAAAAAAGAGTGTTGGTTTGCCTGGGACTTAAACGACTTTGAGACCCAGCAAAGGATACCGTTATAACCCCCGGCGAGAAATACTTACGGTGAACCTAATGGGCGTCTACATCTTCAAACCCGAGGATTTGATACGCTACGGCTCGGCAAGGCCAGAGCAGATGGAGCTACTGAAGGAAGAGGTCCTCGGAAAGAAGGACATCCTCATCGTTGGAACGAGCAGGAGCGGAAAGACGAAGCTCGTGGAAGCGCTACTCCACTACGTCCCCGACGACTGGAAGGTAGCGGTCGTTACAGCCTACGGCGAGTTCAAGCCCTTCAAGCCGAACATCGAGGTCATTGATACCGCCTTCGACCAGCGCTCGACGGAGGAGAGGACGGAAGAAGTCATTGAGAAGCTCAGAAAGCTCGGCCCTGACTACGTGGTAATAGACACCCTCCACACCGTCAGCGTCCCAAGGATTCTGGACAGGTTAATCGACGACTACGCCTTCATCGTTACCTCGCTGGCAATGAGCGACGACCTGAAGGCTGAGGTTATGCACTGGCTCGGAATAGACGAGAAGACCTTCGACCGCTTTGATATCCTCGTCGAGCTAAAGAGGGACTGGAGAACGGGAATGAAGAAGATAAACAGAATCTACAAAATAGAGAACGGAGAACTAAAGCCTCTGCTCTGATCTCACTTCTCCCTCAGCTCTTTTATTACTTCCCTGAGGTTGTCGAGCATCTCGCGGATGTCGTCAAAGGTCATGTAGCCCATGTTTCCAATCCTGAAGGTCTTCTCAGCGACGCTTCCGTAGCCCTTGGCCAGCTCAAAGCCCCTCTCGCGCATGGCGTTGTAAACGTCAACTCCCTTCATTCCCTCGGGGACGACGACGGCAGTTATCGTCGGGCTCTCATAGCCGGGCTCAGCGAGGATTCCGAGACCCATCTCCTTGACGCCCTCGCGTATCATCTCGCTCCTCTTCCTGTACATGTCGAGCCATTCCTTCTTTCCGCCCATCTTTTCGACTATCCTGAGAACGACGTTGAGGCCGAATATCTGAGGAAGTGGAGGCGTTGAAGGTGTTCCCTTCTTCTTCTCGTTGAACTTCCTGTAGAGCGGTAGGTCGAAGTACCAGCCACGCTCGGGCATCTTCTCGGCTATCTCGAAGACGCGCTCGCTGACCGCCGCAACCGCGAGTCCCGGCGGGACGCCGAAGGCCTTCTGACTGCTCGCGAAGACGAGGTCGATGCCCCACTCGTCGAACTTTATGTCGGCACCGCCCATCGCGGAAACCGCGTCAACGAAGAGGAGCTTGTCGTGCTCGTGAACCACTTTGGCCAGCTCGGGGAGCGGGTTGAGGACACCGGTCGAGGTCTCGTTGTAGGTTATCGTTACGGCAACAACATCGGGGTTCTTCCTCAAAGCCTCGTCGAGCTCCTCGGGCTTAACGGCCTGTCCCGGCTCCTTCTCAAGGATTACCGCCTTCCTTCCGTTGGCCTCTACGACGTCTGCGAAGCGCTTTCCGAAGGCACCGATGATTGTGACGAGAACCTTTCCACCGCGCGGGACGGTGTTCCTGACGGCCGACTCCATAAAGCCGGTTCCCGAGCTCGGGAAGAGGATTATCTCGCCCCTGTCAGCCTCAAGGAACTTCCTCAGCCTCTCGAGGGTGTCGACGTGAACGGCCTTCGCCTCGGCCGAGCGGTGGCTGAACATCTGCACGCTCATTATCGCGAGAACCTCAGGGAAGCAGGCGACTGGTCCGGCCGTAAAGAGCTTGTACTTCGGCTTCACCATCTCATAGACTTCCCTGTAAGCGTCCTCATACTGCATGTCGAAGCGGAGCTCCA
>NZ_JAMOQU010000084.1 GCF_027063845.1 Thermococcus sp.
GCTTCGCTCCTTCCTTCCGCCCCAGTGCTCCACCAGAAACCCGGTTGACCTCATCGCCGATGCCGACTACGAGCGCTATAAGAGGACGATTGAGGTTGTATGCAATGACGAGAACGTTGATGCCCTCCTGGTAATCTGCGTCCCGCCGATTTTCATTCCGAGCGAGGAGATAGCTAAAGCCGTAATCGAAGCGAAGTGCGACAAGCCGGTGGTGGTTAACTTCATGGCCGGCGAGCTGGTTCGCGGTGGTGTGAAGCTCTTGGAAGAGAACGGAATCAAGAACTTCCCGACGCCGGAAAGGGCGGCGAGGGCCTTGCGCTGGCTCTCGCTTCGCTAACCTTTTAAACTTGAAGTCCTCTTCAATTTTTGGTGGTTCTATGGACGTCTACAGGCTCCTCTACCCGATGAGGACGTACATCGTTGTCGCGGGCAGGGGAGACGAGACCAACGTGATGGCGGCCGACTGGGTTACGGTTCTCTCCCACGAGCCCACCCTGATAGGGGTCGCAATCTCACCCAAGCGGTTCACTTGGGAACTCGTCAAGAGGTACCGTGAGTTCGTGGTCAGCGTTCCGAGCGTTGAGATGCTCGACGACGTCTGGGTGGCCGGCACAAAGCACGGGCCGGGAAAGTTGCGCGAGACTTCCTTTGAGCTGGTTCCATCGGGGAGCATTGAGACCCCGAGCATCGGGAACGCGCTGGCCAACCTCGAGTGCAGGGTCGTTGACGAGAGGGACTACGGCGACCACACGTTTTTCGTGGGTGAGGTCATTGGGTTCTCCTATTCAAAAAAGGCGTTCCCTTCAGGGAAGCCTCACCTCGGGGCGGGATTCCTCGCTCACCTCTCCTGGATGGATTTTGTAACTTTTAGTAACAAAATATACCGCCCCGGGAAAGGCCGGTAGCCTTTTATATCCAACCTCTTCATCTTTGACCGTCATGATAGCTCTCGGTATAGAGGGAACCGCACACACTCTCGGCATAGGCATTGTGACTGAGAAGGAAGTCCTTGCAAACGTATTCGATACTCTCACCACCGAAAAGGGCGGAATTCACCCGAAGGAGGCCGCTGAACATCACGCGCGCCTTCTCAAGCCCCTTCTCAGAAAGGCCCTTCAAACGGCTGGCATAACGATGGAGGACGTTGACGTTATAGCCTTCTCCCAGGGGCCCGGTCTCGGCCCCGCTTTGAGGGTTGTGGCTACGGCGGCGAGGGCTTTGGCGATAAAGTATGGCAAGCCAATCGTTGGGGTAAACCACTGCATAGCCCACGTCGAGATAACCAAGATGTTTGGGGTTAAAGACCCCGTCGGGCTCTACGTCAGCGGTGGAAATACTCAGGTTTTGGCCCTTGAGGGTGGCCGCTACCGCGTCTTCGGCGAGACCCTTGACATCGGCATAGGAAACGCGATAGACACATTCGCCAGGGAGCTCGGCATCGGCTTTCCCGGTGGTCCAAAGATTGAGAAGCTCGCGCTTAAAGGTGAGCGCTACATAGAGCTTCCCTACGCGGTTAAGGGAATGGATTTGAGCTTCTCAGGTGTTCTAACAGAGGCCGTCAGGAAGTACCGCACGGGAAAATACCGCGTCGAGGATTTGGCATACTCCTTCCAGGAGACGGCCTTCTCCGCTCTGGTCGAGGTCACGGAGAGGGCCCTGGCACACACCGGTAAAGATGAGGTCGTTCTCGTCGGTGGAGTCGCAGCTAACAACCGCCTCCGTGAGATGCTTAAGATAATGGCCGAGGACCGCGGTGTGAAGTTCTTCGTTCCGCCCTACGACCTCTGCAGGGACAACGGGGCGATGATAGCCTACACCGGTCTGAGGATGTTCAGGGCTGGAATAAGGTTCTCGCTCGACGAAACCATCGTAAAGCAGAAGTTCAGAACAGACGAGGTTGAGGTGACATGGAGCTGATAGTTTCCCCGTATATTCTGGTCATTGACATCCTGCTCGCCGCTGCCATCGGCTACGCGTTCTTCTTCATGCTCAGGCGCCTCAACCGCTATGACCCCGAGCTGAACACGATGGTGAAGTACTCGGTTATTTTCTTGGGTATCGCTGAGGTTGGAAGGATAGTCGATATCATTGACGATTTTTGTTGCCAGTCTCCTGCCCGAAACTTTGAGATATTTGCCTACTTAGTCTCTATAATCGGTGTCATTTACACCGTGATTTACTATATCCGACTAGTTGAGAATCGCTACATTCCGGCTCCCCCGAAGAGGGCTCAGAAGTCCGCCCTTGGTGCCCACATTGTCTTCTCCAAAAACAGGTTTCTCGACGTTATTGAACTCCTGAAGAGTGCAGACTTCCCTGTTCTGGCCGTCACAAGGTCCCCGGGGATGTACGAGGGCTTTGACAACGTCTCAACCGTATGGGTAACGCAGGTTTCCGGAGGTGTGAATCCCACCGCTCTACACGTTCTTCACGATGTTATTCTCCGTTTCGTCCGCGATAACCCCGGCTCTGTAATCTTGATTGACTGCGTTGAGTACCTGCTCCTATACAACGACTTCAGAACGGTCTTCAAGTTCCTCACGAACCTTAAAGACCACGTCGTTCTCCAGCACGGCTCGGGTCTCGTAATCTTCGTTGATGACTCCGTTCTGAGCGAGCAGGAGAAAGCCCTCCTCCTTAAGGAGTTCGAGCCCCTTTAAAACCTCTTCTTTAGCCTCAGCGTGTATTTCGGGTAGATTTCCTTCGTAAAGCGCACGAACTTCGCCTTCCTCGGCGAGAGCTTTATCGTTATCTCGGTTTCGGGGGGCAGGTAGGTGTAGAACTGACCGTCTATGGCGAGCACTATCTCCCTCTTCAAGGCCATGTTACGAACGTCTATTCTGCTCTCAGCCGGCACTACCATCGGTCTTGAGCTCAGAGCTATGGGTGCCAGGGGAGCTATCACAGTAACGCTGAGCCTCGGGTCAACGAACGGTCCTCCAGCGCTCATCGCGTAGCCGGTTGAACCTGTGGGCGTCGAGATTATGAGGCCATCCGCCCGAATCTCGTCGGCGAGTCCACCGTCTATGTAGTATTTCAAGTGGATTATCTTGCCCGGGATTCCCGTGAGGATTGCCACCTCGTTCAGCGCGTCCGGGACGCTGGCTTCTCCGTCGAGGTAAGTCCTGAGCTTTATGCGCTCGTCTATATAGTACTCTCCCCCAATCAGCTTGCTTATCGCGAAGAAGGTCTCGTGGGGCTCGACTTCCGTGAGGAAGCCGAGGGTACCCATGTTGACGCCGAGGATTGGGATGTCCCTCTTTGTTTTATGCTCTACCCTGAGAATCGTTCCGTCACCGCCTATGACGATTATGAAGTCCACGTCAAAATCTTCAAGCGGGAGAACATCAACCTCCTCAAACTCCTTCAGGTGCCTGTATGTGTCATCGTCAACCACAACATCGTAACCGCTAACCTTGAGAAAATCGTAGACTCGGTAGGCCAGCTTCAGGGCCTCTGGCCGGTCCCTCCTCGCAACGACGCCAAACTTCATGGCAATCCTCCTTATTTACTGTCCTTCTCCATTAAACCTTTTCTCCTCAGCTTTGCCCCGAAGTGCGTCGTCACGAGGGCCCCGAGGGCCGTTGGGAGCCAGTAGGAGATTAGCCTGTCGAGGAGTGTTGCTGTGACAGCTACTTCCTTGTCTATTCCGAGGAGGACGTATACCGCTGAGTTTATGGTCTCGGTTATTCCCGCTCCACCGGGGATGACGCTCACCATTCCGACGATCATCCCCACCATCTGGACGACCATAACGTCCACGAGGGAGACGGGGTAGTTGATGGCCCTGAAGGCGTAGTAGGTTCTTATTATGGTGGTGAGCCATGAGGCTGTGGAGTAAATCAGTGCGAGAAGAAAGACCTTTTTGTGGCTCATCAGGAACCGGAAATCGCTCTGAAACCTCGGCACGTCAACTTCAACAGTTCTTTCAAATTTCTCACGGTATTTTTCGGCTTTTTTTGGGGTGAGCCTTTCAAAGAGCCTAAAAAACCAGCGGAGGGCTCCCTTTGTTTTTCTCTCGCTCAGTAAGATTCCCAGTGTGAAGAGGATGAGTCCCGCGAAGACCAGGTCGAGCAGTACAATGACTGCCGTGAGCGAAAGCGAACCGAGCCTGTACACGTAAGCCGTCGAGAGGGCGAGCATCGTCACGACCGGGATGAGGTCGAGGATTCTGTCCATCATCACCGTCGCGAACACCTGGCCGTAGGGTTTCTTCGCGTCCTTTGCCAGGAAGTACGTTCTAACGGGCTCTCCTCCTCCCCTTGCTCCGGGTGTGATGTTGTTTACGAATATGCCCGCCAGTAGGGCAAGTAGAATCTTCATAAAGCTCGCCCTCACTCCGAGGGCGTTGAGGAGAACCTTCCAGCGCAGGCCCCATGTAACGAGCCCGAGGACGTACATGAGGACCGCGAGCAGGAAGTAGTCGAGCCTCGCCCTGGCGAGAATCTCCACTACGTCTTCTATCCCGGCCCACCAGAGGAGGAGCGCAATTATCGCTATTCCCACGGCCAGCAGGGAGTACTTCTTCATGCTCACACCTTCCTGAGCCTTGCTATGAAGAAGCCCTGGGTCAAGTGCCTGTTGGGGTAGAAGCGCTGAACATTCTCAAGTCCGATTCCTTCGGAGCCTATGAAAACGGCCTGCTCCTCCAGCTTTAGGCCCTTCTCAAGCATGAACTTGACGTTGGCCTCGTTCTCCTCGTAGCTCAGCGTGCATGTCGAGTAAACCAGAACTCCTCCTCTCCTTAGAGATTTTATAGCCGCCCAGATGAAGGCCCTCTGGTAGCGGGCCGTAGAGACTATGTCCTTCGGCGTCCTGCTCTCCCAGAGCTTCGGCCTTATTCCTAAAGCGGTGCAAGGGGCGTCGAGGAGTATCTTATCGGCCTGAAGCCCGAGTTCAGGCAGTTTCCTCGCGTCCATCCTGATGAGCCTGACATTCTTGACGCCGAGCCTTTTCAGCTCTTCATTCATTTTCCTCAGTCTGTTTCTGGATTTGTCTATAGCGATTATCTCGCCCCTGTTCTGGAGGAGTTGCGCTATGTGGCTCGTCTTTCCGCCCGGTGCTGCAGCCATGTCGATTATCAGCTCCTCCTCGCTCGGCTCGAGGACGTGGGCGACCACCATGGACGGTAAGCTCTGGGCGTAGAACAGGCCCTCCTTGAAGCTCTGGAGTTCACTTAAACTTGGGAGTCTGAACTTTGGCAGGGTAACCTCAACGGCCAAACCCCTCGTCGAAACTACCATCTCCTTGGCGCTCATTCTTGCCACTCCAATTCCGACGAGCAGGCCCCTCGGGTCCCTAATCTCGACCTCGTCGCCGGGCCTTATGCTCTTGTCCGCCTGAAGGACTCCCGGCGCGTAGAGGTTCGCCCCTTGGTAGACGCTCTCGCTCGCGAACTTGTTGGCTCTCACGACCTTCAGCCCCGGCTCGTAGTCGTCTGGAAAGTTGGGGCCTTCCCTCTCGAAGTAGATGCCCTCCTTGAGGTAGGGGCTCCTCTTCGGCTTCAATCCCTCCCGCCTGAGGATTCGCATCAGCTTGTCCCTGCTCGTCTTTAGGGTGTTCACTCGAATGTAGTACTTCTCGACCGGCGTTCTGAGCGATGCCATTATCTCCTCTGCCTCGCTCCCGAAGAGTTCCCTGTAGTACTCCCTGAGCTCCGCCGGAAAGGCTTCAAAGGTCGAAGATTTCCCATTCCCTTCCAACGTCAATCAGCCTCTCAAGGCCTTTTTTGAGCGCCTCAACGCTCCCAAAGTTCGCCTCGAACTGGAAAACCTTTTCCTTGCTCCCCTCAATCCTCTCAAGGACATCACTCGGCGAGACCCTTCCGTCGCGCCTCCAGTTGTAGACGTCGCTCAGGAAGTTCTCGCTCCCATAGATGAAGCTCCTCGGGAAGAGTTCAAGGAACAGGCTAAGGAACCCCTCGCTTATCCTCTCCTTTGGAACGGCAACGACGAAGTAGTAGCTCTCAGGCGTCGCCCCGACCTCAATCTGGGGCTTTACCTCGAAGGCAGGGTGGGGATAGTTCATTCTGACCCACTCGCCGTCGAGGAATATGTAGGCTCCAAAGACCTCCTCTACATCTTCCACCTTAAAGCCCTTCTCCGGGAGCTCGGCCTTGAGTTCATCGTTGAGCGTGAATATGTCATCCCACAGCCTGTTGAGAAACTCGTGGATTTCCTTAACGTTCATCCCCCTCACCGTAGGGAGAAAAGGGAAGGAGGTTTAAAAGTTCACCCTCTGGAGAGCTTCTTCGAGAGCTCCTCGAGCGCCTCGTTGAGGCTCTCCATTATGTCCGTCTTCACGGTCTCCTGCTGGCTGGGGAGCTTGAAACTGACCTTCTTTCCGAGAACGGTGGTCGTCATGTAGATGTCTATCCTGAGGGTGCTTTCCTCGCCGTTCTTCACGTGTATTGCCCAGGCCTTGGGGATGGTGGTTTCATCAATCCTCGTCTCGATCGGCAGTGTTGCGTATCCCTTGGGTGGTATAACTATCGTCTGCTCGGTGTTGCCCTCCCCGATTTTGATTCCGTTGGCGTAGACTTCAAAGCTCACGTTTCCTATTGGTATGGAGAAGTCGTTTGGGTTGTAGAGGCGCAGGTGCGCCATCAGAAAACCCGTGTTCTCGACTTCACCCTCCCACTCAACCTTTGTGCCCACGAGGGCGGGCGTTTTTACCAGTCCCCCGAGGAGGTCCTTGCTCTCCGCCGTGAAGTTTAGTTGCCCGAGGATGTCCTGGTTTATCTCCTCCTTGCGGTTAAAGCTCAGGGGAATAACACCTAAAAACTTCCCGCCGAGGGAGACAATGGCAGTTCCCCTCTGTCCGCTGTTGAGGTAGTTGACGAGGGCCTTTATAAGGTTGTGATTGTCAATGGCCACAACTCCCTCGGCCGATGTTCCCGTGGGGCTGTATTTGAACTCCAAGAGCCGGGCGACCTCCATGCCCATGAAGTCCACGCTCAACCTCTGGATTTCAACTGGAAGGAGCAGGGGTTTTTTCCATTTCCCTGTTATTACTATGCTCGTCACGCTTTCGTTTGCTGTCCCCCACTGCGCGCTCAGCTGTGGACTCGCCGTCAGGGCCGCGTAAATGACGTAGCCACCCCACAGGAGAAGTAAGAGAAGGATGAGCCCGATGGCTTTTTTTATCAGCCCCATACTCCCTCACCTTACCTTATCATAGGACCCCCATCACTTATAAAGTATTCTTCCCTTCAATGTTACGGGTGGTGAAATGGGCTGGCTCTCCTCGATTTTCTGGGCGTTCTGGTACATCCTCCCCGCTTACTTCGCCAACGCCTCCCCTGTCCTCGTCGGCGGTGGAAGGCCAATAGACGGTGGGCGGAAATGGAGGGACGGGAAACGGCTTCTCGGAGACGGAAAGACGTGGAGGGGCTTCATCGGTGGCGTTGCGATTGGAACGCTCGTTGGGATAATCCAGTACTTCATAACGCCTGACTTCTACGGCTCACTCGGAACTGCAGTCAAGCTGGCATTCCTGCTCTCCTTCGGCGCGCTCTTTGGCGACCTCGTTGGTAGCTTCTTCAAGAGGCGCGCAAACCTTCCGCGCGGGGCCCCGGCGATAGGCCTCGACCAGCTCGGCTTTCTCATAAGCGCCCTGGCCTTTGCATATCCTGTCAAGACCCTTTCCAGCGGGCAGATTATATTCCTCCTCGTCGTCTCGCCCTTCGTTCACTGGGGGGCCAACTACTTCGCCTATAAGATGGGCTGGAAGAGCGTCCCCTGGTGAACCTTCGCGGTTTCTACACTTTTTGCTAACTATCGCTAATAGTGTACAAAATCTGAATAGAAAAAGTATTTATATCCACTTTCCATTGTAATGATGGTGAACCTTGATGAAGACGGCTCTCGGGTTGGTTATGGTCTTAATGCTATTGAGCTGGAGCGTTGCCACTGTGCACCCAGTTATGGCGGCCGTTTCAACGAACGAAACCGAGACCACAGCTTATGATGACTTCTGGAGAATCCTCAACGATGAGGCTTACCTTGTCGTTGCCTTCAACGATAGCCTCTCCAGCGGGAATCCCAACGCAACCCTTGCCCAAAAGCTAATAGAGAACTCCCGCCAGGGCGAGCTTAACTCAGCAAACATCTCGGCCCAAATCTGGCTCGCGCTTGAGGAGCTTAAAAAATCCGGAGTAAAATTATGCTATTCCGCCGATGAACTTAAGAAGATGGCCGAGGAGATAAAGAAGAACGGCCTTCCGGCCGAGACGGTAAACGAACTGAAAGCCCAGGGCTGGACCGATGATGAAATCAAGGCGCTTGAGGAATACATTGCGAAGAACGCGGACGAAATAACCAGCGGTTTTGACATGGGAAGTTTCCTTACCAATTTCTCACAGGCCTTCGTGATGGTCGGTTTCAAATACGCCGACTATGAAACCTGGGCCTTTGAAAAGTGGAAGTGGTCTAATCCTGCAAAGTCCAAAGCTGATGCTATGAAAACTTACGGAAATGCTCCAAAGAAAATCGTTCCTGACCTTGCAGACCAGTGGTCGAAGTTCTATCACGCTTATCTCTCGGACGATGTGAATGGAATGTCCTCGGCCCTTGGTTCTATGGAGAAGACCATGGATTCTCTCCTCATCAACTCCCTCTGGACGACCGTTGATGATGGTGGTATTATCGTCCAGAATCTCGCTGAAGACAGGATTGTGAACAATCACATTACCCTCTATGGTACAAACTACTACTGGCCCACCGCCGTTGAGGCTTACAAGCAACTCCGCAGGGTTTACGTCCTGGTAAACGCCATAAAACTCGGAAACGGCAATCCTGAGATAAGGGCGATGCTCAACAGGGAAGTTGCCGAGCTCAAGGATGCTCTGGTTGCTTACGTCAGGCAGAGCACTTCAGCGACTCCTTCCCCGAGCCCATCCCCAATACCTGGTCCCTGTTTCCCTAACAAGTGTGATGTTGCCCTAACTACTTCCGGAGAGCCCATTCCCTCGTCCTCTCTGACGTCTACTAAAACCAGCACCTCCCAGCCGACCGACGTTGCCCTTGATGTGAACAGCAACTACGGTTACATCTCCATAAAGAACGTAAGCGTCGTCGTTGATAATGTTACCTCAACCAAGGCCACTTATCACATTGAGGTTTCTTTTAAGGCCGAGCACAACGCTGTTTCCGACGTTAAAATAAACCTCACAGATTCCAGTGGAAGTGACTCAGTTAAATACTCGATGGTCCACCCCGATGATGGCATTAAAGTGTGGAAGAGCAAGAAGTTCACGGTTAACTTCAACGGAAAAACACAGGTTACCGTAAGCGGAACCGTCAAAATCAGCTACCTTTCAACTCCCACACCACTTCCGATGTCAAACCCCTCACAGCCAACCGTTTCGTCCTCCAGCTCAAGTTCCGATGTTCAGGTTGCTGTGGAAAGTTACTCCAAAACTATAACAGCAAACCTTAAAATTGACCCCTCTAAGGTGTTTTTTGCGATAGTCCCGTCCAAAACGGAGATAACAGAGGGTTCCTCAGTGTCCTTCACAATCAAAATCAGGAACGAGAACGATGTGCCGATTTCAGGTCAGTGGAGCTTCCACGCTTCCTACAAGGACAGCAGTTACAAAACCCACTCCTTTGACAGGAGTGGCTCCGTTACAGTCCAGGCCCACGACACGGTGAGCATCTCAGTTGGTCCAGTGGTATACCCAGTTCATGGAACCTACGGTTATTCGGGAAGCTTTAAGTTTGGGCCCAATCTGATGTATTCGAGGGATAACAGTAGTGAGATAGTTGTCGTTGTTAGTTCCGGCACTCCATCGCCTTCGCCTACTCCCTCCACTGGAAGGCTTAGGATAGTCAGCGTAACCCCTGAGCCTGCCTACCCGAAGGAGGGCGATACTGTGAGCTTTGATGTCAAGATTGACAGCAGTTATCAGGACACCAAGAGAGCCATAGTCAAGCTTTATGTGGATGGTGGGCTTAAGGATTCAAAGAAAGTTGACGTTAGCACTTCTGGTGCTTCCGTGACTCTGCAGTGGCTTGCTCATGCTGGGGAGCATTCCTACACCGTCAAGGTTTATAGGCTCGTTGATGGCCAAGAGCTGTTCGAAGACTCGCGGAGCAGGAAAATTGATGTTAGGAGGGCTTATCAGCAGTTTGCTGTTAAGCTGGAGGCTTTCCCGACGGAGCTTGAGGGTGGTGGAACGGTGTTCTTTACGGTGAAGGTGTGGAACTTTGCGAATGATGCTTTGAACGTTCAGTTCCATGTTGTCAATGAGAGTGGAAAGGTTGTCTATCCCCAGAAGGGGGGATGGGTGTCCAAGTATATCCCCAAGGGGGCTGAGAATTACACTCTCACATCTTTTGACAGGGATGTCTTTGGGATTGGAGACCACACTTACACTGTAGTGGCCAGAATCTCCGGAGAAGAAGAGAACGACAGCGTAACGATTAAAGTGACACCCTCAAACGGAACGCTAAAACAGGTGGGATTTGAGTGCAGTGATTTATACTTTAAATATGACATGGGTAATTACAAAGCAGCCTTGACCTGCAGGTTATCTATATTTAACGGATACCCTTATCCTGTTTTCATAAATAACTCTGTTGTATCTACTATCAGCATATCCCCTAAAACTTTAGCAAAGTATCTAAGATCTAGAATTTTAATAGATACAGTCTCTAACAGAACTATCCTCTCTAAAAGATACCTAACTATAGCCTCTACCGCATATTTCTTTGTACCTAAACAAGATTTGCCTCTATTATTATCCAAAATATTTCCTCAGTTGGCAGATGCAGGAGCAGATGTGAAAGTTGAGAACATTGTTATTCATACAACCACTGCAACTGTCAACATGACATATAACCTGACCCTGGATATTCAGGGAGAGCTTAAAATAAAAAGGTATCGTGTAACCTCGATTATCCACGTAAAAGTTGATCAGGTAGCGGTTGTGGCTGATATTCTTGCAGATGTTGGATTAACTTATGGAGCATTTAAGGGAGTAAATGCTGTGACAGATGTTAGTTTGTTCAAGAAATTCATAACGAAAGTTCCTCCTAAATATAGATACGCTCTTGGATTTTTAGGTCAAATAAGCCTGAATGATATTAAAGAACAGATTATAACTACTGTCTCGGGGTGATAGGCCATGAGTAAAGTCCGTGAAAAACCATGTTTGCGTTCTTTTTTCTTATTTTTAGCCTCCTTCATCCCTTATACGCTACTGTTGGTAAATACAACTAAGCCTTTGAGCTGGGTTATCACTATGCTCTTTATTCCGGTCCTATTGGCTATATTGTTTTTCTTTATCTTTGGAAAAAAGAATTTGAGATTGGTTTTGTTCTTCTATTATGTTTTGTTGGGAGTTCCTGTATTAAGATTTCATAGCTCTTCGTTTTATCTCACTGTCATTACTTTTTTGATAGCGCCTCCACTGTGGTTGTTTGCTTATAAATACCTATGCAGTTGCCTTGAGTATTATCTCGGAAAATTTGAAATTAAAGCTCGGAAAAACCAACTGGTAGGTTTTATTTCGATTGTTGTTTTTCTTGTTGCTATGAACTTTTTAGTATTTCATTCCGACATAGCAGACGCGATAATGTATTCTCTTGCACTGTTCTCCCCAATTCCGATAGGGCTCCTTGCAGGTAATTTCCTATGGGGGCGAAATTTTGTGCATGATGACAATAAATGTAATAAAATAACTACTTGCTTGTTTCTTTTTTATGTTGTCATGTCTTTGAGTATATACCATATCAACATGAGAAACCTTCTATCTCCACTGGCCTTGTTTCTTTCTCCAATTCTCTGGCCGACAGCGTTCATGTACCTATGTGAATGGTTAAAGGCGCCTAGTGAAAATAGGGGTGAGGCTTCAACATGAAAGTTAAAGTGAAGCCCTCAAACGGACGCTAAAACAAGTGGGGTTTGAGTGCGATGATGTTCGTTTTGACTTTAAAGACAGGGCTTACAGGGCAACACTCTCCTGCAGGGTTTACCTTTACAACCCTACCGAAAAAAATGTTGCGGTTAGGGATGTGACTGTAGTGAATAAACATTATTCGCTTGGTGACTTGGAGGATGTACCCTTAGGTAGTCTAAACGTTGGAAAGTGGAGTGTTAACCCAGAATCCTTTGACTTGTCTCCTCAGGGAGTGGAGACAGTAAACTTTAAGCTCCCTCTGGAGATTTCATCGTGGGCTCCGATAAGCATTGCAGATGCCACTGAAGTAGTTTCCAAGGATGGTAAGTATGTCATGATAAGTTTCAACTACAGTCTCGGCTACAGTTACGACGGAAGCGAATGGAACCAACTCCACTATGAAGTTCAAACAACCGTGAAGGTTACAATGGATGCCAAAACCGTTGCGGCGGACTACCTACTCAGCGGATTTGCGGCGGTAGTAGATCCAAACACCGCAATTAGCTTTCAGATAGGGTCAATGAGAGTCTCGGGTATACGTCTCAGTTTAAAGTTGGGTTTTGACCCTGTGGCATTATTGTGGAACGGCTGGTTCAAACCATGGATACTGGAACACACATGAGGGGGTATTTATATGAAGAATCATTCAATTTATTGGGTTCTCATACCTTTAATTTTTCTTTTTATCTGGGAAGGAATCGAGTTCGGATACAGCGAGGCCTTTAATTCTGCAGTTCTCACTTGTTCTGGCGTGCTCTTGGTAGGTTTTGTGTATATCCTCCTGGATAAATTGAAATGCAAGGCCTACAAAGAACCGTATGCGCGACTTGGAGTTGATATCCTCCACGAGTTTCTTTCCGGAAAACGCGGGTTAGCACGGCAACTTTTTGGGATTTGGATTTTCTTCGCATTGCCGTTTGCAGTATTTGGAAGTAGTACCTCAAAGTTGCACTTTTGGGGCTTCATACTGCCCATCACGTTGATTGGAACACTGTGGTTATACTTTGCTGTGGATTGGGAAAGTTTGAGATGTAATGATAAACGGACCAGTTAGGAAACTATTGAGAACGACAGAAAGGTGAGCAAAATGCGGAGTCAGTGGGAGTTTTTATGGCTTGCTTTGATTTCTTTTTCCTTACTGTATCAGAGCGTTTATTTTGGGGTTTTCCCTGCTATCAAAACCTTAGTTGGGGCCTCCTTGGGAGTGCTGGTGGTGTGGATTATATGTACTGCAGGCAGAAGACTAAAGCCTGACAAGCATACCCACTGGCTCGTTTTGCATTTAATAGGCTATTATTACACATCAGGTGCTAAGGGACTAGTTAGACAAATATTTGACCTGTTAATCTGGTACTCTATCTTTGGAATACTTTATAAATTATCCCCTTGCCCATATGTCGGTTGTATTTTCTCTCTCATTTCTCTCTCAGTATTTATCTTTGTGGCAGGATTAATCGGAATTACGGTCCCATGGGTAAGGAATGAGTGCCATGGCACTACATAGACTACTTCAGGAGGGACTGAAAAATGGAGCCAGTGTATATAGTCTCTCTCCTTCCCCTTTTGGGTCTTATTGCATATCCTAACTGGAAGAGGGTACTTCAGCTTTCTTTTGCTTTTTCATTGCTGTCTCTGGAATTGTTAACGCTTACCAAAGCCTTTGAGAACCCTTTCCTCGGCTTGGGATTTGGATTTCTTTCGTTTGGGATACCATATTCACTGATTACAAGTCAGGCCAAGAAAAACAGAGGATTTCCAAGTGAGGGCATCATTGTGCTCGTCATATGGGTTGTTGCAGTGATTTACCTTGTGGTCAATAAAGGTGTTGGGGACTTTTCCAGCGTTCTGAAGATAGCATCCATAGCCCTGCTGGATGGGCTGGGAGTAGTCTCCTTAAGCCAAAAGCCTGGAAAAGCTTTTACAGCACTAACACTACTGGTACTCTGGGCCTTAATTTGGATTATTAGTGACCACATACTTATGATTTTGGGAATGGTCTCCGTAACATTATACATAGCACATGCAAGGATGGAAACAAGCACTGGACAAGATGAGCTTTGAATTCATGGAGTTGGGGGGTTGAAAAATGAGGGTCAGCACTCGCGTTTCCCTTCCCCTTATTTTCCCTGCGCTTTTGGTTATCTCAACGTTTCAGATAATAACTGAGGTCTCTGGTAGCGAAGATGGAATAGCTGCTGGAGCGCTGTTTTCAGTGGTAATCCTGCCCTTCCTATTTGCTGGCTATTGCCTTGCAAGGGGTAGGGAAGAAATTAAATTGGTGCGCAGTGTGTTGCCCATTCTGGGGTTTTACCCATTCATCTACGCCATTAAGAGCCCGTTTTCGTGGATTTTAGCCGGTCTGGTCATTTTGATTCCAGTGCTCTCAATGAGATACACAGGATTTAGAGACGACCGTACCGAGTTCATCGTCTTTGCCCTTCCGGTGCTGACGTGTTTGGGCATGCATAGTAGGGACCTATCGGCAGTTGGCATAACATTAGTATCGTTGACGTTTTATGCCTTTAGAAAACGGCTGGAACTTCAGTATATAGTCTCGTATGGAATTCTCTGGGTGCTTATAAACTCGACTCATAAAATCGAGCCCCTTGTTTTCGGCATAGGCATCATATTTGGCCTCGCCGTGCTTGTGATGGTTCACTATACCCTTAGAAAGGCTTTGGAGAGAACTTCGGCGTCACAGCATAACCCTGCTGGAGGTGAGGGGCGATGAAGGCGTGTTCAAGAGCCTGGCTTTGGTTTTCCTTGCTTCTTATTTTTGAAGCGGGCTACTCAATCAAGTACGGGCTTGAAAACGGCATTGTAATAATTCTTGGATTCATGTCGGGCATAGCTCTCGTTCCGATTATAGGTTATCTGCTCAAGAATCTTGACGAAGACAAGCTCAAGGTATGAGTGTACGTCCTACATACTGGGCATCACAATTACCTACGAGTACCTATTTGGCAAGAAGGGAACTGTGAGGCAGCTATGGACTGTTTTTATACTGGTTTCTCTTCCCGTCTCGATTCTAACCACGTATGTATCTCCCGTTTCATCCCAGCAGTTTTGGCTATTCCGATGGATATAATCTCAACGGGTATAGCGTATTGCTGGCTAAAAAAGTTGATTATTCCCAAAAAGCCAAGGACGAGATTTTAGAATTTGGTGCAGAGCACGTATGGGGGTGATTTCATAGGTCTAAAAAACCTTGTGAACTACTTAAAATCTCCCTTCGTTTCACTCTCTTTGATATTTCTGGCGCTTATCTTGGTTTATGAATCATCTGGGGACAATGGGATGATTTTGTTCCTACTGATTTATGAATCAATGATGCTCTCAATGTTTCTGCTTGTCATTATGGGAAAGAAAAACCTGCCTGGCGATGTTGATTTTGTTGCCCTTCTAATCGTTTCAATGCCTGCCATTGTTTTACTGTTCAGTGGTACGTTTCTTGGAGTGGTTGCAGGTGTTCTCTTAATTGGGGGATTCTTTAGTGTATATCTCGGGCTCAAGAATAGTGTTGTGAGGGGGCACCTCAGGTTGAAGACAGCCGTAGTGGCTATCTTTTTGCTTAGCTTTGGGTGTTCCCTCCTGCAGGGAGGCCTTGACTCTCTCCTCAGAAGCGTGTTCCAGGGACTCTTCATGGTAGGCCTAATGCTCCTGCTCGCAATCCTCTGGAAAAGCCTGAAATAGCCCTCCTTTCCAAAACGTTTAAAAGATGTGAAAGTTACGAATTCATAATGTAATTAAGGGGCGTTGGAACATGGTCTGGGAGTGCCTACTACTTTACATCTTTCTTTTCATTTCACTGGTCAATCTGGTTATAGCTAAGTCAATACACAGGACTTTGACCATTTTAATTTTTGGAGAGATATTCGTTGCTCTTTTGGTAGGGTTTTCCCGTAATGGTGCTAGTCCCCTTTTGAGTGCCTTTGTGCTGGCTGTTTTCACTTCAATAACCGTGGTGTTCTTTGATGCCGAGTACACCGGTTTGCGGGAGAGAGACGTTAAATCTCGGGACGTTGGATTGCCTCTATTGGTCACGTTAATGGCTATTGTGCTGTTTTATAGGGCTGGGATAATAGCGTCAATCCTGATAGGGTATTTGGGTGTTTATCTGGCGTGTCTTTTCTACTTTGAGTCCAAGAAAATACCTGATGTGCAATATCGGAGATACTATTACCTGCTTAAACTTCCCTGTCCGTTGCTTGCCCCCCTCGCCCTGGTGGAGCAGTTTGGTCTTGTGGTGTATCTGGTGCCCCTCATCGTGTTGCATTACCTTATAACTGTCCTCTGGTTGAAAATTGAGTTTCCTCAAATG
This sequence comes from Thermococcus sp., assembly GCF_027063845.1. Taxonomy (GTDB): domain Archaea; phylum Methanobacteriota_B; class Thermococci; order Thermococcales; family Thermococcaceae; genus Thermococcus. The sequence continues at coordinate 16,224 of NZ_JAMOQU010000084.1, forward strand.
ATAAAACCCCCAAGAATAACGTGAGGTGGAAAAATGGAAATCGATTATATTGTTCTTTATTCTCCCCTCTTCGTTAGTGTTGTAATGGCGTTAAAGACGAGATTTTATCAAACGGCCCTTTCACTGTTAGTATTCTCCTCGATTTTTGCCGTGTTCCTTCACTATGCCGGTGACCTTCTCGGCACTCTCGTGTACGGTTCAATGCTGGCGTTTCTGCCCGCATACCTGTTCTACATGCAGTATGAACGTTCGCCCAGAAAATTTTCAGAAGATGAAAGAAGCGTAGGCGATGTGATTATGGGTTATCTCTTGGTTTTGTTTATCGTGTTCCTCTTCAAAAGGGCCGGCGCTGGCTGGTGCCTCTCGCTCCTGATGGGTTACTGGGTGCTATACATCCTCATTATCATAAGCTACAGAGACAGCAGGAGAGTGTTTTACTACGCCAAAATTCCGTTCGTGCTTCTTTCCATTGGGGCGCTGGTTGAGGAGTTCGGGTTTCAAAGGGGACTTACTCCGTTCGTTGTGGTGTATCTAATTCTCTTCGCCCTCTGGTTGAAGTTTGACTTGCCTGAGCTAACAAAGGAGCCGAGGATAACTTAGGAGGCGTTGAAGATGAACGGGATTTATCTCCTCTCTGGGTCTGTTATCCCTGCTCGCGGTGGTCTCGGTAAAATTCAGAGGGCTGAGACCGCTGGTCTCCCTCATAACTGTGGTTGTTGTGATGTATGCGGGATTAAAACTGAACTTAAGGAACGTGCTTTTCGTTTGGATAGCGGACGCTGATTTGTTCCTCGCGACCTCTCTGCTAAACATTCACAGGAATGTTTTTGGGCTATCTGAGAGGGACATCAAGAGCAGGGGAGCCCTTATCTCTCTTCCTTATCTTGTTGTGATAGTCACAGTTTCATTTTTCCAGTGTGCCTTTTGCTATTCGTTGCTTCTCCTGTGGTTGTTCCTCTGGTATTATTTCAAGAACAAATGTTTGAACCTAACTCGGAAGTGCATAATGCTTCTGTACGTTCCCACCGTGATTCTCGCCCTGGTGTACAGGACACCTTTTGCCCTGAGCTACGCCATAATCACGTACTGGCTTCAGGGCGAGATTGAGGCCATCAATAGAGAGAACATGAGACGGCCTTCTGGTGATGAAGACTCCACCCACGGGGCTTTAAGTAATATCCCTCGGGATGCCTGGGGCTGGAAAAGGAATGATGAATTAATGGGTGGTTAAAATGCTTGGTGTAACCTAGTCACTCGCCGTAGCTTATGTCTCCGCAATCTTTTCCATTCTTTTTCTCTGGTGTTCCCTGAATCCAGCCCCCCTTTCTCTAGCTTTCTTAATGGAGGTGAGCTACTCGTGGTTAGTCTGACGAAGGCTCCCACTTTGACTCCAGCCATAGTTTTAGTGGTGTATCAATTTTTGAGTGACCTGCAGGTATACACAGAAGGTTATGAAAACACACTCAAAAATCACCTTTAACCTTTTGAAGGCGATTAAAGGGCTGGATACTGAAGGATAGACATCGCGTGAGACGTAGGGACGGTGGTTTCCTTTACATCAGCGAACAAAAATGTATTTAAACTCGAAGTTGTGTCATATCCTGGTGGCGTTGAATGGGCAACATCACGTTCAAGGTGCTCCTCGTGCTTCCCCTTTACCTATTATCGATGGAGGCCCTTCTTCACATCTACGCCCCTAGCTTTGATTTTTCGTTTGTTGTCATAGTCTTGATGCTCCTGCTCTGGAGCGTTGAAGTCTGGTGGATATTTGAGAATGGAAGTGAGGCCATGCCCCTTCCGGTGTTGTTAGTGAGCGCCTTCGCTGTTATATATCTCTCATTTGTGGTTGATGAGCCCCTTAAACTTAGTGTTTACGGAAAAAACGCCCTGTGGGCCTTTCTCTATGCCTATGCAATCAGGAATGGTTACCTGAGGTCATTGAAAAAAAGCGGGTGAGAACACCTCGATGGCTGAGCCTAAGGTAAGGACGTACTAAAACCTGGAGGTGATTGGATGAACTGCCCCGACCCTGATAGAGTCTTTCTCGTCGCGATACTCTACAACCTACTCCTGATTCCAATTGCGATTGTCTTATCTTCCGTCTTCCACGTTTCGGCCAACTGGGCTTTTGTCCTGTTCAACGTGATTATGCTTACCCTCGCCCTGATTTCAACGACTCCCGGCAGAATTCCCGATTCGACGGTGATGAACTTCCTTTTCACTCCCGTTTATACCCTCGCGCTCCTGGAGTCCTTCGCTCTCAACAGGGATGACCTGACGATTTATACCCTTTTACTCTGGGGTACTCTCCTCGGTGTTTCATCGTGGATTATCGCGTGGATTGTTCGGGACACCGTTGTTTCAAGCGAGAGAGCAGAGAAAGTCTTTTACTCTATTCTCATTGTTCTCTCGTGGCTCTTTTTCTACAGGTCACCTCTCGTTGCGCTCTCATACACTCTCTACGCGCTCTACGCCTGCTCGGCTCTGAGGGAACTTCTATGGGGTGTACGGAGGAACGATAAGGTTATGGAGTACTCTGAGGTGGACCTTGGAAAAAGCGCCCTCCGCGATTTTCCTGCCGATGCCTGGGGGTGGAAGAAATAAACCTGCCCAGCAACCCTTTTTAACTTCCCCTCCAACTTTTCCCGGTGGTCGAGATGAAGGTTACCGTTCGCTACTTCGCCCGCTACCGCTCCCTCGTTGGAAAGAGCGAGGAGGAACTCGAAGTCCCCGACGGAATAACAGTGCGGGAGCTTATAGAAATCCTCAAGGAGAGGCACCCCGTTCTCAAGAACAAGGTCTTTGCCGAGGACGACGACTTGGCCGACGTCAACGTCTCGCGGAACGGAAGGTACGTCCGCTTTGATGAGGTTCTGAGGGACGGCGATATAGTTGCGATATTCCCCCCGGTGAGCGGTGGTTGAGATGCTGAGCGAGAGGGAACTGGAAAGATACGACAGGCAGATAATGATTTTTGGAGAGGAAGGGCAGGAGAAGCTGAAGAGGGCAAAGGTGGCAGTTGTAGGCGTCGGCGGCCTCGGGAGTCCTGTTGCCTACTACCTCGCCTCTGCTGGAATCGGGACGCTCCTCCTCATAGACGAGCAGAAGCCTGAGCTCAGCAACCTCAACAGGCAGATACTCCACTGGGAGGAGGATTTAAACAAGAACCCCAAGCCCCTCTCTGCAAAGTGGAAGCTGGAGCGCTTCAACTCGGACATAAAGATAGAGACCTTCGTTGGAAAGCTCACGGCGGAGAACGTTGAAGAGGTTCTTGAGGGCGTTGACGTTATCGTTGACTGCCTCGACAACTTCGAGACGAGATTTTTACTCGACGACTACTCGCAGAAAAAAGGTATTCCCCTCGTTCACGGCGCCATCGAGGGAACGTTCGGCCAGGTGACGACTATAGTCCCTGGAAAGACGAAGAGCCTGCGCGAGATTTTTCCGAGTGTCCGGGAAAAGAAAGGGAAGTTCCCCATAATCGGGGCAACCGCGGGTGTCGTCGGCTCAATCCAGGCGATGGAGGTCATAAAGCTCCTCACGGGCCTCGGCGAGCCACTTCTCAACAGGCTCCTCCTCGTGGATTTGGCTTACAACACCTTCGACGTCGTCGAGCTCAGGTAGACGGTGCTTTCACTTCCTCCTTTTTGTTGACCGAGGTTATCCTTATTGTTCCCTTCCAGAGGCCCCTTTCCGTGACCTTGATTTCCCCGCCGATGCCGTTCGTGGTCGTCGTTGCGAGGATTCCGTAGGTCAGTTTCATCCCCGTAAAGCCCTTCTCTGTGAAGTACAGCTCGGCCGTTGCGTCGGTCACCGTGGTGTTCATCTCTGGCGTCGTGAAGTAGAGCTCCGCCAGTGGGAGAACGAGTTCTTCTGGAACAGAATACACTAGGACAAGGGTGCCGTTTTCTGTGTAGTTGCCCACCGGCTTGAGCTTCAGCAGTTCCCTCGCCAGGGAAACCGGGTTGACCTTCCAGAAGGCTGTGTTGTTCTCAACCGTCACGTTTCCGAAGTTCTCAACGTAAACCTTCTTTCCGATTACAACCCAGGTCGTGTTAAGGGTCACGTTATCGGGCAACGTAGTCGTCCTCGTCTGTATTCTTGCCTTCATCCCGTCGAGGTCGACGTAACCCCTTTCCACTATGATGAGGCTGACATTGGTCTGCTGGGTTATGTTGCCGGCCGTCATGTTTATCCTGAGTTCAACGCTCGCGTTCTCGGTGTACGTGTACTGTTTTATCGCCTGAAGTGCCTTGAACGGGTTAATCGATGTTTTCTCGGCGGGTGTGGCCGTCGACGTAACGCTTGAGGCGCTTTGGGTTGCGCCGGTCTGGGATGCGGTTGGAGATTGAGTTTGAGAGGTGGTCCCTCCAATACATCCCGCTGAGATTACGATGAGTATCAGCAGTAGCACAGTGAGTTTCCTCATGCCCTCACCCCTCCCCGCTCCGAGATGAAAACTTTAAACCTTCCGGGGGTACTCCATTAGGTGGTCGTTGTGAAGGTTAGGCTGACGAAGGAACCCTTCAGCGTTGATGGGGCGATAAAGCTCCTTCGCGTTCCAGAGAGCGGGGCCTACGTTGTCTTCCTTGGCCAGGTCAGGAACGAGAGTCACGGCAAAAAGGTTAGCAAGCTCATCTACGAGGCCTACCCGGAGATGGCCGAGGCTGAGATGGCCAGAATAAGGGAGGAGGCGCTCTCGCGTTTCCAGATTCTCGATATGCTCATATGGCACCGCTACGGCGAATTACCCGTTGGGGAGGACACGATTTTGATAGTGGCCAGCGCAAAGCACAGAAAGGAGGCCTTCGAGGCCTGCTCGTGGGCGATAGACGAGGTCAAGAAGCGCGTGCCCGTTTGGAAGAAGGAGGTTACCGACGAGGGAACCTTCTGGATTGAGGGCGACAGGCAGATTCCCGAATGACTTTTCCGTTTTTTGCATACTATCTTAAATGGTTAACAAAATCCGAATAGAAAAAGTATAAATATGGTTTTTCCTATCGTTTCATGGTGAGGGGTAATGGAGAGGGCTGTTCATGCAGGTTCGGTGTTTCAGGCCATTCCGACTCAGTCGGTGGTTAGTGTCGCCAAGCCGCCGTGGTCAAGTAAGAACCACAGCGGTAAGCTCGAGAGGCTCATCCTCCAGATTGGCGCCGGTAAGGGGAAGTTTTCAGAGGTTGGGGGAATCCCCAGGTCCATCGGTTGCATTGGTAACAACAGGTTCATCCTCCGCAGGGAGCCGATGAGCCTTGAGAGAATGAAGGAGCTTATCCTTGAGTTCAGGAAACTCGGCGGAAAGGAACTCTGGCTGACCAATTACGACAACGTCGAGACACTTCTGGCCCTTGCGGTGTTCGCGAGTGAGCTTGAGTTCCCGGAGGTCTATGCCGTCGTCCTCATAGACGACCTCGACAAGGTTACGCCCGTTGAAGGCGTAAACTTCATTGCGGAACTCAGCTATCCGGAGCACACCCTCGACGAGCTCTCGGCGTACCCCTGGCTCCACGGTGCCCTCGTCGTTGTTCCATCTGAAGAACTCCGCACCGGTTCGTTCCTCGGCAACTTCAACGGTGAGGTCTACCTGGACGTTCTCTTCCCTGGTTCGGCCAGGAGGCTCAACTTCAACGTCATCGAGCTTCGCAGAATCTACAACCCCAGCACCGAGCGCTACCACGACTGCCTTGCTGGAACCGTCGCCGTCACTGCCGAGGGCTACGTTCTGCCCTGCCCACTCCTCAGGAACTACGTGGTCGGCGACCTCACCAGGATGACCCTCAAAGAGGCCGTCAGGAAGAAGAGGCTGAGGGCGTTCTGGAAGATGACGAAGGACAAGATAGAGGCCTGCTCTACCTGCCCGTTCAAGTACATCTGCCACGACTGCAGGGCGCTTGAGTATCAGGCAACCGGCGAGATAGACGGCATGGAATACTGCCCGATGCTCCTCTAAAACTCGAGGATTGAGCGGTACCCACTCCCATCTTTCTTTACCATCCTCTGGAACGCGGTCTTCTTGTTGTTGTCGTTGAGCTCCTTGAAGGACTGCTCGAAGTACTCAACGAGGAGCTTCTCAACGTAGGCGCTGAATTCGAGCACCTTTCCGCCCATGTCCTCCCTTGACGAGAAGAACCACTCAAGGAGATAGCCCCTTCTTGGGAGGTAGCCAACTGAAATCTCGTAGTCTTTGAACTTGTCGAGAACTTCCTCTTTGAGCTCGCTTGCTATTCCAATCACGCCCCTGTCGTGGACGTTCATGTCGACCAGGGGGAAAAATCCAACAAGAATTTTCTTCTCCCGAAGCCTGTTTATCATGTACCTTATCGTCGGTCTCGTCTTCCTGAGGCGCTCCGCTATCCTCTTCATCGGCGTCCTCGCGTCCCACTTCAGGATGTCCATCAAGATTGCGTAGTCGTAGCTCAGCTCCCAGTCGCCCCACTCCTTGGGCTTCTTCGGCGGGGGATAGGCCCAGACCTCGTAGTACTCGAAGTCGTCTGAGTACTTGGCGAGCATCTCGTCTATGTCCTTCACCTGGTCCTTCGGGACGTAGAATATCACCGAGAGCCCGTTTTTGAAGCCGAAAGCAGGATTAACGTAGCCGATGAAGGGGTTCTTGGTCATTCTGAGGGCGACTTCAATCAGCCTATCCGCCGGAACGCTCAGAAATCCCACGAAGCTCTTCAGCCCGAGAAGCCTTATATTGTAGGTCGCGCTCACGACGAGGTACTTGCCGTAGTACCTGTCGTAAATCCTTTTCAACCGGTAGTAATCCAACCCCTCGGCTGACGCTATCTTTCTGAGGCTTTCGAGGGGGTACTTGCTCAGAAGCTCAACGAGGAACTCTATTTCATCCTCTTTTACACCGCCCATTATCGGCACCACCGGGGCGGAAAAAGTTATATCGTTGGAGTATTAAATTCTTCCGGTGGTGTCCATGGTGAAGATAGAGGTAGTTGACATTGAAAAACCCGAGGGGGTCGAAGTCATAATCGGACAGGGCAACTTCTCGATATTCACTGTTGATGACCTCGCGAGGGCCCTCCTCACCGCCGTCCCGGGAATAAAGTTCGGCATAGCGATGAACGAGGCCAAGCCCCAGCTGACGCGCTACACCGGAAACGACAAGGAGCTTGAAGAGCTCGCCGCGAAGAACGCCGTGAAAATCGGCGCGGGCCATGTCTTCGTAATCCTAATGAGGAACGCCTTCCCGATTAACGTCCTCAACACCGTCAAGAACCACCCGGCAGTGGCGATGGTCTACGGCGCCAGTGAGAACCCCTTCCAGGTCATCGTTGCCGAGACCGACCTCGGACGGAGCGTCCTTGGAGTTGTTGACGGCAAGGCGGCCAACAAAATAGAGACCGAGGAGCAGAGGAAGGAGCGCAGGGAGCTCG
>NZ_JAMOQU010000085.1 GCF_027063845.1 Thermococcus sp.
GAAGGGCCCGGCGACGGGCACCGAGCTAACCCGCAGACAATCCCGGGGGATGCGGTGAAACGGCCGTCCCGCGGGGTGCAAGGCCGTAGCTGGGGCGATGAGTTCCCGGTGCGAGCCCCGTGGTAGGCCGCTCAGTCGAATGCCCCCTTGACACAGAAGGCGGGCTACGACCCCCTCGCCAAATCAATAGATGAAGCGAGCAGAATGAGAGCGCCACCTATTACTGTTTTCACACCTGGCAATTCTCCGAAGACCAAGAACGCGTAAACTATCGCGCTCAGCGGGTCGAGGTAGCTGAGCAAAGCGGCGTCTTTGACCTCCACATTCTTCAGCCCGTCCATGTAAAGGTAGAGAGCTAAAACAGTATGCACGAGGACGAGAACCGCTATTGCCCACCAGACCGGGTTTCCGACGTTTTCAACGGCCACGAATGGGACTAAAACGGCAGAAGCTACCGCCAGCTGGAGGAATGTCAAACTTTCACCGTCAACGCCCCTCAGGAACCTGCCGAGGTTCGGAATCAGGGCGTAGAAGAGCGCCCCTAAAAACGCGAACACGATTCCTATGAAGTCCCTGTCGGAGAGGCTGATTCTCTGGGACGAGGCTATGAGGAGCAGTCCCGTGAAGGCTACGGCAAGGCTCAGAACCTTTCCCGCGTCGAGCTTCTCCCCGAGGAAACGCCATGAAATCAGCGTAGCTAAAACCGGCGCGGTGTAGTAAACGAGAACTGCGTTCGCTATGGTTGTGTAGTCGAAGGCCGTGAAGAGGAAGACCCAGTTCAAAGCTAAGACCGTTCCGAGCGCGAGCAGGTGGTAAGGCCTCTTCCTCAGCTCTCCCAAAGCGTTTCCGAGCTTTCCTCTGAAGCCGAGGATTGGGAGGAGGACGAGCGCTCCAAGCGAAACCCTTGCGAAGGCTACTCCCAGGCCGGGAAGTCCGGAGAGCCTGCCGAATATCCCGACGCTCCCCCATATAAGCATCGCGAGCGCTATCTGAGCCTTTCCCCGGTTCATAGCGAGCTCTCCCACTCCTCGTACGCTTCCTTCACTTCCTCCTTCCTGAACTCAGGCACGGCGTCCCTGAAGGGGTTGAACTTCTCGAGTTTCCTTTCATCGGGGCCGATGTAGGTCGTTATTAGCCCGACCTTGGAGTGCAGGCTTGACGGCAGGCGGAGGATTCTCTTGACGTCAACGGTAACGCGCCCATCGAAATATGCCTTGGAGAATGTGCTCGATATCGAGAACAGCCTTATCAGCGTTTTATAGCCGACTCCGCTCGGGAAAGAGGCCAGCAAACCCCTCTCGACGAAGCTTCTGACGATTCTCTCTCGGCTCTCATCGCTCAGGAGTTTTCTGGCAAGGCCCTTCTTTATCCCTGCGCTCATCAGGTGGTTCTCGTTTGCCCTCTTTATGAAGTAGCCGAAGCGAAGGCGGAAGACCCTGAAGTAGCCGCTCGACAGCATAATCCTCCTGCTCATCACGTCTTCGTAGGTTACCTCCTCCGAGGCGCTAATGTAGGCTAGAATCCTCTCGCGGGCCTTGGCGTCGAGCCTCAGTGCCCACTCGTCGAGAACCCTTATGTGGTATCCCCTGCCCGAATAAACAACGTGGACGTCCTCAAAGCCGAAGTCCTCCTTGAGAATCACCAGCGTGTCCCTCGCAAGCTCTTTGGCGTCCTCCAGGCAGATTGGGCACACCTGCCCGCTCGGGTGCCTGTCCATACACCTCCTGAGGGGCAGGTCCTTGGCGTCTATGTCGAAGACGAGCTCCGCCCCGAGCCAGCCCTCCATCTGGGCCGGTTCGCGGTAGAGCGCAACCGATGTGTAGATTGCGTAGGGTGAGGTGGCCTTAACGTAGTCCTCCAAATCTCTAACGTCGGCGAATACGTTCTTCCTGTCGCTCGGCCCCTCCCCGGTGTGGTCGAAGCCGAACTCGCGTTTTTCAAGGCTATCAATAATGAACTTTGGAATCCTCTCGGCCTTCCACTCGCCCTTGTAGTAGAGCTCCCTTTCCTCCCTGCTAACCTCTCTGAGCAGTTCAGCCACCTTCCTCACCCCTTTCACCGGTTTCGCTACTCTCTTCCCTCGCGAGCCTTCTCAGATAGTACGTCAGCGGGTTCTTGACCCCCCTGCAGTATTTGTCCGGCTTGCATAACTGGGGAGCGTTGGCCCTTATCTTGTCGCAGTTCGGCGGGAAGTACCACGTTGAGTTCCCGCTGTCCTCGAGCGTTGGCTTATCGGTCAATCCGAAGCCGAGATGGTACCAGATGTTCTTAATCTCGTGGGGCTGGTCCTCGAAGAGCGGCGGCTTGCAGCGGTTGCCCGCTTCGATGATAACAGGTAAAATCTCCTCCTCGAGGACCCTTAAATCGCTCACGCAGTCCTTAACGCGGACGTCCTTCCTTGGCGGATTTGGACAGATGCGCGCGTAGCTCAGGAAGCTCGTTAAGAGAACCGTAATCGCGTAGTTCCTCATTCCAGCGGGGACGCCCTTGAGGGCCTCCTTAACGCACGGCGGGAAGAGGTCGAAGCGGAGTGGCTTTGCGCCAACCCTTCCGAGGTTCTCAAGCCTCTCTTTGAAGTACTCTCCTGCGAGCTCTTCAAGCTTCTCTTTAAGCTCCTCATAGAACCCGGGGAGTTCGTCCCTGACATCCGCGAGAAGACTAACGGCCCTGTCAAAGCGCCTCTCGAAGGCCATCTCCCAGAGCTTTAACGCTTCGTCCCAGCGGAGGTAGGCGTATCCTTTCCTAACGTAGACCTCCTTCAGCGACCCCTCCCAGAGCTTGAGGAACTCGCTCAGGTGCATTCTGTACTTCAGCTTGAGCTTCTCCCTCTCCTCCTCGGGCAGACTTCTGTCCATCGCCCTTTCAAGTATCTTCCTGTCCCTCTCAGGTATTCCCTCCGCCGGCTCAATCCTTAGAAGGCTACCCTCCAGCGAGCCCTTGCTCTCTATCCTCGCGCGGTAGAGCTTTGCTGTTGCCTTCTTCACGAACTCGGCCTCGATACCGTAGGGGGAGAACGCCAGCGCCCCGAGCAGGGCGTAGAATCGGAAGAGGTCCCTGAGCTCCTCGAGTGGGTCGGTTCTGAGGAGCTCTCCCGGGGGCTCATTGGATTTTAGCATCCAACCGACGAGTGAGAGTGCCTCATCCACGCTTATGCTTGAGGGAATCCTCTCAAGGAGCGTCAGAACGTCCCCAAACTCGCGCCTTATTAGTTCCTGCGCCTCCCTTCCAAAGGGGTCGGACATGGTTTCACCTTGCTCCCACTTTGCTTTTTTCAATAAAACGTTTCCGCCCCTGTGGTGTTCCTTGGCGATTTAATAAGTAAACCGTTGTAAATCTTCCATCAAAGGGGACTTTAGTTCCGTTATCTTCCAAAAGTTTTATATCCCCAAACCATCAATTAGCTATAGCGGGTAAACTAAGAGCTATCTCCAACAGCCATCACGGTGATTCGTATGACCAGAGAGGTGTGGCAAGTTCGCAGGGTCAAGACCGGGATTCCCGGTTTTGACGACCTCGTTGAGGGAGGATTCCCCGAGGGAACCACGGTCCTTGTAACCGGTCCCACCGGAAGCGGTAAGACAACGTTCGCGGTTCAGTTCGTTTACAAGGGTGTTGAGCTCTATGATGAACCCGGAGTAATAGTCACCCTCGAGGAGAGGGCGCAGGACCTCAGGAGGGAAATGAGGACCTTTGGTTGGGACATCGAGAAATACGAGCGCGAGGGCAAGATAGCAATAGTGGACGGTGTCAGTGCCGTCGTGGGGCTCCCATCCGAGGAACAGTATGTCCTTGAGGGCAACCTCAACGCCGAGGACTTCCTGAGGTACGTCTACCGCGTTGTTAAGGCAATCAACGCCAAGAGGCTCGTCATAGACTCCATTCCCTCCATAGCGTTCCGCCTCAAGAAGGAAGAGGAAATCAGGGAGATGCTCCTACAGCTCAACACGATACTCCTTGAGATGGGCGTCACGTCAATCCTCACAACCGAGGCCCCCGATCCGAGCAGGGGCAAAATCAGCAGGTACGGCGTCGAGGAGTACATATCCAGGGGTGTCATTCTCCTAGACTTCATCGAGAGGGAGGTTGAACTCAAGCGCTATCTCTTAATCAGGAAGATGCGTGAGACGAGGCACTCGATGAAGAAGTACCCCTTCGAGATAACTGAAGAGGGCATAGTCGTTTACCCGAGCGGGGAAATCTACTGACACCCAAAATTTTTTAAGGCTCTCCGTGTTTACTATT
>NZ_JAMOQU010000086.1 GCF_027063845.1 Thermococcus sp.
GAAGAACTGAGAAGGGCTCAAACGTAGAAGTACCTCTCCAGCTCCCACTCGGTCACCTTCTTGGTCTCCACGGGGAGCCCGTTGGCTTCGAGGTAAGTGACGTACTCCCTCCATTCTCTCTCCTTGTAGGCTATGAAGTTCTCGTAGGCCTCGCCGAGCGCCTCCCTGACAACCTTGTCCTTTTTCAGCTCCTCCAGCGCCTCCTCGAGGCTTCCAGGAAGGGTCTCGATTCCCGCTTCGCTCCTCTCCTCATCGCCCATCTCGTAGACGTTGGTTTCAACGTACGCCTCTGGCTCAAGCTTCCTCTTGATTCCGTCGAGTCCAGCCAAGAGTATCGTCGCGAAAGCCAGGTACGGGTTGGCGCTCGGGTCGGGACAGCGGTACTCTATCCTCGCTCCGCTTCCAGAAAAAGTAGGGACGCGGATTAATGTGCTCCTGTTCCTGTAACCCCAGCTGATATACACCGGAGCCTCATAACCTGGAACGAGACGCTTGTAGCTGTTCACAGTCGGGTTGGTTAGGGCCGTTAACGCCTTCGCGTGCTTGAGGATACCCGCCATAAAGTGAAGCGCCGTCTCGCTCAGCCCGTCCTCGCCTATAAAGACGTTCTCTCCGTCCTTCCAGAGGCTTATGTGGAGGTGCATCCCGTTGCCGGGGTAGCCGTAGAGGGGCTTCGGCATGAACGTTGCATAGAGGCCGTGCATCTCGGCGATGGCCTTGACGACGTACTTGAAGCTCACGATGTTGTCGGCGGTTTTGAGAGCCTCGTCGTAGCGGAAGTCAATCTCGTGCTGGGCCTTACCGACTTCGTGATGGAGCACCTCGGGAACGAGGCCAAAGGCCGGCATGTAGAGGGCTATCTCCCTCCTCAGCTCCCTCGCCTTGTCGAGGGTCACGAGGTCGAAGTAGCCCCCGCTGTCTGGTATGTGGAGCTCCCATGTTCCGTTCTTCTTGAAGAGGTAGAACTCCGGCTCCGGTCCGATGTAGGCCTTGAAACCCTCTTTTTCAAGCCTCTCCAGGGCTCTCTTTAGAACTCCCCTTGGGTCTGCCTTGTAGGGCTTTCCGTCCTTGTAGATGTAGCCGTAGACCCGTGCTATGCCCTCCCAGGGGACCTCTGCGTAGGTGCTTGAGTCAGCCTTGAATATGAGGTCGCTGTCCTCTATGCCCTGGAACCCGGGAATCGAGGAGCCGTCGAAGGCTATGCCCTCTTCGATTACCTCTTCGTATCTCTCTATCGGAACCTCCATCCCCTTTGGGATGCCGTTTATATCCACGAATATGAGCTGGAGGAACCTCGGGCCCTTGGGGCTGATTCCGATGAGTTTTGCACTTTCGTTCATTTTTTCATCACCTTATTGCTTGAACATTCAATTATTTCCGCCACATGCTGAACATACACCTCTAATTAACCCTTTCTCATGAATTTTTGAACACCTGACGAAAAACGGCCTATGGGTGTTATCGTTTTGACGTGAACAGGTCTATTTCCTTGCTTAATTTTGGATTTTTTGACGAGAACGTGTTAAATAACGTTTATCTGCCTCGGCTCGAATTGACACCCGTATGAACCCCGAAAACGCCCTCCTGAGAGAAATCTACCGCATAAACAGCCACCTTCCGGCGAAGAGGCCAACCCTGGTTCAGTTGCTTGCCTCGGATGAGCCCTCCGTCAGGCTGAGGGACGGGAGCAGGCATTCCTTCCGAAAGGCAGAGCTCGAGAGAATTAAGGGCCTTCTTGACCCCGGCGACGAGGAGAAACTGCTCCTCCCGATAGTCCTTGAGATAGTCAGCGACTTCAGGGGCTACTTCAGGGTCAGGGGAAGGGTCGCGGTCAAGGTGATAGACAGGCTCCTTGGCTCTTACGACCCCCTCGACGAGCCCGAGGAGAGGCTCTACCCGAGGTACCTGCTCCCTAAGGTGAGGCGGGAGCTACCGACGACTACAACCTACGCCTTCATAGCGGAGTGATGGGTATGGACGATAATCGTGTTTTCCTCAACTACCTCGCCTTTACGGTTCCCCACGTCACGGTTTTCGCCGGGGCGGTCTTTGGAATCCTCGTGCTCCTCGGCATAAAGACGTCGCTCGCCCTTGGAATCTTTGCCCTCCTCTATGGGGTGATGCTTCTTGCTATAGCCCTCGTAGCCAGGGAGCACTTCTCCGGTCTGGAACTCTACCGCTTCTATCTAGCGTTCTCCGTGTTTCTCGTGGCTACTGGTCTGTTCCTGCTGTACCGTGCCATAGTGCACAGCTGACTTTTAATGGGTAAGTTTAAATTCGAGGGCGCCTTATTGTCTGGGGTGGTGATTGTGAGGCGGGCACTACTGCTCATCGCTATCATACTAGTTTCGATGTTCATTCCGTTTACAAGCGCCCAGTTTGGAACTATATCAGTAGCGGGTTCGATAACCGTTGTGAGAGGCGACTACAGCGAAGGAACGCTTCTCCTGACGAACAATGCGGGTGTAATTTACTCTGTCGTCAGCTATCAGGGCTTCTGGGTGGAGGACACAAACGGAAACCGCGTTGAGGGATTCAACTTCACGATGTTCCCGAGGGTTTTTCCCAACTGGGGCAGGGGTCAGAACAAGACGGTAAAATACAACCTTACCGTATCAAAGGACGTCCTTCCGGGCAACTACACGCTCTACCTTCGATTCATAGCAACTTACTCGGGAGACGTTTACATCCTGAAGGCCAAGGTTCCGGTTGAAGTTCTCGCTTCACCCCTTACCTTTACGAGTGCCTACTCCTACGTCCCTGGTCGGGGCGATGTCCCCTACGTTTTCCTGGGGGAGAGCGTTACCGTTTACTCCCATGTGATTAACATCGGCCACTTCAACGCTACCGTGAACGTTTTCTCTGCCCTTCTCCTGGGGAGCAATAACTACTCCGTTGTTTCCAAAAACGTGACAATTCCGCCTGGGGACACACTGATAAGGCTATCTCTGCCTGTTGGGTGGAACTATCCGGAGGGTAACTACACCTTAATCTACCGCGTTTCATACGGGGACCAGAGTTACACCTACACCAAGAAGTTTGCGGTTTCACTCGGTGTCAGGCTCGTTGGCGTCTCTGTTGAGAAGGAGAGCGTCCTGCTTAACGACACACTGAAGGCGTACGTCACCATCATTTCCGAAAGGGACATAAACGCCACGATTTCCTGCGTTGCCGTAATCAACGGCACAAAATCATTTGCTGCCAAAACTCGGGAGATAACTCTCTCCCCGGGTACTAGTGTGGTTCAGCTGTCTCTTCCCACATCTAAGCCAGGAAACGTCTCCGCCGTTATTGGTCTCTCCGTTCACGGTCGCTCCGGAGGAAACGATACCGTTCACTACACCGTTTATGCTCCGCCCTCAATAGGGTCCCTGAGTGCAAAGTTACTGAACTCGACGCTTGAGGTTAACGTCCTGCTCCTGAACCCGACTCCAGAAGCGGTCGGCGGAACGCTCGAGTACAAGGTTCTCGCCAACGGAACTTCCCTCTACGCTGACGTCCTTGACGTAACTATTTCCCCTGGCAAAAAGGAGCTTTCATTCAGGTTTAACGTTCCAAAGGGCGTCAACGTTACATACTCATTCAAGCTCAACGCCCTTGGAAGGGTCAGCGTCAAGGAGGGTAGCCTCTGGGTTCCGGCCCCGAAGCCCAAGCCGTCCCCGACGCAGACCCCGACAACCACGTCCACAACCCTGCCGTCTAACACAACCTCAACGACGGGTGAAGCCAACGGCAAGGGCTTCCCGTGGTGGCCCGTTGTGGGGATACTCATCGTAGTGGCCGTTGCGATTGTGTTATACTACCAGAACCAGCCCAAGAAGAGGAGAACCCGGAAAGCTCCGAAGCGTCGCTCACCGCTCGGGAGGTTCAAGAGGCCGAAACCGCCGAAGTTCCATGAAAGGGACTCCCTGCCCAAAAAGAAGTGACCAAACCTTTTTATCCTCCCTTTTCTACTTCCTTACGGCGAGGGGGTCGGGGGCTCTCGGGGCACTCCCGAGGAAGTTCCGCCCACCGCACCGGGGCCGCGGTGCCGCAAGGCACCTCCCGAGAGGGAGGGCAACGGCGCAGAAACGACACGGCCCCCGGGGGATGTGGATGACGCGTGCGAAGGGCCCGGCGACGGGCACCGAGCTAACCCGCAGACAATCCCGGGGGATGCGGTGAAACGGCCGTCCCGCGGGGTGCAAGGCCGTAGCTGGGGCGATGAGTTCCCGGTGCGAGCCCCGTGGTAGG
>NZ_JAMOQU010000087.1 GCF_027063845.1 Thermococcus sp.
CCGGAGATGAAAGCTTTGCTCGACAGGCTTGGTATTTCGGAGGTCGAGCAGAAGTACATCGCTGGTTTAGCTGTTCAGACCGACACCGGAGTCATCTACAACCAGTTCCTCCAGGAGTGGGCCAAGAAGGGCCTGATAGTTCTCCCAACTGAGGAGGCGGTGAGAAAGTATCCCGACCTAGTCAAGGAGCACTTCCTCAAGCTCTTCCGCGTTGACGAGAGCAAGCTGACGGCCTACCACACTGCGGTCTGGAACGGTGGAATCTTCCTGTACGTCAAAGAGGGCCTCAAGGTTCCGTTCCCGCTCCACCTGTTCTTCCTGATACAGGAGAGCGCCCTTGCGCAGGCACCGCACATCATCATAATCGCCGAGAAGGACACGGAGTTTCACCTCATAGAGGGCTGTACCGCTCCAATTCTCGTCAAGCACTCTCTCCACCTCGACATGACCGAGGCGTACTTCCACGAGGGGGCGAAGGGCCAGCTGACCGTCCTGCAGAACTGGCCAGAATACGTCCACACGAGGCCCATGACGAGGGCGAAGGTAGGAAAGGGAGCGCGCTTCATCAACACCACCGTCGGCCTCGGGACCGGGAAGAGCAACGTCGCAAATCCGAAGTACTGGGTGGATGAGAACGGCTACGTCGAGCTGAACGGCATTCTCCTCGGCCAGAAGGACTGGTTTGTTGATTTAGGTGGTGAGATGTACCTCCGAGGCAAAGGCGCTGGAGGAATAAACGCGAGCAAGGCCGTCATAATGGACGAGAGCACCGTGATAACCCGCGGAATCATAAGGGCAGAAGCGCCGAAGACGAAGGGTCACATAAGCTGTGACGCCCTGCTCCTCAGCGACAAGGCCACGATGGAGACCTACCCCGGGCTGGTCAGCAAGGTTGATGACGCCGAGCTGAGCCACGAGGCCGCTATCGGCAAGATACGCGAGGAGGAGCTGTTCTACCTGATGAGCAGGGGACTCGACGAGGAAAAAGCGACACAGCTCATAGTCAAGGGCTTCCTCGAACCGATGCTCAAGGACATCCCGATGGAGTTCCTCGTCGAGATAAGGAAGATAATAGAGCTAGCGGTCAGCGGGGGCATGTGAGCCCCAATTTTTCACCATTTCAACGAGCTCCCACAGGTCTTTTACGTAGTAGTCCGCTCCCGGGACTTTTTCAAAGCGGACGACGTTCACCGTCTTTATACCCGCGTTTTTTCCAGCCAAAACGTCGTTGGAGCTGTCACCGACGATTAGAACCTCCTCTGGCTTCAGACCAAGGGCATTGAGAGCCTTTTTGATTAGGTACGGGTTGGGCTTAACGCCGTCGAGATAGCTGTAATCCTTCCCGAAAATTACGTCAAAGTATTTATCGAGGTCAAAAGCTTTCAGAACGAGCTCTGTGTTGTCCTGGGAGGCGTTGCTGACCGCCCCCATCTTCAGTCCGAGTTTTCTCAGCTCCTCAAGGGCCCCAACGTCCGGAAACGGCTTGATTTTCCCCTCACGAAGGAGCCTCTCACGGTAGGCCCTGTTGGCCCTGTCCATGGCCTTCCAGAACTCTACGTGGTTTATTCCAAAGCGCTCAACGTAGGTTCGCGAGAGTTCGCCCCGCACAATCCTCCTGAAGGTCTCCCAGTCGAGAACCACGCCGAGTTTTTCCATCGCAGGTCTTCCGACCTCCTCATACCAGCGCCTCAGGTTGTAACCCTCATAGTAGACGAGAGTCTCGTCAACGTCAAAGATGAGACCGCGAAGCATCACAACCCCCAGAGAAGTTGGGAGAGGGGGTTTAAAGGCCTAATCCTCAAGCCTCTTCAGGAGGGCGAACTCCCTCGGGTCCCAGGCGAGCTCGTCGGTGACTAGGTAAACCCTGCCCCCCAGGAGAATCGCGTAGTCGCGAACGTCGTTTAGGAATTTTATCAGCGCGTTGAACCCGTTGTGGAGTGCCAGGTACTCGGGGCAGGCTATGACAATTGCCTTATCGGGGTCGCTCTTGAGGCTTGCCACGATGCCCTCAAGGATTCTGTGGAGCTCCCTTGGGCCAAAGAAGCCCCTAGCGGCGCTCACGGTCACGAGCTCCCATCCCCTAGGAACCCTTGAGCCAGCCCTGCCAATAATGACTGCCCTCTCCTCTGGAATTTCCTTGATGGAGCGGACTATTTTAAAATGGCCGATTCCGGGCCTGTCCACGAGGGCCCCCGCGAGGAGGGGAGCGAGCGCCTTCAGCATTTTCCCACCGTCCGGTTTTGGGAGCCGGAGTTTATATCCCTTTTTTGTAAGTGGTTATGTAGGTACGTCCTCAGTCAAGGCCGATGTCATCACGCGTCAGCCGGTTAATCCATCGTCATCAGAGCTAATGAATAAAAGATGCAAAATTTAAAAACCTATTGGAACTCAGAAGAGCTCCTCGAGCTTGACGTCAATCTTGTCCGGGTTGAAAGGCAGGACGTGCCTGGTCGTCTTCGGCGAGAAGACCTCCCCGCGCTTGACGAGCTCCATGACGTCCTCCTTGGTCGGGGCCTTCCTGATGAAGACGTAGTCAATCTCTCCCTTGGCCATATCTTCTCTCGCGTCCTCCTTGAGGCCGTAGTAGATGAGCTCAATTTTGCCCTCAACGCTCATCTCATCGAGGACCTTGCTGACCTTCTTCTGCTCTTCAAGACCTCCGGGAATCGCAAAAACCTTCTCGCCGACGATGGCGAAGGCAATCTCACCGCGCTCGGCCTTTTCCTCGGCCTCCGGGTCCTCGATGACCTCGAGTCCCTCGGCCTTGAGTCTCTCTATAACCTCGTTGAGGTCGCCCTTGAAGGCCGGGTACCAGGTGTAGACTTTAACATCGTCGCTGAAGTAGTCGAGTATGACTGAGGGAGCCCTCTTCGCACCGAGCTTCTGGAGGCCGGCCCAGCGGTGATGGCCGTCAACGATAAGGTACTCGTCCGTTCCCGGAATCTTCGCGAGGAGCATCGGCTTCCAGAAGAGGCCACTTCCCGTGACGCTCTCGATGAAGGCCTCAAGCTCCTTCTGGACGAGCTGTTCGTGGGGTTTCATCTTGTCGAGCTCGATAAAAACGTAGTCCACCTTGACCGTCGGGATGTCATACTTCGGAACCTTTTCAACTCCCATTCTCAACCCCCCATGACTATGCAGATGAGAATCGAACCGCTCAATAAAAAGGCTTTCCGTTGAAAACTCCAACACTTTTATGGAGATTCGTAGGGCTAATCCGAAAAACTCGAAAAATCCATCGGGATAAAGGTTAAAATCCCGAAGGCTTATTCAACTTTAATGCGGAACGTTGCCGAACTGCCCCTCCACGGCGGTCACGTCCCCGCGTGGCTTGCTCAGAGGATGAGAAAGCTGACGAGACTAGTTCTAATACTCGCCGTTGACGAGTACGGCACGAAGGGCCTCCTCGAGAGGCTCTCCGACCCGGTCTGGTTCCAAGCCTTAAACAACCTCATCGGCATGGACTGGGACTCCTCGGGCTCGACAACGGTAACGGTGGGCATGATAAAGGAGGCCCTCTCGCGGGAGGAGCTTGGCGTTAAGGTCGCTGGAGGAAAGGGAAAGGCAAGCAGGAGAACGCCGGAGGAGCTGAAAACCATAGCGAAGCACTACGACCTCGACCCGGAACCATACATCAGAACATCCCGGCTCGTCGCAAAGGTTGACACCGTTGCCTTTCAGACAGGTTATCAACTCTACCACCACGCCTTCCTCCTCGACAGGGAAGGCAACTGGGCGGTAATACAGCAGGGGATGAACGAGAAAGCCAAACTCGCGAGGCGCTACCACTGGTTTGACGCCAAAACCTTCACCCTCGACCCCCACAAGGCGATAGCGGGAATCCGTGGGGAGCTCGCCCTCAACACTGTCTCAGGTGACTCCAAGGAGTTTCAAAAGACGCTCCTCGACCTCGTGAGCGAGGGGCCGGAGAAGGTGGCGCGCGAGGTTGAGACTATAAAGGCCATCGCAAAGGGCTACCGTCCGCTGGTGTATTACCGCCCAAGGGATGCTGATGAGAGAGCAGTTCTAAAGCGTTACGAGAGCCTTGGAAAACTGGAGCTCAACGCGAGGGCCCTTGAATTCGCGAGGGAGCTGGGCGTTGGGAACTACGAGGAACTTCTTCTCCTCAAGGGGCTTGGGCCGAGCACGCTGAGGGCCCTCTC
>NZ_JAMOQU010000088.1 GCF_027063845.1 Thermococcus sp.
GCTTACTTCACCCGCTCAGAGGTTGAGCAGATGCTCATGTTCGCCGGCGTTGACGTTGAGGAGCTTCCCGAACCTGACAAGGTCGAGAACGGCGTCGAGCTCTGGAGTGGAAAGACGATATTCTCGCTCCTCCTCCCAGACGACCTCACTATCTGGTACCGCAACAAGCTCTGCGATGAGCCCGAGCGCTGTGAGGCCCTTGAGAAGCTCATCGAGGAGAAGCTCGTCCCCGACCCTGAGGAGGTCAGGGCTTTAGCGTACGACGGCTTCGTCTACATCCAGAACGGAAAGCTCCTCAGCGGTGCGATAGACAAAAAGGCCTACGGTAGGGAGGACGGAAAGCTCCTCGACCTCATAGTGAGGGAGTACGGCGTCGAGAGGGCCAGGCAGTTCCTTGACCAGGTTACCAAGCTGACGATATGGGTTATAACCCACAAGGGGTTCACCACCGCTATAGACGATGAAGACCTCCCGCAGGAGGCCCTTGACCGGATTAGGGAAATCATTCGTGACGCCGAGGAGAGGGTTAACAGGCTCATCGAAGCCTACAAGCGCGGTGAGCTTGAACCGCTCCCGGGCAAGACCCTTGAGGAGACCCTTGAGAGCAAGATAATGGCCGTCTTGGCGGAGGCGCGTGACAACGCCGGTAAGGTTGCCGAGCGCTACCTCGGTATGAGCAACCACGCGGTTATAATGGCCAAGACAGGAGCGAGGGGTAAGATACTCAACATCACCCAGATGGCGGCGATGCTTGGTCAGCAGTCCATCCGTGGAAAGCGCCTCTACCGTGGCTACCGCGGAAGGGTTCTCACCCACTTCAAGCCCGGAGACCTTGGAGCTAGAGCCAGGGGATTCGTCGTCAACTCCTACAAGAGCGGTCTCACGCCGCAGGAGTACTTCTTCCACGCTATGGGTGGACGTGAGGGACTGGTCGACACGGCCGTCAGGACTGCCCAGAGCGGTTACATGCAGAGAAGGTTAATCAACGCCCTCCAGGACCTCAAGGTCGACTACGACGGAACGGTGAGAGACCCGACCGGAATCATCGTCCAGTTCCGCTATGGAGAGGACGGTGTTGACCCGATGAAGAGCTGGGGAGGCAAGACCGTTGACGTTGACAGGATTATAATCAGAACCCTGTTGAAGACCCGTGCCAAGGGGTGATGCTCATGGTCTCCGAGAGAACCATAAAGAACCTCGTCGAGAAGGCCGACCTTCCGGCGAGCGTTAAGGAGGAGCTCTACGAGAAGCTCGTGAAGTACAACGAGAAGTACGACCTCAAGAAGGCCGAGGTTGAGGCAATCATTGAGGAAACAGTCAAGGAGTATCAGAACGCTCTCGTTGAGCCAGGGGAAGCGATAGGAACCGTCGCGGCGCAGTCAATAGGCGAGCCCTCAACCCAGATGACCCTCAACACCTTCCACTACGCTGGTGTCGCCGAAATCAACGTCACCCTCGGTCTGCCTAGAATCATCGAGATTGTTGATGCCAGAAAGAACCCGTCAACGCCAATCATGACCGTCTATCTCGACGAGAAGCACCGCTATGACCGCGAGAAGGCCCTCGAGGTTGCGAGGCGCATCGAGGGAACGACCCTTGAGAACCTCGCGAGGGAGGAGACGATAGACATCCTCAACTTTGAGTTCATCGTCGAGATTGACCCCGAGAGGCTTGAGAAGGCTGGCCTTGACATGGAGAGGGTCAAGAGGAAGCTTGAGAGCTCATTCAAGAGCGCCGAATTCGAGGTTGAGGGATACACGCTCATAGTGAGGCCCAAGAAGGTAACGAAGCTCTCAGACCTGAGAAAGCTTGCCGAAAAGGTTAAAAAGCACCGCCTTAAGGGTCTCTCGGGCGTCGGAAAGACCATCATAAGGAAGGAAGGCGACGAGTACGTGATATACACCGAGGGTTCGAACTTCAAGCAGGTCCTCAAGGTTCCGGGCGTTGACCCGACGAGAACGAGAACCAACAACATCCACGAGATTGCGGAAGTGCTTGGCATTGAGGCCGCGAGGAATGCAATCATCGAGGAAATCGTTAACACGATGCGCGAGCAGGGTCTTGAGGTTGACGTCAGGCACATCATGCTCGTCGCCGACATAATGACCCTCGACGGCGTCATCCTGCCGATAGGCAGGCACGGTGTCGTCGGGGAGAAGGCGAGCGTCTTGGCGAGGGCGGCCTTCGAGATTACAACGCAGCACCTGTTCGAGGCCGCCGAGAGGGGAGAGACAGACCCGCTCAACGGTGTCGTTGAGAACGTCCTCATCGGCCAGCCCGTTCCCGTGGGTACGGGAATCGTCAAGCTGGCAATGAATCTCCCCCTGAGACCGAAAAGGGAGTAGGGAGGTGTAGTTAATGGTTGACTTCGCCTTTGAGCTTAGGAAGGCCCAGGACACGGGTAAGATAGTTATGGGAGCCAAGAAGAGCATCCACTACGCCAAGGTCGGCGGGGCAAAGATGATTATAGTCGCGAAGAACGCGAGGCCGGACATCAAGGAGGACATCTACTACTACGCCAAGCTCAGCGGAATCCCGGTTTACGAGTTCGAGGGAACCAGCGTCGAGCTCGGAACCCTTCTCGGAAGGCCCCACACCGTCTCGGCCCTCGCGATAATTGACCCGGGCGAGAGCAGGATACTCGCCCTTGCCGGGGGTAAGGAGTGATGCCGCTCAAGCTCAACACCGACCAGATAAAGTACATAGCGCTCTTCGAGAGCATGACCGGAGCAACAGTGCTCGACTGCTTCATCGACACCAACAGGAACAGGCTCATCTACGTCATTAAAAAGGGTGAGATGGGATTGGCACTTGGAAAGAAAGGCGCGAACGTCAAGCGCGTTCAGAACATGCTCGGCAAGGACATCGAGCTCATAGAGCACTCCGAGAACCCAGAGGAGTTCCTGAGGAACATTTATAAGAGCCTCGGGGTTAAGGTTAAAAAGGTTCATATCACCGAGAAGAAGGATGGTAAGAAGGTCGCCCTCCTCGACATCGGCCCGCGCGACAAGCCTCGCGCAATCGGAAGGGGCGGCCAGAACATAAACCTCGTGAAAGAGTTGATGGAGAGACACCACGGCATTCACGACGTGATTATAATTTGAGGTGATGTTCATGCCCGGAAAGAAGGCTCCGTATGGTGAATTTGCCGGTAGAAAGCTCAAGCTCAAGAGGAAGAAGTTCCGCTGGAGCGACATCCGCTACAAGAGGAGAGTCCTCAGGCTCAAGGAGAAGAGCGACCCGCTCGAGGGTGCTCCGCAGGCCAGGGGAATAGTTCTTGAGAAGATAGCCGTCGAGGCTAAGCAGCCTAACTCGGGAATGCGTAAGGCAGTTCGTGTTCAGCTCATCAAGAACGGTAAGGTCGTCACCGCCTTCACCCCCGGTGACGGAGCTATAAACCACATAGACGAGCACGACGAGGTCATCATCGAGGGAATCGGCGGTCCTAAGGGCGGTTCGATGGGTGATATCCCCGGAATCCGCTACAAGGTCGTCAAGGTCAACAGGGTCTCACTGAAGGAGCTCGTCAAGGGAAGGAAGGAGAAGCCGAGGAGGTGAAGGAGAATGGCCAAGCCGCTCAACGAGCGCTTTTTCATCCCAAAGGAGCTTAAGGTCATGGGACGCTGGAGCGTTGAGGACGTCGTCGTCAACGACCCCTCGCTGAGGCCCTACATAAACCTTGACGCGAGAATCCTCCCGCACAGCCACGGCAGGCACGCCAAGAAGCCCTTCGGCAAGGCCAACGTTCACATCGTTGAGAGGCTCATCAACAAGGTTATGAGGAGCGGTGCCAGCCACTACAAGGCCAGCGGTCACTTCATGAGGCGCGAGCACCGCTCGATAATGAGCAAGAAGATGAAGGCCTACGAGGTCGTCAAGGAGGCCTTCATGATTATCGAGCGCAGAACCAAGCAGAACCCGATTCAGGTCCTCATAAGGGCCATTGAGAACTCTGCCCCGAGGGAGGACACGACCACTATAGCCTTCGGTGGAATCCGCTACCACATGGCCGTCGACGTTTCCCCGCTCAGGAGGCTCGACATCGCTTTGAAGAACATCGCCCTCGGTGCGAGCATAAAGTGCTACCGCAACAAGACCACCTACGCCCAGGCCCTCGCCGAGGAAATCATTGCCGCCGCCAACAAGGACCCGAAGAGCTTCGC
>NZ_JAMOQU010000089.1 GCF_027063845.1 Thermococcus sp.
CGCTTGAAAAATACTTGCCGTATCTAACCCCGGACGAGAGAAAAGCCGTCGAGGATTACATGGCCGGCCTAAACGAGACACTTCACCAAACCAAAGGGCAGGAGAACCTGTGCATAGCAGTTTTTGCTACTAACCCCGAGGCGATAATTCCGGACTATGGGGGCCACTCCGAGTTCCTAGCCAAATTCGCCCTTGTTGCCGTGTTTGTGGGACTCGCACTGGGGAGGTGCCGGGACAATGAAACACGATAAGACCATCTTCATTTGCATCATTGTCCTTCTGTTCATGGTGCTCGCGACCATTATTCCCGCCGAGAGATACTCCGGCCCCGGCGACCGTTTCATTCTCACCAACGGAGAGTTCAACGAAATCCTTCACTCATTCAACGCTACGAACCTCTGGAACTGCAACCCCAGAGCCATGATGGCCGTCGAATGCAGGGTCTACACCGATGGTGAGCTTAACGAGACGTTATCATTCTTCGAGAGCCTCCCACACGACACCATCGTTCTATATGCGGGAGAAGGGGGTTCATTTAACGTCCTACTCACCAATGAGACCGCCTTTAGGGAACCGCTTCCCCGAAATTGCGTTATCGTAGGCCGCAAGGAAGCCGGTGTCGTCTTCAGCAAAACGGAGCGGGAGAAACTGCGGAGGAAGCTTCAGGCGTTCAAAGAGCTTGAGAGCGTCCTCCAGAACCCAGAGGAAAGGGTGTTTATCCACAATAGGACTGTTGAACTCACCGCCGACCTTGAGTACGCCCTCGGCCTGCGGAGCAAGGGCAGACCCTGCAACATCACCCTCGTCACCGTCAATATAGACTACCCAAAGCCCGAAAGCAACGTTCCGTTCATGGCCCTCCTCTGGACAGGGGCTGGAGTTTCATCCATTGCGGGAGTTATTTTGAGCAGGGATAAGGATAAGAAGCTCGTCTTTGGAGCCCTCCTAGTTCTCTCACTAATTTTTGTTGGGACGTATCTGCACGACTCGTGGGTTCAATGGAATTCTGAGAGGGCAGTTCCAATCATTGAAGCACTCAATGAGAGCAACGCCACCTTTAAGGACGCGAGTAACTTTGCCGTTCTCTACGTCACACTCGACGGCCCTGAAAAGGCAAGAGAACTCGTGGAACTTCTCAACGAGTTCAACGTTAGGGTCCGGGTCACCTGGAACGGGCCCAGAACCCTCAGGCTCGACGGAATACTGTCCCTTGGGAAGCTGGAGACGTTTAAAAACGCCTCTCGAGGAGTGGGCTCTGTATTTATCCACAACAACAGCCCCACTTATGAGGAGTTCATAAGGAAATACGAGCTTGAGAACAAAATAATCGAGGAGCACCTAAACGAGGTATCCCCGAAAAGCAGGGAAGTGCTAAGGGAGGTCATTAGAGAAAACCAGCAGACCATTAAAAACCTAAGAATGGCCATGTATAACCGAGTCCAGCTGATAATCTTGGTTTCGCTTCCATATACTGCCTCGCCGGAGGCCTATCACGACCTCTCTTCAAAGCTGATGTTCGTTGGGGTTTTTCTTGGCCTCGGTTGCATCCTTACCAGCGTCACGGAAGATAAGCGAAACCGTTAATACCCCCAGTGCAGAGGTTCAATCTCGGTGGTCATATGGAGCGCTACGTCCTATCACTGGATGAGGGAACTACCTCAGCCAGGGCTATAATCTTCGACAGAGAGAGCAACATCATCGGACTGGGCCAGTACGAGTTCCCCCAGCACTATCCCAAGCCCGGCTGGGTGGAGCACAACCCGGAGGAAATCTGGGACGCTCAGTTCAGGGCCATCAAAACTGCCCTTGAGAGAGCGAAGGTGGAGCCGGACCAGATAGCAGCGATAGGCGTTACAAATCAGAGAGAAACTACGATAGTCTTTGACCGCGACGGAAAACCGCTCTACAATGCGATAGTCTGGCAGTGCAGGAGAACGGCCGAGATGGTGGAGGAGATAAAGCGCGAATACGGGAACGTGATAAAGGAAAAGACGGGCCTCGTTCCCGACGCGTACTTCTCCGCGAGCAAGCTCAAGTGGCTCCTCGACAACGTTCCCGGTCTGAGGGAGAAGGCGGAGAAGGGCGAAGTCCTCTTCGGAACCGTCGATACTTTCCTAATCTACCGCCTCACGGGTGAGCACGTTACAGATTACTCCAACGCCTCAAGGACAATGCTCTTCAACATAAAGAAGCTCGACTGGGACGACGAGTTGCTCGAAATCTTCGGGATTCCCGAGGGGATTTTGCCAGAGGTGAGAGAATCGAGCGAGGTCTACGGCTACACGAAGAAGGAGCTTTTGGGTGCTGAGATTCCCGTGAGCGGTGACGCCGGTGACCAGCAGGCGGCGCTGTTCGGACAGGCAGGCTTCGAGACTGGAATGGTAAAGGCCACCTACGGAACGGGGAGCTTCATCTTAGCCAACACCGGAAAGACCGTCCGCTACTCCGACAATTTGCTCACGACGATAGCATGGGGACTCAACGGAAAGGTCACCTACGCCCTTGAGGGAAGCATTTTCGTAACGGGTGCAGCGGTTCAGTGGCTCCGCGACGGGATAAAGATTATCAAAAAAGCTTCCGAGACCGAGGAACTCGCGACCAAGCTGGAGAGCAACGAAGGAGTCTACTTCGTCCCGGCCTTCGTCGGCCTCGGCGCACCTTACTGGGATCAGTTCGCGAGGGGACTGATAATCGGCATAACGCGCGGAACGGGAAGGGAGCACCTCGCGAGGGCAACTCTGGAGGCGATAGCATACCTAACGCGCGACGTCATAGAGGAGATGGAGAAGCTCGTCGGGATAAAGGAGCTCCGCGTTGACGGCGGGGCAACTGCGAACGACTTCCTGATGCAGTTCCAGGCGGACATACTGAACAGGCGCGTTGTCAGGCCCGTCGTCAAGGAAACCACCGCGCTCGGCGCTGCCTATCTGGCGGGACTGGCCGTCGATTACTGGGAGAGCCTTGAAGAGATAGAGAGCCTCTGGAAGGCGGAGAAGGTGTTCGAGCCAGGTATGGACGAGGGAACGAGAAGAAAGCTCTACCACGGATGGAAGGAGGCGGTAAAGAGGGCCATGGGCTGGGCGAAGGTCGTGGGGAGTCCCTGATTACCATCCATACCACTAAATTTTTATACCCCGCTTTAGTATAGAACCGGGGGGAGTTATGAGAAAAGAACTCGCAATTTTTGTTGTGCTCCTAATGATTTTCGTGCTTGGGCATGTTTTCTTGGACGATGATAGCACACACGAACTATACGAAGGGAGCCGTTCCCCAGCTACACAAACCACTCCAAATGCGCCCTCCGTTAACCAGGTGCTCATCAAGCTTGGCTCTTACACCTCCATCTGCTGGGAGGTGAACGGAACCTCGCTTTCGGTGCTCGGAATTCAGGCAAAGCGAATCAGGGGCTGTCTTAACCATTCGAACGGCTCCGCGGTTTACTGGATTGAGGACGTTAACGGGAGGAGATTTCCGTACAGGGTAAACTCCACGATGGATGAGATTGAGTGGTCAATTGTTACCCATACAGTCTGGCCAGAGCTGAACATCGTGAACTTCCTCTGGTGGGTTCTGGAAAACGGAAACGTTACGAGCGTCGAAAGAATCGGGAATCACTACGAGTTGCACGCATCCCTCGAGTACGAGGAGGAGTCCAACGCTGGAACCATTGAAGACCCATACTTCGTGAGAATCTCTGAGAGGTGGAACGTTACGCTCATCCTCGATGAAAACGGGGAACCCGTTGGAGGCCATTTCGTCGGGAGGGCTCGGGGTAATTCAAACGTCGTCGGCGCCAACTGGTTCAGGGAAGGGAACTTTACCATCCTCGGCGAATGGAAATGAATGAACACTTCCGTCCATTCAAATCCTGTCCTGCCCTGTCCTTTTTTCTAATGCCCCAAAGGGTTCTTTCATCGCTTTTTTCGCCAAACTAAAGGTTAAGGAAAGCTTTAAAACACCCGACATCGTTTCTGGAGTCAGATTGAGGTGAAGATTATGAAGACGAAAGTTGCCATAATAGGGGCTGGAATCAGCGGGGCGAGCATAGCGAGGGTTCTCAGCAGGTACGAGAACCTCGAAGTCCACCTGATAGAGAAGGCCCCAGACGTGGGCTGGGGGGTGAGCAAGGCCAACACAGCTCTGATTCACGGTGGCTACGACGACGACCCCGAGAAGTATCCCACGAGGGCGAAGCTGTGCATAAGGGGAAACAGACTCTGGCACCAGTGGGTCAAGGAGCTTGAGATTCCGCACGTCTGGAACGGGGCCCTGATAGTCGCAACGAAGGATGAGGACTTTGACGAGCTCGAGAGGCTTTTGGAGCGCGGAAGGAAGAACGGCGTCCCCGAGATGAGAATCGTTGATAGGGATGAGCTCTTCCACCTTGAGCCAAACCTCACGAGGGAAGCGATTGGAGCGCTGTGGGTTCCAATAGTGGGCCAGATTGGGCCGATTCCAGCCGTTATTGCGATAACCGAGAACGCCGTTGCGAACGGTGTGAAGACGCACCTCGAGACGGAGGTTACTGGCATAAAAGTCGAGAACGGCGAGGTTAAGGGTGTTGAGACGAAGGACGGCTTCATCGAGGCGGACATCGTTATCAATGCAGCGGGTCTTTACGCGGACAGAATAGCGAGAATGGCAGGCATAGACTACTTCGAAATCCACCCGAGGAAAGGTGAGTACTGGATTTTTGACGACGACGTTCCCGGGCCGAAGCGCGTCCTCTTTCCGACGCCGACGCCGATAAGCAAGGGAATAGTCGTGACCACCGAGATTTCAGGACATCTGATGATAGGGCCGAACGCCCAGGATTTACCGCCCGAGGAGAAGGAGAACCTCGCCACCACAAGGGAGGGCCTTGAGCAGGTCTGGGAGGGGGCCAAGAAGCTCTGGCCACAACTCCCGCCAAGGAACAAAGTAATCAGGACTTTTGCAGGTCTAAGGCCCGAGCCGACGGGAGGAGACTTCATAATCAAAGCCGAGGAAGAGGTCTGGGGCTTCATCAACGTCGCTGGAATACGCTCACCCGGCCTGACGAGCGCCCCTGCGATAGCCTATGAGGTAGCGGAGATTATAAAGCGCGACCTTGGAATCGAGCTGAAGGAAAAGGAGAAGTGGAACCCCTACAGGAAGGAAATCAGCCACTTCTTCACCATGACGCCCGAGCAGGTGAACGAGGCTATCAAGAAGAACCCAGCTTACGGAAAGATAGTGTGCCGCTGTAACAACGTCAGCGAGGGCGACATCCTTGAGGCCATAGAGAGGATGAAGTTCATAGGTGTTAAAACACCGAGCGTTGATTCCGTCAAGTTCAGGACTAAAGCCACAACTGGAACCTGCCAGGGAAGCTTCTGCAGGCCGAAGATTGTCCAGCTTCTTGCCAGGGAATACGGAGTAGAGCCCTGGAAAGTTACGCTAAAGGGTAAGGGAAGCGAGATTGGAATAGGAGACGTCAAGGTTCTCCTCAGGGGGGATGCCTGATGTTCCCGAGGATTCCAATGCTGAGCTACGACGTCGTTGTCATCGGTGGCGGTCCGGCCGGAATGGCGGCCGCGATTAGAGCCAAAGAACTCGGGCTAAAGGTTTTGCTCCTCGACGAGAACGACTACCTTGGAGGAATACTCCCCCAGTGCATTCACCCCGGCTTCGGCCTGCACTATTACAGGGAAGAGCTGACAGGACCCGAGTTTGCTTCACGCCTCGCGAAGAGGCTGGTCGAGCTTGGCGTGGAGTACAGAACGGCCGCGAGGGTTCTCGAGATTAAAAACTACTCCGACCTCGAGAAGGTTGTAATCTTCACATCGCCGGGCGGGGCCTATCAGGTCTGGGCGAAGGCGGTAATCTACGCCGCGGGAGCGAGGGAGAGGCACGCCTTCGAGATAGGAATCGTCGGTGACAGGGTTTCGGGAATCTACACGGCCGGAGAGGCCCAAACGCTGATGGACCTCTATGGCATAATGCCAGGTAAGGAGATAGTCATCGTGGGTTCGGGCGACGTTGGGCTGATAATGGCGCGCCGGTTCGCCCTTGAAGGCGCGAAGGTCAAGGCCGTTGTCGAGCTGATGCCCTATCCCGGGGGACTGGCGAGAAACGTGATGATTCTCAGGGACTTCAATATTCCTCTCTACCTGAGCCACAAGGTCGTGGAAGTCCGCGGAAAGGGCCGCGTTGAGCGGGTAAAGGTTGTCAAAGTCGACGAAAACCTCAACGAAATTCCCGGAAGCGAGTTCTGGATTGAGGCGGATACGTTGATAATATCTGCAGGTCTCGTCCCGAGCGTTAAAAAATTGAAGAAGATAGGGGTTGAGATTGACCCCGCAACGGGCGGACCGGTCGTGAACGACAGGCTGGAAACCAGCGTCCCGGGGATATTCGTTGCCGGGAACTCGCTCCTGATAAACGACCTCGTTGACTACGTCGCAGAGCAGGGTGAATTAGCGGCGGAGGGGACCAAGGAGTTCATCGAGAACGGGGGAATCGAGAGCAGGAAGTGGGTTAAGGTAGAGAAGGGTGAAAACGTCCGCCTGATTGCGCCCCACTACCTCAGTGGAGATAGGGACGTCTACCTCTACCTGCGCGTGTCTAAGCCGATGGAGGACGTCGAGCTCAGGATTCCAGAAATCGACAAGGGGATGAAGCTCCCCGTGGTCAAGCCGGCCGAGATGCTGAGGATAAAACTGAAGGCAGAGGAAATCAGAAAGGCCGAGAAGCTCACCGTGGAGGTGGTGAAGGCATGATATACCGCTTCACATGCATCGTCTGCCCCCTTGGCTGTTCAATCGAGGTCGAGGTGGAAAACGGAAAGGTCAAGGAAGTCAAGGGGTGCAGGTGTCCTCGCGGTAAGGAGTGGGCAGTTCAGGAGGTCACCAACCCAAAGAGGGTCGTGATGAGCGTCGTGCCGGTTGAAGGAGGAGCCCTGCCCACAGTGAGCGTCAAGACGGCCGAGCCGGTGCCGAAGGAGAAGATACCCGAGCTTATGAAGTTTCTGGCGAAGCTCAGGCTCAAAGCCCCGGTGAAGGTCGGAGAAACTGTTGCGGAGTGGAAGGGGATAAAAATAGTGGCGACGAGAGGGGCTTAGTCCCAGAGTCCATCAAAACGTGGGGCGTTTTCCACCCCCTTCGGCTTTTCTATTACCACGGGCTCGTTAATCTTGTTAAGAGCCTCGCTGTCGTGAACTATCACGTGGACTGGAATCGTATCGTTGGTGAGTGAGTGGGGGATATTGAGGGTGAGGTCAAAGTACGTCTCAATGTAGTATGGGGTGCCATCCCTCTTGAGCTTCACGAGAACCCAGCCATCATGGGTCTCAACGGTGCCGTTTATCTCGAAGAGTCTGTCCAAGGCATAGGTTCTCCCCGTGGCGTTGGCGAACTGCTCGAAGGTAACGTTGAGCTTGAACTGGTAACCACCATCAACGGGCATTATGCTCACGTTGGTCGAGTTGAGGATTGCCCGTATCGCATCGAGGTTGTAAGAGCCGGCGCCGGTTTCCTGGTTATCGGTGGCGTTGTACCACTTACCGTCAACTTTGAGGTAGGTATCGTTGCCCTCAATATAAAGGGGCCAATTGAACGTTATGTTGAGGCCGTTGTAGTAGACCCAACCGGTATAGTTGCCAAGGGCCCTCTTCTTCATGCGGTCCATCATGGCTTTTATCCTGAAATGCATGGTCATATTGACGGTGGTATTGTCGTCAGGTATCGTGAAGTCCATGGCCATCGTGAAGTTCTCATCATAATGGGCCGTTTTTATGTTCTTTATGGCCTTAATGACCTTCTCCTCGGTTAGGCCGGTGCTCTTACCAACGCATCCGGCGGCGAGGACAACAATCGCAACGAGGAACAGCGAGAGGGCAACCTTCCTCATCACTACTACCTCCGCTCGTTTTCAAGTAGGGGAGGAGAATCGAGTTTAAATACTTTTCGATTAAGGAAAAATTGAAAACTATATTGGATAAAACACCCTCATTGTAAGTGGTTACAACTAGAGGAATATCGTTCTTGAGAGAGAAGAAAGAGGTTAACACCACTCCCCGAGGACCATAAAGTTTCCCGTCAACAGGCCCTCACTTCCCCCAGCAGAGATGTAAGTTCTCCGCTCGAAAACACCTCAAAGAAGTCTCCTATTGGAATCCACACTAAGAACAAGCCTCATGCTGAGCTTGGTGGTTATAATATAGGGGTTTTCAAGCGGACCGGCGTTCACGGTCTCCGTCCTGTTGAGCTGTAACGTTAAGTGATAAATCTCATCTGAACGGGTGATGTTTACAAGCTTTCCGTTCTGGGCGACGTATCTGATGAAGTTCAAAACGTTCCACTCAATCCACGCACTGTTGAAGGCCAAATCTCTGAGAAAAGTATCGTTGGTTTCAGGGTTCAAAACAACAGCATACTCCCTTCCATCCCTGATTATCCTCCAGAACGCGCTGGAGTTCTAAAGGATGTAAGAAGTGTAAGGAGAAAAACAACAAAAATCGCCAGGAGAACGCGTTTCATCAGTTATACTTCGAATTTCTGGAGGAAAATCCTCAAATCCGTTTTGAAGGGCTCCTCGGCGCGCTGGAGCTCCTCGTTCAGAAGCTGGAGGAAGTTCTCCTCGTCGGTCGCCTCCTCCCAGAGCCTTCTAACGAGGTTCTCCAGCCTGTCCCAGTACTCCACGTAGGGGCGGGCTTCAAAGAGGGCCCGTTCAAGCTTTTCGTCGTTTTTCACCGCCATCCCCTCCTGAAGAGGTAATACCAGAACCTCTGCCTGTCTTCTTCTTCTCCCAGGATGAGGAAGTAGCGGAGGATGGAGAGGTTAACGAGGAGGAGGAATATCAGCATTATGTTATAGGCCGGAACAGTCGCGCTCAAGAAGGCGAAGTAGTCCCAGGTGAAGTGAAGGAATATCGCAAGGGCGTAGAAGTTGCCCAGGATTACGGGTCGGCCCTCCGCCCTTAGGCCGTAGCCCACCCCTATTATAGCGGTCCACGTTGCGTGGGCGATTGGCGTCAGGAATGCCCTCGTCAGCGTCACCGCGACGCCCCAGCCGAGGCCGTAGAGGAAGTTTTCGGTGGCGGCGAAGCCGAGACCCGCGGCGACTCCGTAGACGAGGCCGTCCATTATACCGTCCATCTGGCCGGCCTTATAGGGAAACCTGACCGCGAGGGCCTTGGCCGGCTCCTCAACGAGACCAGCAACAAGCGCAACGTAAAAGGCCGTCGTTGGGAGAATGGGCTGTATAAGACCTCCAACGGTCAGAACACTCTCTAGGATGTAAGATATGCCAACCGAGAGCGTCGCACCGAGGAGGAACGTCGCTATAACGTAGCGCTTTGGTTCTGGCTCGTACTTGTCCTTGTGATAGAAGTACCAGAGTATCGCGAGTGCAGGAGCGTAGGCGAAGAACAAAAGCGTTGTCAGCACGTCCATCGCTATCACCTATGAGGGTAATCTTTGAGGGGTTTAAATCTTTCGTTATAACCGTGAGAGAACTTCCCGAAGCTGGGACAGCTTCCCGAAGTCTAGGAGTTCATTATCGAGGGGCACCAAAACCCTAAAGTCCTCCGGGTAGAACCGCAGAAATGGCGAAACAATTTCTCTGAGAACGTCGTTGCCGTAGGCCCAGGGGCTGAACGCGGGCAGGACGATGAGCTTCTCGCCGAGGAGAAAGGCCGGGACCTTAACGATGGCCCCAACCTCGTCCCTGAGCCTTATCGCCGGGTGCTCGTGGCCGATTATGAAGCGCTCACCTTCAACGACCCTGTGACCGTGAACGAGCTTCCACCTTCCGAGCTTAAGTTCATCAACGACCTCAACGCCGAGCTCTCGGAGCCAGAGAGTTCCAACGTCGTGGTTCCCTCTGACGAGGACTATCTCTTCAACGAGCGGACCAATCTCTTCGAAAAACGCCTTGAGCTCCGCCCTCTCACGCCACTCCGGGATGAAGGAGTGCTTCAGGTCGCCGTTTATGATGAGCCTCTTCGGCCTTTCGCGCTTTATCAGGCCCTTTAAATCCCCCACGACCTCATGGAAAACCCTGGGGAGGTAGAACCCCTCCCTGGCCATCGCTATCTCGTATCCGAGGTGCAGGTCGGATATGATGAGGTTTCTTCCCAGGAGCAGTGCCTTCTCAGGGAGGGGCTTCGGTTCCATGGTTGTGGGTTCGTTTAAATGCTTTTAAACTTTGTTAGGGAAACCGAAAAGGTTTTAAGTCCGTCCGCCGAGGTAACAATGGTGAGTAAAAATGGCCTATATTGGGTTTGCGAGGAGTCCTCATGGGCCCGCGAGGACATACGAACTTATTCTTGAGGAGCTAAGGAAAAGGGGATTCCGCGTTGATTTCTCAAAGCACCACTGGATGGGGGATGTTCCATTCGGGCTCGTCATCGCGGAAACGGATAACGGGAAAATAGCGGTCAGGTGGAACCTTGGGCGGGAATTCAGCCTCAAAATCGAAGAGGTAAGCGACGAGGACTGGGATGAGTTTGTGGAGGACACCCTGGAGTACCTCAGCGGCGATTGATGTAGTGGATTCCGGTTTCATTCACCATTTCTTTGACTGTCTCAAGGCCCAGGAGCATGTAGTTTTTGTCCATAGGCGGCGCTATGTAACCGATGTAAGAACCATTCACGAACTTCCAGCTCCCTATTTCCTGGAAGTAAACCTCGTTGCCGTTTGAGGAGCTCTTGCTCGTCCAAACTACTATTGAGAGGGTTTCAAGTTTTTGAGTGAAGTTAACTGCAAGGTAGCCGTAGCCAAGGTTCCCCTCGCATTCGGTATCGTTCGTTTCAAAGCCAAGGGCTTTCAACGTTCCAGCATCAATTTCATAAACGGTGAGCACTCCAGTTGGTGTAAAGTTGTAAACGTACGCGACGGAGCAGTCATCGAGGAGCCTGTCCCCAATGGTGAACTGCCACTTTCCTTCTGGAGGTGAAGGGCCGAGGTAAATCGCCGTAACGTTAGGGGGTGCAGGGGTTATACCACCCATGAGGTCCTTCCACCAAGGGCCTATGGAGAGGACTAGTATCGCAACAAACGCGACCAGTGATAGTATCACTACCCTGCTCTTGAAGGGGCTCTTCATGGGCATCCTCCAAAGGTAGTTGGAGAACATCCTAGAAATAGTTTATCATTCTAGATGTTTTCTCTTTTGGACGTTCTCAATCACATCGAACAGGCTCCACAGATCCCTTATGACGTGAAGGTGCGGAATTAGGGCAAGCTTCTCTCGGTTCTTCTCAACGAAGCGAGCGGTAAACGGGAAGTAGTACCACACGAACTCCGTGTTCTCGTCGCCCCTGCCAATGAAGCGCCAGGGCTTGTCGTCCACCCAGATGAAGGTCTCGTTCCCGTACTTCTCGCGGACGAGCTGAAAGGCCTCGTCGAGCGTCATCTTCCTGCCAAAGACGATAACGTCGTCGAAGAGGTCATAGAGGCCGGCCATCTTCAGCCGTTTGACCTTCATGCCGTCTATGAAGTCCTCTGCCGAGAAGGATATGACCGTGTGCCCCTCTTCCCTAAGTCGCTTTAGGAACTCAGGGGCATCGTCTATGGGCCGACTAAGCTTCGCCCTCTCGATGAACCACGTCTCGAAGAACTTTGTCCGGAGGAAGAACGGCGGTTTGTGGGTCTTTTTATGGCCCCCGAGGCTCGGCCTCTCGAACTGGAGCTCAATTTTGGTCAACAGCTTCGCCCACAGCCCCTTTCCAGGGAGCCAGCGGTAGCGCTTCTCAAGTGCCCGCTTAAAGGCCTCCTCTATGCAGGAGTAGCTGTCCACGAGCGTTCCGTCGAAGTCGAAGCCGATTATCATTGACGACCCCTTAACTGGGGAGGATGATGGACATTTAAGCGTTGTCCCGGGTGACTTTTTCCATGTCGGATGATACGGCATGACCTGGAGGGCTCCAAAAACTATAACCCTAATAACTCGAAAAAGTTTTAACCACGCGTCACCTCACAAGCCTCGCATACACTTGGGGTGATAAAATGAAGAGGGCTGGAGCCATAGTTCTCGTCCTTATAGTACTCGGTGGGCTGGGCTTCGTGAGCGCCTGGCCGACGAACGGACCGACCCTCGAAGACCCAATGAACGTCCACCAGAAGCTGACCTACAAGGCCATACAGGCTGTCTACAGGGACAACCCGACCCTCGGCTCGATACTCATGCAGTACCGGGACCAGCTCCTCTACGGAGCATACGACGAGGACTGGCGCGGTGGAAGCATCGAGTTCAAGGGCAAGACCTACACCCTCCAGAGCCAGTACCACTTCCTTGACCCGATGGATCACGCCGAGCTTCTTACAGTCAATCTCTTTGGCGATGCGGACACATCGGCCGCCGACATGGCCCAGAGGCTCTACGAGCAGGCGGTTCAGCTCTGGAAGGAGGGCAAAAGGGAGGAGGCCATGCTATACCTCGGCAGGACGGTTCACATTCTCGAGGACATGAGCATGCTCGTTGCCCACACGACCCCCCACATGTTCGAAGACCTTGAGCAGTTCAAGTACATAGAGAACGCCCACGACTTCGTCGAGAACGAGGTTTCCCCCGCCGTCGCCGACGACATACTCAACGACCGCGTCCCCCTCGACCTCACGCCGATAAAGTGGTGGCAGATTCCTCAGGAGAAGGAGAGGTTCATCATGGGGAAGGACATCTACGTTGCCGACAACGAGAACGGCCACATGAGCCTCGCCAACGGCGTCGCCTGGGCCTACGCCGACCTCATCGCCCACAACTCCTGGCGTTACATGCTCTACTCGACCGGCAAGGACATCAATCTCTGGAGCGAGCGCGGCCACCTCGGAAGCTACTTCTGGACGAAGGAGCTCAAGAAGGGCGACTGGAGCGTCCTCAAGCTTGAGTTCAAGGGAGCCAGCTCAATAACCATCGTCTTCAAGGACATAGACATGCAGAACGCCTACTTCAAGACCCTCGGCTACGTTGAGGTCTACGACAAAAACTGGAACCTAATCGCCCGCTACGCCCAGGACCCGAACCCGCTCAAAGACACCAGAGTCACCGTTCCGGGGGATACAGTCTACATCTACACCCACGTTGATAAGGACGACTGGCTCGACGACGATGTCGACGGCTGGGCGATAAGGAACATCGAGCTCCACGCCAACTTCGACGTGAACGCACCGAGCGGCTTCAAGACCCTCGACGGTAGAGAGTACAGCCTCGTCCAATGGTCCGTCTACGAGACCATGCAGTACGACATAAGGGCCGTCGCCGGGCTCATGGAAAAGTTCTTCGAGGACGTCGGCGTTACCAGCTAATCTCTTCTCTTTTTTTGAGCACAAAGCATATATTCCACCCAGCCAACTTTTAAACGACCGTCTTAACCTTTCGAGGTGATTGCCATGGGAAAGCACTACCTTCCCAACCTCGCTCAGAGGGATGAAATGCTGAAGGAAATCGGCTTCAGCTCAATCGAAGAGCTCTTCTCGGACGTCCCCGAGGGAATGGTGAAGGAGTTCAACCTCCCAGAGGGAAAGAGCGAGTACGAGGTCTTCCTCGAGCTCAACGAGGTCCTTTCGAAGAACAAAACCGTCCTCGAGATGCCGAGCTTCCTCGGCGCTGGAACCTACTTCCATTACGTCCCAGCTCACGTTAAGTACCTCATCGAGAGGAGCGAGTTCCTGACCGCTTACACCCCCTATCAGCCCGAGATAAGCCAAGGTATGCTCCAGGCTCTCTTTGAGTACCAGAGCATGATGGCCGAACTCTACGGCCTGCCGGTCGTCAACTCCTCGATGTACGACTGGGGAACGGCAATAGCTGAGGCCGCTTTGATGAGCGTCAGACTTCACAGGGGCAAAAGGAAGCGCTTCGTGATTCCAAAGGCGATAAGCCCTGAGAAAAAGGCCGTCATCGAGACATACACGCGCGGTGCAAACCTTGAGATAGTCGAGGTTCCCTGGGACGAGAGGGGCCAGCTCGATATCGAGAAGCTCAAGGAATCCGTTGAAAATTCGGCTGGTGTTTACGTCGAGATGGCCAACTTCTTCGGCCTGGTTGAGGAGAACGTTAGAGAGATAGGCGAGATAGCCAAGGAAGCAGGAGCTTACTTCGTCGTTGGGGCCGACCCGACGATGCTCGGAATCTTCGAGGCGCCGGGCGAACTCGGGGCGGACATAGCGGTCGGTGAGGCTTCATACCTCGGCAACCCGATGAACTTCGGCGGGCCGAGGGCAGGAGTTTTCGCGGTCAGGAACGACAAGAAGCTCATCCGCCAGATGCCGGGCAGGATAATCGGAATGACGAGAGATGCTGAAGGAAAGAGGGCCTTTGTCATGACCCTCCAGACGAGGGAACAGCACATAAGACGCGCCAAAGCTACCTCAAACATCTGTTCGAACGAAGCACTCGTTGCCGTTGCTTCCGCCATACATCTGGCCAGTCTCGGGCCGAAGGGCTTGAGGGAGCTCGGCGAGGTCATACTCAAGAACACCGCCTACCTGAAGAAGAGGCTGGGCGAAGTGGCCGAGATTCCCTTCGAGGGCCTCTACTTCAAGGATGTTCCTGCTCGCTTCGAAAAGCCATACAGCGAGATACACGAGGCCCTTCTCGCGAGGGGAATACACGGCGGCTACTACATAGGTAAGCACTTCCCGGAGCTCGGCGAGACCGCGCTCTTCTCGGCAACTGAGACGACGAGGAAGGAATGGGTTGAGGTCCTAATCGAGGCCCTCAAGGAGGTGGCCTGAATGTTCCGCCAGGCTAAGTGGGACGAACCCCTAATCTTCGAGCTTTCCCGCGAGGGACGGGTCGGTTATACGTTGCCGAAGCCGATTGAGGACGTTGATGTCGAAATTCCCGAGAAGCTCAGAAGGAAGAGCAAACTCGGCCTTCCCGAGCTGAGCGAGCCGGAGATAGTGAAGCACTACACCCGCTTGAGCGAGATGAACTATGGAGTAGATTCTGGCATCTATCCCCTCGGCTCGTGCACCATGAAGTACAACCCCAAGATAAACGAGGAGATTGCCGGTCACCCCGGGGTCGCCTACGTCCACCCGTATCAGGACGAGAGAACCGTCCAGGGCGCGCTTAGAATAATGTGGGAGCTGGAGCAGTGGCTCAAGGAGATAACCGGCATGGACCGCTTCACGCTCCAACCAGCTGCCGGGGCAAACGGCGAATTCACCGGCGTTTCCATAATAAGGGCTTACCACCTCGACAACGAGGAACCCCAGAGGGACGAGATGCTGGTGGCCGATTCCGCCCATGGAACGAACCCGGCCAGCGCGGCGATGGCCGGCTTCAAGGTCATCGAGATTCCCTCGACGGAAGAAGGGACGATGGACCTGGAGGCCCTTGAGAACGCGGTCGGCGAGAGGACGGCTGGATTAATGCTCACAAACCCCAACACCCTCGGTATCTTTGAGGACGAGATATTGGAGATAGCGAAGATAGTGCATAAGGCCGGCGGGCTTCTATACTACGATGGGGCGAACCTCAACGCCGTCCTCGGAAAGGTTAGACCAGGCGACATGGGCTTCGACGTTGTTCACCTCAACCTGCACAAGACGTTCTCAACACCGCACGGTGGAGGCGGGCCGGGAAGCGGGCCGGTCGGAGTTAAGGACTTCCTCAAGGACTACCTGCCCGTTCCGCTGGTGAGCTACGACGAGGAGAACGACCGCTACTACCTCGACTACAACGTGCCCAAGAGCATAGGGAAGGTGAAGGAGCTCTACGGCAACTTCGCGGTCATGGTGAGGGCTCTCGTTTACCTCAAGGTCATGGGCAAGGAGGGACTGAAGAACGCGAGCGAGATAGCTGTTCTCAACGCCAACTACCTGACGAGAAAGCTTTTGGGAACGAAGGGCTACGAGTTGCCAGGCAAAAAGCTTAGAAAGCACGAAACCGTCTTTTCAGCCGAACCGATGAAGAAGGAAACTGGCGTGACGGCAATGGACGTGGCGAAGAGACTTCTCGACTTTGGACTGCACGCGCCCACCGTTTACTTCCCGCTGATTGTGCACGAGGCTCTGATGATTGAACCGACAGAAACCGTCAGCAGGGAAGAGATTGACGCATACGTCGAGGCGCTGAAGAGGATAAGCGAGGAAGCCTACAACAACCCCGAGGTCGTTAAGGGCGCTCCCCACAACACAGCAGTTAGGCGCGTGGACGACGTTCTTGCCGCCAAAAAGCCCGTCCTCAGCTGGAGGATGTACCTCGAGCTGAAGGAGAAGGGCGAAGTAGACTACTAACTCCAATTTTTCTATATCATTTTACGGACCCTTAAAAAGAAACCCGGTCTAAAATAACTTTTTAGACCTCCTTGAAATTGCGGTAGAATAAAGAATCACGAACCTTGGTCAAACTTCGCGCTCAGCCTTTGAGAAAGGCTGGCGAAAAGAGCGCCCTTCTCACCAAAGGGCAAAAACAGTCGTGCATTTGCCGAGTGCAAGTTTGGACAGGGTTTAACACCAAACAAGGCTTTTCAAGCAGTTCCAACTTTGTTATTAGCGTCCGAAGGACGCCGTTTAAAGGATGGAACACTCACCAAAGAGCACGTGGATAAGAAACCCACTTGGAAATTAATACTTCAAAAAAGCACTTAATCTTCCGCCAGCGCTTGCGAAGCAAGGGCTGTAATGGAGCCCCGGGCGGGGT
Organism: Thermococcus sp.; assembly: GCF_027063845.1. GTDB lineage: Archaea > Methanobacteriota_B > Thermococci > Thermococcales > Thermococcaceae > Thermococcus. The sequence continues at coordinate 16,612 of NZ_JAMOQU010000089.1, forward strand.
TTGAACCCGCGACCTGCCGCTTACCAAGCGGCCGCTCCACCAGGCTGAGCCACCGGGGCGCTGTTGACGTTGATACGATGGAGGGAGCCTTTATAAATTTTTCTCTCCGAGCTTCTCGACGAGACCCCCAAGGACATCCTTGAACGCTGAAGCGTCAATCCACTTGATGCCCATCTTCTGCGCCCACGTCAGGATTCCAACGTCCGCAGAAACTATCGTCGCGTCCAGCTCTTTGGCGAGAAGGATTAACTCAAAGTCCTCCTTGCTGTCAACGATTCCTTCTCGAAGGGCCTTGCGGTAGTTCCTCCGGAGCTTCTGGATTATCTTGTCCACGTTGTCCGTCTCGACGACGCTTTCTCGAACGGCCTTCTCTGCAACTCTAAGCCCCTTGTCAACCCGTCTCCTTATGTCGTCTATGAGCTCGTAAACGACGAAGGCCGGAATCTTGAGGTCGTGCAGGTTGGGGGGCTTCTTGATGATGTAGAGCTCTATCTCCGGCTTCAGTTCCTCGTCAACGAAGTGCATGACCTCACGGTAGATACCAGGTGGCATGTAAAACTCCACCTTCCCGAAGAGCTTCTCGGCGTAGTCTAAGAAGGTCCTCATGGCCTCGGTCGGGTTATCGCCGAAGTCCTTCCGGATTTCGGGGTTGACGAATATGCTCGTGTCGAGGACGAACCTCAGCGTCATCGGCCACCACAAGGTTATTTAGGGTCTGGGCTTTAAAAGGTTGGGTGGAAGCATGAAGGTCGGCGTTGCTTTCGGGGTTAGCGAACTCGCGAATCCGAAGTCGTTTGAGAAGAAGGCCTCCGAGTTCCTCACAACCCTCGCAAAGGACTTCGACGTCGTCGGCGGTTTTATGCTGAGCTCAAAGGCGGACTTTCGGGAGGCCAAGGAGGAGCTCAACTTCAACGAGGTTGACGCCATAATCCTCTACCCCTTAACGGGTGGAACTGAAGGGTTCCTCAAAGAGTTCTTCGTCTTCAGAAGGCCCACCGTAATCTTCGGCGACCCCTTCAACAACTCCCTCGCCGCTGGAATCGAAATCAGGGAGTTCCTGCGTGAGCGGCTCGTTCCCTCGACGCTTGTCAAGGACATGAACGAGCTCAAGGCCGCTTTGCTTGCCTACGAGGATTCCCTCGAAACCCTTGAACCATTCCTCCGGGCCAGGCTCGGCCTCATCGGCAGAATCTCCCCCTGGCTCGTCAACGAGAAGTTTGAGCTCCCCTACACGAGGATTAGCCTCAAGAAGTTCTACGAGTACTACGATAAGGTGAGTGATGAAGACGGCTGGAAAGTCGTTGAGGAAATCTTTGAGCGGGCGAGTGAAGTGAAGGAACCCGGAAAAGATGCCTTAACAAAGGCGGGCAGAATCTACCTCGCAATCAAAGAAATCCTGCGCGATTACAGGCTCGATGGCTTCACGATAGGCTGTTTCGACTTCATAGGCAAGCTCAACGCAACGCCCTGTCTGGCCCTCGCGATGTTCAACGCCGAGGGAATTCCAGCGGGCTGTGAGGGCGAGCTGAACTCGCTCCTCGGGATGTACATTGTAAAGAAGTACTTCGATAAGCCCGCCTTCATGGGCAACGTTGCGGACTTCGGGGAAGACCACGTGATAATCGCCCACTGCACCGCACCCCTGCTCTGGCGCTACCGCTTGAGGAGCCACTTCGAGAGTGGCATAGGTGTTGGCGTTGACGTCGAGTTTCCGAGGGGGAAGGCGAGCCTCTTCAAGCTCTGCGGGAGGCGTGCGGTGGTTGCGGGCGTTGAGGTTGTCGGAAACGAGCATCTTGAGAACAGGTGCAGGACGCAGGTGAAGCTCAGGATTGAGGATGCCCCAGAGTTCCTCGACGGAACACTCGGAAACCACCACTTGATGGCCTACATTGACCCTGAAGAACTGGCAGATTTGCTCAGCGAACTGGGCTTTGAGGTTATGCTTTACTGATTTTCTCTTTCGATTCATATACCAAAAGGTTATAGCCACAAACGTTCTAAGTTTTTAGGGGGTGAGAGCTATGAGGCCAGCCCAAGCCGCGATAGAGTACCTGTTTATGATTGCCCTTGCGCTGATTATGGTTTATGTAGCCGTACGTTTAATGCGTCAAACAACAGAACAGGCGACCCAGCAAATAAATAAAACGAGTGAAGAGCTCATCCAGATTCTCCGGAATATGAGCTCTAACGGGTAGCTGAGACAATTCCAAGTTTTTCTCCTATCAATGCTGCAGTGAGTACCAAGACAAGGCCAAGTGCCACTATCCCTGGATGTAACGATGCTGCGGCAAACGCCACAACTATGAGCGCTACCCTGTATGCTTTGTTGAGGTGCCCTTTCAGCCATCCTGTGAATCCCACCGATAGCATGTAGAGCACGAGTATCGTTGCAAGAAGGTCATAGACCACCGTCGCCGCCATTTTTATCGTCCAATCGCTGACCGTTATTATGAACATCTCCGGGTGCGTGAAGTAGATGTAGGGGCCGATGTATCCCGCTATTGCGTAGCGAACGGCGTTGAGGGCCGTCTTCCAGAAGTCACCGCCTGCCAAGGCCGAACCCGCGTAGCTGGCGAGCGCTACGGGTGGCGTTATATCTGCAAGGATTCCGAAGTAGAACACGAAGAAGTGCGCCGCGAGGAGGGCTATGGCTGTTCCAAAGCCCGGAACCGGCTGGTTATATGGGGGGACGGAGCTAACTGCTTGGTAAATCGCGGGCGCCATGACGAGTGATGTTATGATGTAGTTCGCCGTTGTCGGGACGCCCATTCCAAGTATCAGGCTGAAAATCATCGTGACTATGAGCAGGAGCCAGAGGTTTCCGCCCGTGAGGTCTGCCAGACGATAGCCGAGGGAGTTGGCGAGGCCGGTTATCGTTAGAGAGCCCTGTATAAGTCCAGCACTTGCAGCCGCGAGCATAACGGCTGTGCTCGTCTTTCCTGCCTCTATCATTGACTCGTAGGTCGCCGAGAACATCTCCTTTCCGTCGTGCGTCTTCGATATCGCTCCAACGATTAGCGAGAAGATTATTCCAAAGATTCCCGTAAGGAAGAGAAGGTTCTCCTTGCTCATGCCGATTGCCTGGTTGAAGGCTATGAACAGCAGGAACAGCGCCGTTATGTAGAACTTCTCGTTGAACTCCACTTCCTTCTTCAGCGCGCCGAGGACGAAGAGGAGAGCCGTTAGGGCGACGAGGAGTGGGTAGCCTTTGCCTACGAACATTATGAACGTTCCGATGAGAACTATTGCCACGTAGAGTGCTTCATTGCCCTTAATCCCGTCTTTGGAAATCCAGGCAACCCAGATTGCGATTCCCAAGGAGGATATTGCCGCGATGTGAGCCGGGATTCCCCAGACGAGGGCGACCGTTATGACGACTATCGGCAGGAGGATGTAGCTCTTCCTCAGGAAGTAGCGTATCGGCTTGAAGTGCTCCTTGGGCATGCCCTTGAGGCCGAGCCTCTTGGTTTCCCTGTCTATGAAGAGGTAAACTCCCGAGTAGTAAACGAGGGCCGGAATAACGGCCGCGATGATTATCTTATTGTACGGTATTCCAAGGAACTCCGCCATTATGAAGGCCGCCGCGCCCATTATCGGGGGCATTAGCTGGCCACCGGTCGATGCCACAGGTTCAACGGCCCCCGCTATTTCTGGAGGGTAGCCGGCCTTCTTCATCAGCGGTATCGTGAAGGTTCCGGTGGTAAGGACGTTGGCGACGCTTGAACCGCTGACGGTTCCCATGAGACCGCTCGCTATGACGGCGGCTTTGGCCGGGCCTCCCGGGCGGGAGCCGAATAAGCTTAACATGAACTCGGTAATGTAGTCGCTTATGCCTATTTTGAGCAGGAAGGCTCCGAAGAATATGAAGGCGAAAACATAAATCGTCATGACGTAGAGTGGTGTCGCGAAGATTCCCTCGCTGGCGAGGTACATGTGTTCCGTGAACACCATCCAGTTGAAGTTAATGTTCTGAATGGCGTAGCCAAGGAACACTATGACGACCAGGGGGAGAACCCAGCCTATCACCCTCCTTGTGGCTTCGAGGACGACGAGTACGGCTATGAGGGCGAATATCACGTCCCTCTGGTAAACCGTCGCGTTCTCGGCGTAGCTTGGATACCTGAAGAACAGGTAAAACATCGTTATCAGACTCAGGGCTATGAAAACGTAGTCAATCAATCCAACGTTTTTGAATCTCTCAGAGCGCCGGAAGGGGTAGAGAAGGTAGGCTATGATAAGAATCATCGCTAGAACGAAAGCCTCTCCCTGCTGGCTCTGGAGTGTGTAGAGAAGGAAGTTGAGCTTTATTCCAACGCGGGAAAGCATGTCGTAGAGGGCTCCGTTGAAGTTGAAGATGAAGAGAATCTCGTATATTCCAATGAGCACCGCCGATACCGTCACGACCATTTCAAGCTTTGGGGGCAGTTTTCTCGTCCTGCTTATTACCTCCTCAAGTTCCTCAACTTCCACATGCTTCTCTTCCAAAGTTAACACCTCCCTAAGGCTGTGAGAATCAGGGGGCACCTCTCAACCCGGAAATGTACGAGTCCCGGGGTCGGTGGCCTGATTACAGACGCGTTGTTCACGACGATTTGAGGCCGGTTGAAGGGTATGAACCAGTAGTCGAGGCTCTTCCCGAGGGGCTGGTTGATGACCTTGTAGTAATAGTCGCCCTCCCTGCCCTGGATGTCCTCCGGAAGGCCGGCCCCGAAGTCCTTCCAGAGCATCTTCCTGACGAACATCCCGCTCGAGTTGACCTCGATTACCTCGACTACCTCGCTGTGTTCCACACTGTGGTTGTACTCAATCCTAAGCCAGACTTCACCGAGGTGATAAACATACGAGGATGATTCAGTCGTTATCACCAGGGAATTAACAGGAAAAACGGATGTGACAAGGAGTAAGATGACAAAAAAGAAAAGGGTCCTTTTCAAGACCCTCACCCGCTCGGTGGCTTGATATTGTCAGGGACGTTGAGGCCCTTCTCTTCATAGTATTTGTAGGCACCTGGGTGGAGCGGTATGCTCATACCGTCGAGGGCCGTGTCGAGGCTTATGTACTTGGCCTTCTGGTGGACCGCGCGGAGCTGATCAACGTTGTCGAAGAGCACCTTGGTCATATCGTAGACGACGTTCTCTGGAAGGTCGGCGCTGACGACGAGGATTGCCTTGACGGCGAGGGTTGGCGTGTCCTCAGTCATTCCCTTGTAGGTGTCCTTCGGGAGAACCTGCCTGACGTAGAAGATGTAGCCCTCGCTCTTGAGCTTGTTGAGAATATCGTCCGATATTGGGATGACTCTAACGGGCGTTGTAACGGCTATCTGGGTTATGGCCGGGGTCGGGGCTCCGGAAACTATTACAGCCGCGTCAATCTGGCCGAGCTTGAGGGCCTGGGCGGCCTGGCTGAACTTCTGGTTGACCTTCTGAATCTTGTCCCAGACGCCAGCCGCCTTAAGAATCTGTTCGGCCGCAACGGCCGTTCCGCTTCCCGGAGCACCTATTGCAACTTTCTTTCCGGCCAAGTCCTGAAGGCTCTTTATGTCGCTGTCCGCCCTAACAACGAACTGGACCGTCTCAGGGTAGAGTGCCGCGACACCGCGAAGCTTCTTTATCGCGCTTCCCTCAAACATGTAAAGGCCGTTGTAGGCATAGTAAGCCACGTCGTTCTGCATAATCGCGGCCTGGGCGTTGCCGTCGCCGATGGCCTTGGCGTTAGAAACGCTTGCACCGCTGGTAACAGCCTTAGCTTTTATGCCCGCCTTGTTAAGGAGCTCCGCGTATTTGGAGCCCAACGGATAGTAGACTCCGCTGGTTCCTCCAGTGTAGATTGTTATGGTCCCTGTGTAGGTCGTTTCCCCGGACGTTCCCGAGGTTCCGGTCTGGGTTCCCGTCTGGCTTTCGCTTCCTTCGCCCATACAGCCGGCCACGAACACTGACAGTATCAATACGGCCACGAGGGCCAGGGTTGTTAACCTCTTCAAACCACACACCTCCACATCAATGTACACAATATGGCTATATGGCCATATTGGTCTATTAGTGTACTTTTCCTTTTTAAATAGTTTGCGTTACAACTTCGAAAAACCTACGAGCCATGTTTTATTGTTACTACTCAATTTTCGAAGGTAAATGGGTATATTTTGCACACTCTCGCGGCTATCCCCATAACGTTTTATAACCTCCCCGCTAACCTGGCCCCGGTGGAAGCCATGAAGGTCATCATGACCACGAAAATCGACAGGGCTTCGATGAACATAATGGAGAAGCTCATCGAGAACTTCGGGTTCAAGGAAACCGACATGGTCTTCGACGGTAACCCAGTTTACAGGAACGGGGAGACGCTGATACTCACGACCAACGACGAGATGATTTACTACGACAACCTCGACAAGGCTATAGATGCCCAGCTCGGTTTTATGCCCGAGGTGATAGCCTTCGCCTCTAGGCATTCGAGCAAGCAGAAGTTACCGGCACTGACGACCCATGTAACTGGCAACTGGGGAAAGGCCATGTACGGCGGGAAGGACAAGAGTTTAGCGATAGCGTTGCCGAGTGCAATGAAGCTTGCCCTCCTCAAGATGAACGAGCTAAACGACCTCGGCTGGACCGTCTGCTACGAAGCAACGCACCACGGACCGAGCGAGCTCGGAGTTCCGAGCTTCTTCATAGAGATTGGTTCGAGCGAGGAGGAGTGGGTAAACAACAGGGCGGGCGAGATAATAGCCGAGACAATCGTTTACGTCCTTGAGAACTACGAAAAAGCTAAGTTCAAGGTTGCCATCGGAATAGGCGGCGGCCACTATGCACCGAAGCAGACGAAGCGTGCCCTTGAGACCGACATAGCCTTCGGCCACATAGCCCCGAAGTACGCGCATCCCCTCTCCCGGGAGATGTTCCGGAAGGCCATTGAGAGAACCGCCGAGAAGGTCGAGGCGATATACGTTGACTGGAAGGGTAGCAAGGGTGAGACGAGGCAACTCGCGAGGTCGCTGGCGGAGGAGCTCGGCCTTGAGTTTATCAGGGACTGAGCCGAAACCTTTAAAGAGACTACGGGCCAGTTAAGTTCAGTTTCGGGTTAGCTAAGTTTATATACCACTCCCATACAAACTCCAAAGGGTGTTAAACTCTTCGGAGGGTGAAAAGATGCTGAAGCTGATTGAGGACGCCATCGAGAGAACCTCGGCGGCCCAGCCCAAGGCCGTTCCGGAGGTTCAGCCCCAGTCGGACATAGATGAGGAGCTTAAGAAGCTCCTTGAGCAGATTCAGGCCAAGATATACGTCGTCGGTGTCGGCGGTGCCGGTTGTAACACCGTTAACAGGATGATGCAGGTTGGAATCGAGGGTGCTAAGATAATCGCAATAAACACCGATGCACAGGATTTGCTCAAGATTAGGGCCCACAAGAAGATACTCATCGGAAAAGAGCTTACCAGAGGCCTTGGTGCCGGCAACAACCCCAAGATGGGTGAGGAAGCCGCAAAGGAGAGCGAGAGGGAAATCAGGGAGGCCCTTGAAGGCGCGGACATGGTATTCATCACCTGCGGTCTCGGTGGAGGAACCGGAACCGGTGCAGCACCAGTAGTCGCAGAGATAGCCAAGAAGATGGGTGCCCTGACCGTTGCCGTGGTTACCCTTCCGTTCACCGTTGAGGGCATCAGGCGCATCAAGAACGCCGAGTATGGTCTCGAGAGGCTCAGGAAGAACACCGACACCGTCATCGTCATCCCGAACGACAAGCTCATGGAGGTTGCCCCGAACCTGCCGATTCACATGGCCTTTAAAGTTGCGGACGAGATACTCGTCCAGGCCGTCAAGGGCATCACCGAGCTCATCACCAAGCCAGGTCTTGTCAACCTCGACTTCAACGACGTGAGAGCAGTCATGAAGGACGGCGGCGTTGCGATGATAGGCATCGGCGAGAGCGACAGCGAGAAGAGGGCTTTGGAGGCCGCCCAGCAGGCACTCAACAGTCCGCTCCTCGACGTTGACATCAGCGGTGCCAAGGGCGCTCTCATAAGCATCAGCGGAAGCGACGTCAAGCTCGAGGAGGCCCAGCAGATTATCGAACTCGTCACCAGCAAGCTTGACCCGGAGGCGCAGGTCATCTGGGGTATCCAGCTTGACGAGGAGCTCGGCAAGATGATTAGAATCCTCCTCGTTGTCACCGGCGTCAGCTCGCCGTATGCCGTCGCCGAGGAAGAGGAGAAGTCCTACTTCGGCGAAGAAGAGAAGAGAACAATCAAGCTCGACCTTGACGAGCTTTGAATCCTTTAAACTTTTAGAGGGGTGAATGAAGTGACGAGCACCGTCGAGAAGATTAAAACGTTCCTCTCAGAGTCCAAGAGGGTACTCCTCGTTACGAGAAAGCCAGGAATGAAGGAGTTTAAGCTGGCCGTCAAGATTACCGGTATTGGAATGATTCTCATAGGCCTTATAGGAATGCTCATTAGGATGGTCGGTTACTTCATCACGGGCTCGTGAGGGTTGCGCCATGAGCGAGGGAAAGATATTCACCGTCAGCGTTACCGTAGGTCAGGAAACCACGACCGCGAACCTCGTTTACAGCAAGGCTAAGACTTACAACATCCCTATTCAGGCCATCCTTGCACCAAGCAAGGTTAAGGGGTACATATTTGTGGAGGCCCCAAACAAGAGCGCCGTTGACGAGGCTATAAGGGGAATCCGCCACGCGAAGCGCGTTCTCCCCGGTGAGATTCCCTTCCACGAGATAGAGCACTTCCTCGAGGAGAAGCCAGCGGTTAGTGGCTTCGAGCCCGGCGACATCGTCGAGCTCATAGCCGGCCCGTTCAAGGGTGAGAAGGCCAAGGTCGTCAGGGTTGACGAGAGCAAGGACGAAATTGTCGTCGAGCTCATAGGCTCAATCGTCCCGATACCGGTCACGGTGAGGGGCGAATACGTTAGACTTATAAGCAAACGCCAGAAGGAGTGACAGGCCCGAGACAAAAGTAAAGGTGGTGAGATGAATGCCACAGGTTGTCGAAGTCCTCGTTGAAGGTGGAAAGGCCACACCCGGACCCCCGCTCGGTCCGGCCATCGGTCCCCTTGGACTGAACGTTAAGCAGGTCGTTGACGAGATAAACAAGGCCACTAAAGAATTCGAGGGAATGCAGGTTCCCGTCAAGATTATCGTTGAGGACCCCAAGAAGAAGACCTTCAGGATTGAGGTCGGTATTCCGCCAACCAGCCAGCTCATCAAGAAAGAACTCGGCATTCCGAAGGGCTCAAGCGAAGCTGGCCACACTCCGGTCGGGAACCTCACCATGGAGCAGGTCGTCAAGATAGCCAAGATGAAGATTGACCAGATGCTCTCACCGACCCTCAAGGCTGCAGCGAAAGAAGTCATAGGAACCGCCCTCAGCATGGGCGTTACCGTCGAAGGCAAGGACCCGAGGGAAGTTCAGAGGGAAATTGACGAAGGACTCTACGACGAGATTTTTGAGAAAGCCGAGGAGTGAGGGAAAACTTTAAAAATCCCTCCTTTTACGCATCTTTGACTTTTTCGGCTCAAATCGAAAACGAAAGGGAGGGCTGTAAATGGCCTTCGACAGGCAGAAACTCGTGGAAGCGGTGAAGGAGGCGAAGGCCCGGGCTAAGCCGCGCAACTTCACACAGACCGTCGAGATAGCAGTCAACCTCAAGGATATCGACCTCCGCAAGCCGGAGAACAGGTTTAAGCTTGAGGTTGTACTGCCCCACGGTCGTGGGAAGGAGCCAAAAATCGCGGTCATCGCTGATGGTGCCGTGGCTGAGGCGGCTAAAAAGCTCGGGCTTGATGTGATTAGTGGAGAACAGCTTGAGGAGATAGCGAAGAGCCCGAGGGAAGCGAGGAAGCTGGCGAAGCGCTACGACTTCTTCATTGCCGCAGCTCCGCTGATGCCCAAGATAGGTAAGTACCTCGGTAGGTACCTCGGTCCGAGGAACAAGATGCCGCAGGTCGTTCCGCCGACCATGACCAACCTCGAGCCCATAGTCAACAGGCTCAAGAAGACCGTCAGAATACAGCTCAAGAACAACCCGGTTGTCCACGCCCCGATAGGCACAGAGGACATGGACGACGAGAAGCTCGCTGAGAACGCCGAGGCGGTTCTCAACGCCATTATCAACAAGCTCGAGCGCGGAGAGAACCAGGTAAAGTCAGTGTACGTGAAGACCACAATGGGCCCGGCCGTTAAGGTTGAGAGGTGAGGGAGATGGCCCACGTAGCCGAGTGGAAGAAGAAGGAAGTTGAGGAACTCACCAAGATTATCAAGAGCCACCCAGTGATTGCCCTCGTTGACGTGGCCGGTGTCCCCGCTTACCCGCTCAGCAAGATGCGTGACAAGCTCCGCGGGAAGGCCCTTCTCAGGGTCAGCAGGAACACCCTCATCGAACTGGCCATAAAGAGGGCCGCCCAGGAGCTCAACAAGCCTGACCTCGAAAAGCTCGCCGACTACATCGAGGGAGGAGCGGCGATACTCGCCACCGAGATGAACCCCTTCAAGCTCTACAAGCTCCTCGAGGAGAGCAAGACCCCTGCCCCGGCCAAGCCAGGAGCGGTCGTTCCCAAGGACGTCGTCATTCCAGCCGGACCGACCTCGATTCCACCGGGCCCGCTCGTCGGTGAGATGCAGGCCCTTGGAATCCCGGCGAGGATTGAGAAGGGTAAGGTTAGCATTCAGAAGGACTACACCGTCCTCAAGGCGGGAGAGGTTATAACCGAACAGCTCGCGAGAATCCTCAACGCCCTCGGTATCGAGCCCCTCGAGGTCGGTCTCAACCTGCTCGCCGCTTACGAAGACGGCATCGTCTACACTCCTGATGTCCTCGCGATAGACGAGCAGGAGTACATCAACATGCTCCAGCAGGCCTACATGCACGCATTCAACCTGTCAGTTAACACCGCCTATCCGACCAAGCAGACCATCGAAGCCATCATCCAGAAGGCCTACCTTGGTGCCAAGAACGTTGCAGTCGAAGCTGGCTACATCACGCCTGAGACCATCGAGGACATCTTTGGCAGGGCCCTTCGTGCCGTCCTGCTCATAGCGCAGAACCTGCCCGAGGAGTTGCTTGACGAGAAGACCAAAGAGCTTTTAAACGCTCAGGCCCAAGTGGCCGTTGCCGCGGCTCCTCAGCCAACCGAGGAGAAGGTTGAGGAGGCCGAGGAAGAAGAGGAAGAAGAGGAGGCATCCGAGGAGGATGCGCTCGCCGGACTGGGCGCCCTCTTCGGCTGAATTACTTTCCCTCGCACACGTGTGAATAAAGGAATGAAGATGATTGGAGGTGTGAAAAGATGGAGTACGTGTATGCCGCTCTGCTGCTCCACGCCGCTGGTAAGGAGATAAACGAGGAGAACCTCAAGGCCGTCCTTGAGGCCGCTGGAGTCACTCCGGATGAGGCCAGGATAAAGGCTCTCGTTGCAGCGCTCGAGGGCGTCAACATCGACGAGGTCATCGAGAAGGCCGCCATGCCTGTCGCCGCTCCGGTCGCTGTCGCCGCCGCTCCGGCTCCCGCCGAGGGCGGTGCCGAGCAGGCTCAGGAGGAGGAAGAGGAGGAAGAGGAAGAGGTCAGCGAGGAGGAGGCCCTCGCTGGTCTCGGCGCCCTCTTCGGCTGAACTCCTCTTCTCTTTTGTCCGCCCTCGGGCGGGCTTTTCAAAACTTTTCTCAGCGCTTCCTGAAGACGACAACCGTCTTCCACGTCCTTCTGTATCCCTCTGGGTTGAGCCTTCTCCTCAGCAACTCCATAAAGACCACGTAAGTTACAAAGAAGATGACGGAAACGACAACCTTTTCGACCGTGTTCCTGAGGCCATTGAGTGCGTTTATCCAGGCTATGCCGAGGGCTCCAAGCATCAGGAATCCCGCGGTCTCGTACAGGGCAACGTTTCTCGGAAGTCTCTCAAACTTTCTGAGGGTCACTCCGACAACTAAAGTAATTAGGCCGATGAGCCCTAAAACCACAGTTGTTGTATCCACGGCACTTGCTCCATATCTCTGCGCCAGCAGGGGGTAAAGGGGAAGCGCCGGTGCAAGTGCAAAAAAGCCTGCAATGGTGACCCCACTCACGATGAGCACTTTTGTGCTTCTTCTCATCCCTCTTCCCCAATTAACATTGGCCGAGGTAACCTAAAAGGTTTTCGTAAACCGCAAGGTTTATGTTTAGCCCATCGGAACCATCAGGGGTGGGCCGGTGGCCTAGCCTGGACGGGGCGTCGGCCTTCGGAGCCGAAGGTCGCGGGTTCGAATCCCGCCCGGCCCGCCATTGAAACTTTGCCTTCGCAAAGTTTCATCAAAGTTTGTAGCTCTTTCTGGAAGGATATATTTCAAGAGATTTTCCATTTAATTGGCCGTATTGGGTAAAAGAACTTTTTAAATTGCCCCTTTTGGAAGGGTTTACCTTTAAATCGATGCCCGAAGGGCGTCAAGAAGAGAGTAAACCCCTTTGTAGGGTGCTGTTTTTGTGTTCTCCATTTGAAAAGAGCAATTTCGTGAGTAAAATCGATTTTATGGGGGTCTTTGGCGAGGAGCTACTAACTTTTGGTGAAGCTTTTGAAAAAAGCTTCCTTCGCAAGCGCTGGCGGAAGAGTAAGTGCTTTTCTAAGGATTAGCAAGTTTTGAGATGGGTTTACTCAACTTGCCCCTTGATTAGTGTTTCACTCTAAGAAGGCGTCCTTCGGACGCCGATGATAAGTTGAAACTACGCAGGAGCTTCATTTAGTTTTTAAACCCCTAGTCAATGTTGCACTTTTGGTGCACGACTGGCCTTTTGCTCGTTAGAGAGAAGGGCCTCATATCGCCAGCCTTTCCCAAAGGCTGTTGCAAAGTTTCATCAAAGCCGGCATGCCTTTTGAATGGTTCGTTCTCAGGGGTTTACTTCCAAACTCGCCAGTTTTAAGCGTGTTTCCTCCATTAGCACCCGAAGGGCGCTGTTTAAAACTAAACACTTTCCTCCACACGCCATCATGAGCGTAAACCCCGAATCCATCGACTGTTTGATAACGCATGCAACTTTTCTTTTACCCTTTCGGACAGTTAAACCATTTTGGTCAAGCTTTGCGCAAGCAAAGCTTGCTGGCCTCAGGAGTGGTGGCCCTCCGCACCCCTCGGTGCCGGGCCAACCGCTCATCATCGGCCGGATTATTTTTATACCACCGCCTTAAATCCCCAGCGGTGGTTGGTATGATGCTCCCAGATTGGAAGATAAGAAAGGAGATTTTAATCGAGCCCTTCTCTGAGGAGTCCCTGCAACCTGCTGGCTACGACCTTCGCGTTGGCGATGAGGCTTACCTCAACGGTGAAATCCTGAACGTTAAAGAGCTCGGAACCTTCGTGATTCCCCCTAAAACGTACGCTCTCGTTTTGACCCTTGAGAGAATCAAGCTTCCTGACGACGTTATGGGCGATATGAAGCTGAGAAGCAGTCTCGCGAGGGAAGGAGTGATTGGGTCTTTCGCCTGGGTTGACCCGGGCTGGGACGGGAAGCTGACCCTCGGCATCTACAACGCCTCTGAGGAGCCTGTTGAGCTCTCCTACGGGGAGAGGTTCGTTCAGATTGCCTTCATCCGCTTGGAAGGGCCTGCAAAGAAGCCGTACCGCGGAAAGTATCAAGGAAGCGCTGGAATCGCGCTCTCAAAGCGCAGAACCAGGGAACTTAAGTGAATTAAATCCAATTGTCTCGAAGCGCCTAAAGGTTTTCTATCAGGGCCATCGTCTGGATTTGGGGACCATATCTGGGTGGTGTCTTTTTATCACATTTTAACAATTGTCGTAAACCCTACAATGCTCAGCACCTGGCAGATTTTCCCCGTGCCCAAAAGGCATGTATACTTAGGTGTACATCCAATTTGGAGGCTTTAGAGACCGTTTTTACCGAAAGCTTTATATACCTCCGATTGCTTAGAGGGTACCGAAAAAGCTTTTACGGAGGTGTTGTGAATGGCCGAGCTTCCAATTGCCCCGATTGACAGGCTTATTAGGAAGGCCGGCGCCGAGAGGGTCAGCGAGGAGGCCGCCAAGGTCCTCGCCGAGTACCTCGAGGAGTACGCCATCGAGCTCGCCAAGAAGGCCAACGAGTTCGCCAGGCACGCCGGCAGGAAGACCGTCAAGGCCGAGGACATCAAGCTCGCCATCAAGGCCTGATGGCCTTTTTGGCTTTTCTACCCATTTCCAAACCGTTAGCGTTTTAAGCCTCTTCTCGCGCTTTCGACCATGCCGGAAATAGCCGTTCGAATGACCAGGCGCAATCATAACGCCTTCGTTCACCTCCTTGGGGCCCTTGAGAGCCAGGGCTTTGACTTGGGCGAGCTCCTCATAACGAAGGACTTCAACGAGATTCTCAAAGCCCGGCCGAAGGTCGTCCTCTACTCCTTCTTCACGGAGGAAATCTGGGGCGACCTCCCGAGGGAAGTCCGGCTTTTGAAGGAGAACGGCGCGCTTCTCGTGGCGGGAGGCTATCATGCGATAGCGATGCCCAAGCACACGCTCAACGTCCTCGGGTTTGACGTAGCCGTCATCGGAGAGGGCGAGGAGGTAATATACCAGCTCCTAACGACCCTGAAGAGGACAAACTACAGAATAACCTCCGAACTCGCCAAGGTGAAGGGTCTCGCCTTCTACCTCAACGGTGAGTTCACCTTTACCGGCTTCGCGAAAGTCGAGGACTTCTGGCGTTTTCCTCCGTATCCCGAGAGCGTCCGCCTGATTTCGCCGATAGAGATAAGCAGGGGCTGTCCCTTCCGCTGTTACTACTGTCAAACTCCCTACATCAAGGGCTTCCGCATGAGGCACAGGCCCATAGACCAGATTGTGAAGTACTCACGGAGAATGAAGGACATGCGCTACATAACGCCGAACGCCTTCGCCTACGGTTCTCCGGGGGCGATACTGAAGCTCAACAAGCTCGAGGCCCTTCTCAAGGCCCTTCAGCCCCTCAGGAAAGAGGGCAGGAGGCTCTTTTATGGAACCTTCCCGAGCGAGGTGAGGCCTGAGTTCGTCCTGCCCGAGACCCTTGAGCTCCTCATTGACTACGCCGACAACAGGAGGCTTGCAATCGGAGCCCAAAGCGGGGACGACGCGATGCTAAAGGCCATGCACAGGCTCCACAGGGTCGAGCACGTTCAGCGGGCCGTTGAGTACATGCTCGAGTACGGCTTTGAGCCTGTGGTTGACTTCATCGTCGGCCTGCCGAACGAGAGCGCGGAGAGCCAGAGGAGGAGCATCGAACTGATGAAGTGGATTATGCGGAAGGGCGGAAAGGTTAGGGCACACTACTTCATGCCTCTCCCAGGGACCCCCTGGGCGCGGTGCAAGCCGAGTCCGCTGAGCGAGGAGATGAAGAAGTTCCTCGGTAGAATGGCCGCTAAGGGAAAAATAGAGGGCTCATGGGGAGTCCAGATAGAGCTTTCAAAAAGGCTCCAGAAGCTGATAGAGGAGTTCTACGAGGAGCCGATGAGCTACCACGGAAGTATAAACTCAGTCTGCTGAACCCAAAAGCTTTTAACTTCACGGAGTATTGGATGGCGAGGGCGTTATGTACGCCGAAAACTATAAAAGATTCCTGGAGCTTATAGACGAACTGCGAGAGTTTGAAGGCGCCCTCATCGTTGAGGGCATGCGAGACGAGGTGGCTCTGAGGAATCTGGGGGTCAGAGCGGAGATAATCAGGCTCTCCCGCCTGCCTCTACCAGAGGTCGCGCTCATCGCCTCATCCTACGGCGAAGTCAAGATACTCACAGACTTTGACAGAAAGGGGGAGGAGCTGGCCAAAAAGCTCCTTCGCTACCTGGCCGGCTACCCCTGCAGGGTGGACGTGGAAACCCGGAAGGAGCTCAAGAAGCTGGTCAAGAAGGACATCAAGGGCATTGAAGACCTCTACGGCCTATACCTGAAGGTAATCTCCGTTTCTGACCCCCTGCTGGAGGGGATTCGATGAAGAGAAAGAAGACGATACTCCAGCAGGTTTTGGCTGAAAAACGAAAAAAGGCTAAAGAGGGTGGTTTCATGTCAGGAAAAGACGAGTTTGGAACGACCAAATACGTCATCTACGCCGAGTTTGAGGCTAACGGCATCGTCGAAAGGCCCGACGTTGTTGGTGCTATTTTCGGACAGACCGAAGGTCTTCTCGGAGACGACCTCGACCTGAGGGAGCTCCAGAAGACCGGAAGGATTGGAAGGATTCGCGTCGAGGTTCACAACAAGGCCGGCAAGACCTACGGAACCATTACCGTCCCATCGAGCCTCGACAGGGTCGAGACGGCAATCCTCGCCGCGGCGCTTGAAACCATTGACCGCGTTGGTCCGGCCGAGGCCAAGATAAGGGTCCTCCGCATAGAGGACGTTCGCGCCACAAAGAGGAAGTACATCATTGAGAGGGCCAAGGAGATACTCGAAACCCTCATGGAGCAGGAGATTCCCGAAACCCAGGAGCTCACCGAGGAGGTCAAGAAGGCAGTTCGCGCCAAGGAGCTCATCGAGTACGGCCCTGAGAAGCTTCCCGCTGGACCGCACGTCCCGTTCTCCGACTCAATCATCGTCGTTGAGGGAAGGGCCGACGTCCTCAACCTGCTCAAGCACGGCATAAAGAACGCGATAGCCGTGGAGGGAACCTCGATTCCGGAAACCATAATCAAGCTCAGCAAGGAGAGAATAGTTACCGCCTTCACCGACGGCGACCGCGGTGGAGAGCTCATCCTCAAGGAGCTCCTCCAGGTTGCCGATGTGGACTACGTAGCCCGCGCCCCCGAGGGCAAGGAGGTCGAGGAACTCACCAAGAAGGAGATAGTCAAGGCCCTGAGGAGCAAGGTTCCCGCCGAGCAGGTCATCAACGAGATGTTCAACAAGGGTAAGAGCTTCTACGAGCTGATAAGGGAAAGGGAAGAGAGGAAGCCCGAGCCCAGGAAGGTCGAGCCGAGGGAGCCGAGGGTCGTCCCGGTCAAAGTCGAGGAAAAGAAGCCGGAGAAGGTTGAGAAAGTCGAAAGGCCAGAACCCAAGGAGGAGAAGATAGTCAAGCCCATCGAGAAGGCCCGCGTTCCAGAGCTTGAGGAGTTCGGTGAGTTCATCGAGCGCGTTAAGAAGGACGGAATAGCACTCCTCCTCGACGAGAACAAGAACGTCATAGCGGAGATTCCAGTCAGGGAGCTCACGAACCAGCTCAAGGAGCGCAAGGACGTTTACGCGGTCGTCTTCAACGGCGTCATCACCCAGAGGCTCATCGACACAGTCAGCGAAACCGGCGTTCGCTACCTAATCGGCGCGAGGAAGTACAACGTCGTTAGAAGGCCCGTCCAGCTCAAGATAATAACCTTCGCCGAGTGATTAGCGGAGGATTACTCCGCTCCTTCCCCTTTTTATTGACATTCCCTTTTCCCTTGGGGTGTACAGGAGGGGGCTTTTCCTCACGTAAAGCCGTTCTCCCATGCCCTCCCTGGAAACGACTTCAACGACGTAGTGGGCGTAGAGTGAGAACCACGAGAGGAACTTCCCCGATGTTCTGTCCCTGTTGAGAACCCACAGGTTTATGGACTCCCTACTGTCTGCTTCGCTAAGTGCCATGAACCTCTGAAATATTCTCAGTGTGTTTCTCTCCCCCAGGAAAAACGCAAAGCCATCGAGTGTGAAATCCACGCGGACAACCCGCTGGTCGCCCATTTTCTCCTGTTCAATTGTCCTGAACAGCATTGAATACTTGGGAACGAACGTGTCTGCTGAAAGGTTTTCCCCTGAGTAAACGAAGTCTTCATTGTATTTGATACCGTGAAGGGAGCCAAAGACGTCTATGACTGCCAGGTTACCGCTTTCACCAAGGGCGCGAAGGTCAACGCCTGAGGGAAAGAGTTCAATTTCCAGCGTAGAGAGGGGCAAAACGGTGTTCGTTACAACTCCGAAGTCTCCCATTTCAACTCGATTTCTCATAATCTCAAAGGCTATTGTCCAGCCGGTTGAATAGGTGTTGTGAATTATCAGGAGGTTGCCGTTTGGAATCAAACCTCCTCCTATTGCACGGTCGAGTTTCCTGATTCCAGTGCTCAGTAGCTCCATGGTCACCCCACCGTAACGTTCGTAAATTAAATTTTAACGTTTAGGTTTATCTCTCTTTTGGAATTTCGGACTAACCTTTATAACCGCTTTCCCCATTCCCCCACAGGTGGTTAAAGATGGTGGAGGAGCTAATCTGGAAGTACGCGCTCATCAACGCCTACACCCACAAGGGTAAGGCGAACCCGAAGGCGGTTATAGGGAAGGTTCTCGGCGAGAACCCGGAGCTGAGGCCAAAAGCCAGGCAGATAATCCCGCTCGTGAACGAGATAGTTGAGAAGGTAAACGCCCTCTCCCTTGAGGAGCAGGAGGCGAAGCTGAGGGAGATTTACCCAGAGTTCTTCGAGGAGAAGAAGACCAAGAAGGAGGAGAAGAAGGGCCTTCCCCCGCTTCCCAGGGCGGAGAAGGGAAAGGTCGTCACCCGCTTCGCACCTAACCCCGACGGTGCCTTCCACTTGGGGAACGCGAGGGCCGCTATTCTGAGCCACGAGTATGCAAGGATGTACGACGGCAAGTTCATACTCCGCTTCGACGACACCGACCCCAAGGTCAAGAGACCGGAGCCGATTTTCTACGAGTGGATTAAGGAGGACCTTGAGTGGCTCGGCTTCAAGATTGACGAGATACACATAGCGAGCGACAGGCTTGAGATATACTACGACTACGCCGAGAAGCTGATAAAGATGGGCAAGGCCTACGTCTGCACCTGCCCGCCGGAGAAGTTCCGCGAGTTAAGGGACAAGGGAATAGCCTGCCCGCACAGGGACGAGCCGGTCGAGGTTCAGCTCGAACGCTGGAGGAAGATGCTGAACGGAGAGTACAAGGAGGGTGAAGCTGTCGTCAGAATAAAGACCGACCTAAAACACCCCAATCCCGCCGTCAGGGACTGGCCCGCTCTGAGAATCATAGACAACCCCAACCACCCGAGGACTGGGAACAAGTACCGCGTCTGGCCCCTCTACAACTTCGCATCTGCCATAGACGACCACGAGCTCGGCGTCACCCACATCTTCCGCGGACAGGAGCACGCCGAGAACGAGACGAGGCAGAGGTACGTTTATGAGTACCTCGGCTGGGAGTACCCGGTCACGGTGCACCACGGCAGGCTGAGCATCGAGGGGGTTATCCTCAGCAAGTCCAAGACGAGGAAGGGCATAGAGGAGGGCAAGTACCTCGGCTGGGACGACCCGAGGCTCGGAACGATTAGGGCCCTGAGGAGGCGCGGAATAAGGCCCGAGGCGATAAGGGAGCTAATCATCGAGGTCGGTCTGAAGAGGAGCGACACGACGATAAGCTGGGACAACCTTGCTGCCATAAACAGGCGCATAATAGAGCCGATAGCTAACAGATACTTCTTTGTCGCCGACCCGATTCCAATGTACATAGAGGGGGCCAAGGAGTTCGTTGCTGAGATTCCGCTCCATCCAGACCATCCAGAGAGGGGCGTTAGAAGGCTTAAGTTCGTTCCAGGAAAGCCGGTTTACGTCTCCAAGGACGACATGGAGCTCTTCAGGCCAAGGAACTTTGTTCGCCTTAAGGACCTCTTCAACGTCGAAATCCTTGAGGTGAGCGAGGACGGTATTAAGGCAAGGTTCCACAGTGTTGACTACGAGATAGCGAGAAAGAACAGGTGGAGGATGGTTCACTGGGTCACCGAGGGCAAACCCTGTGAAGTCTGGGTTCCCGAGGGCGAGGAGCTCATCATAAGGGAGGGGCTACTTGAAAGCGACGCCCACGTTAAGGTCGATGACGTCGTCCAGTTCGAGCGCTTCGGCTTCGTGAGAATAGATGAGGTAAAAGATGGAAAGGTCAGGGCGATTTTCGCCCACAAGTGATTCATTCTTTCTTTCCAAATATTTCGTTGCCCAGCGCACCGAATCCAACAAGCACTACTGCGAGCAGGGCACCAATCCAGTTAGCCCCTCCAGCTTTAGCCGTTGTGTAGAGGGAGTAGAGCCCCATTGGTATGAGGACTATGAACAGAATGGCCCCAGCTACTTTCTGGATGGTACTTGGCTGAACCCCTGTAATCTCTCCGACCCTCTTGGAAACTACCGGAATGTACTCAAAGACCGCCGTGAAGAATATAGTTGTAGAAACCCCGAGCAACATTGCCTGGGCCAGGCTGGGTATTGAATCTGGAATCCCAATTAGTAAAACGAGCCCCATCAGGTACATGGCTGCCTTGTTCCTTCCGACTCTGGTGTTGAACTCTATTATCTGGAGACCAACCTCGGCTGTTGGCAATATGCTGGTGATTCCAGCGAAGAATATTGAAACCGCTATCAGTAGCAGAAGACCTTTGTAGTCAGCGAGAATTGTTGGGAGCTGTCCCATGAGGTGAATCGCTCCCTCTTCTCCACCGTACACGTACTTCAAGAGCTCCTCCGGGGTAGAGGGCGCTATGGCGTAAACTATCGTAATTGTGGAGAGGATTCCGATAATGGCCTGTATAATAACACCCGCCCCAATGATGAGCTTGGCGTTGAAGCGCTCGTTCATGAAACTGCCAAGCATCAGGTAGAAGGCGAATCCAAGGCCGATGCCGTAGATGGCCCTTTCAATGGCAGCCATCACGAGGTCTACAGTTACCGGATGCCTGCTCATTATCATGTGTTTTGCCATGCCCAGAAACGCCGCGGTCGACGGAATCTTCGACACGAATGCCACAGTCGTAACGACGACTGAGATAACGAGTACCATTGAACCCGCTGCCATTATCGTGAACGTCTTCTCCTTGGCCCTCGTCAGGACGATGAAAACTATCACCACCATTAGAACCTTGGCTATGAGCCTTCCTACGGTCCCGGTTCCAACAATTGGGGACAGGAGAACGAGCATAGTGTTGGCGGTATAGTATGAGAGGAACACGACTATCAGCGCCAGCACTGCGAGTATCATGGCTGGTTTTCTTAGAACTTTGTTGTAGAGCTCAACAAAGTAGTAGCCCGATTTTGTGACCTTCTCTGCCTCTGTTATAGCAACGTACGTAAACACGGCCAGGAACAGCAGATGCACTACAAGCCCCGTTAGCCCGTATTCCATCCAGAACTGAGGGAACAGCCCAATTGTTCCTATGCCCGTTGCAAATCCAGCAACGAGGAACATCAAGTACAGCGTCCACTTCCTTATTTCATCCATCCCAACCACCCCCAAGAGCTTTCCTTTCGAATGGAATCCTAAAAATTAAAAGCTTTACCGTGCGATTCCCCTTAAAAATTTAGAATTGAAATCTTTATTTGAATTGAAACGTGGCTTTGGAACATTCAGTCCAGGCCAACCCACTTCACGAGGCCGAGCAGGAACTTGTGGGGAAGCTTCTCGTGGTGCGGGTAAACGCGCAACGCGTAGTGCCAGCAGGGGTCTCCGAGGTGCCTCAGCGCGCTCCCGCGGTAGGTGTAGAGCCACTTTCCACCTTCGAGCCGCTTCGGATGCCTGAGCTCGACGATGTGCGGCCTCTCTATGTGATATCCCTCCGCCCTGACTCCATAGTAGAGCTCGACGCGAACATCTTCAGGCTTCAGCCCGTCGAGGTCAACCGTCACCTCGAGGCCGGAGCGGTCATCGAGGACTTTAACGTCAACGAAGCCTACCTTCGGCCACGACTCGGTTACGCGGTCCTTCCACTCGGCTATCTCCTTGGCTCCACGGTAGCCCTCCTTCGTGAGCCATATGTGGTTGCTCATAGCCTTTGAGTAAAACTTGTCCATGTACTCCTTGACCATTCTGTGGGTGCTGAAGCGCGGGGCGATGCTCTTTATGCTCTCCTTCATCATGTAAATCCACTTCGGCCTGTTGCCGTAGTAGGTAGGGATAATCTCTCTCTCAAGGAGGTCGTAGAGGGCCTGTGCGTCCTTCACATCGTCGGCCTCGCTCTCGGGCTCGGTGCTCTCCTCGCCTATGACCCAGCCGTTCTTTCCGTTGTAGCCCTCGACCCACCAGCCGTCGAATATGCTCGCGTTCAAAACCCCGTTCAATCCAGCTTTCATTCCGCTCGTCCCGCTGGCTTCAAGGGGCCGTCTCGGCGTGTTCAGCCAGACGTCAACGCCCGCCACCATCAGCCTCGCGCTTCCCATGTCGTAGTTTTCCAGGACGAATATCTTGCCCCTGAACTCGGGCATCTTGCTGACCTCGTAAATCCTCCTCAGGAACTCCTTTCCACCCCAGTCGTTGGGGTGGGCCTTTCCACCGAAGACTATGTAAACCGGCCTCGTCGGGTCGTTCAGGAGCTTTCTGAGCCTGTCAAGGTCCGTGAGAAGAAGAACCGCGCGCTTGTATGTTGCAAAGCGCCTCGCGAAGCCTATTATGAGCGCGTTCTCGTCTATAGCCGGAATCGGGTCGTCGGTTCCGAGGCGTTCGTTCCGCTCCATCGCCTTCCGCCTGAGGAGCTCAATGAATTGCCTTTTGGCCTCGAGGTGGGCTTCCCAGAGCTCTTCATCGGGAATCCTCTCGACGGCGTACCAGATACCCTCAAGGTTCGTGTGCTCGCGCCAGACCTTGCCGATGTAGCGGTCGAAGAGCTTCCTCATCTCGTTGTGGACCCACGTCATTGTGTGAACGCCATTGGTTATTGGTTCGATGGGTATCTCGTCGAGTGGAACCCCCGGCCAGATGTCCTGCCACATCCTTCTGCTCACTTCTGCGTGCAATTTGCTGACGGCATTAACGTAGCTTGACGTCCTAATCGCGAGTAGTGTCATGTTAAACTGTTCTCCCTCCCTGCCGAGTTCGAGGAGCTCTCCCCTATCTTTGAGGAACTTGGCGAGTCGTTTCCGAACCTCCTCAATCGGAAACCTGTCGTGGCCAGCTGGAACCGGCGTGTGAGTCGTGAAGACCGTCGTCCCCCTAACGACGCTCAGCGCCTCGGTGAACGTGAGGCCCTCGTCCATGAGCCATGCAATCCTCTGGAGGTTCGCGAAGGCAGGATGCCCCTCGTTCAGGTGGACGATGCCGGGCTCTATTCCCAAGGCTTTTAACAGTCTCATTCCACCGATGCCGAGGAGGATTTCCTGCTTTATCCTCTTGTCCATCTCTGCGTTGTAGAGGTAGTCGCATATCTTCCTGTCGTCTGGGCTGTTCTCGGGGACGTCCGTGTCGAGGAGGTAAATCCTTACTCTGCCAACCTGAACCTCGAAAGCCCTCGCATAGACCGTCCTGTCCTCAATCGGCACCTCGATTAGGAGCCTCTCCCCGTTCCTGTCGAGGACGGGCTTTATCGGCATTTCCTCGGGTCTGTACTCAGGGAAAACCTCAATCTGGTTTCCGTTCTCGTCTATCTCCTGACGGAAGTAGCCATGCTTGTAGAGCAGGCCAACGGCTATGAAGGGCAAACCGAGGTCGCTCGCTGTCTTGACGTGGTCGCCAGCCAAGATACCAAGCCCGCCGGAGTAAATGGGCAGGCTCTTGCTTATACCGTACTCCATGCACAGGTACACAATCGGCTTGTCCCAGTTGGGATAATTGGTTGAGAACCAAGTTGAGTCCGGGTTCATGTAGTCCTCGAACTGCTCCATGACGAGCTCGTAGAGGTTCATGAAGTCGTCATCACGAAGGAGCTCGCGGAACCTGTGGTGGGGTGTGTCAAGGAGTAGCTTCACCGGGTTCTTGTACTCGGCCCAGTGCTCGGGGTCTATCTTTTCCCAGAGCTTCGTAGCTCGCCTGTTCCAGCTCCACCAGTAGTTGTAAGCTAAATCAGCGAGCCCCCTGAGCGGACTCGGAAGTTTCTCACGGATTGTTTCATAAGTGCACTCGTCAACCCTCGCCATAGAAACCACCGCGTATCATCATGGGTGATACTAATTTCTCGCGAACCTTAAAAACACTGTCGCTCGGCGTTCGACGAAAGGAGAAAAGAAGAAGTCATGCCCGCTCCAAAACGAACGGGCTTATATAGTCCCCGTACTCCTCCCTGGCCTCAAGGAGCCTCTTCCTCTCCTCTTCGAGAACCCGGAAGAGCTCCTCGGGAACTTCTCTGACCTTCTCGCGGTAGATTTTCTCTATGCGCTCAATCTTCGCGAGGAGTTCTGGAACCCTTATTGTGAACTGCTTCTCGTAGTCTTCTCTGCTGTACTCCTTGTTGAGAACCTCCTTGAAGAGCCTTGCCAAATCCTCGTACTTCGGAATGTACCCTATCGGCGTCTCGATGGCATCAACGTCGCCGTGAACGCGAAGCTCCATCCACTTGAGCCATACCGCTTTGTCGAGCTTGTGGTTGAGCCACTTGCCGTTCTCGTCGCGGAGGAAGTAGTTAACGGCGAATATCTTCGGCGTCTTCCTCAGCTTCTCACCGAACCGCAGGTAGTTCTCGATGTACTCGCCGAGCGGGACGCTCATAAAGTCGAGTATGGCCATTGGGTTGAAGGCCCTAACGCCTTCCTTTCCGAGGGTCGCCGCCGTCGTCTCGCTCTCAAGCGAGGCGCCCATCGTTATAACACCGTGCTTCCAGTCAAAGGCTTCCCTCACCGGGGGCCAGGTGTCCTTATCGCGACCGCCGAAAATCATTCCGCCGACTTCAACACCGCATGGGTTCTCGAGGGCTTCCAAATCCACGTTCGGAAAGTGCTCAAGCGAAACAGTGAAGCGCGCGTTCTTGTGGCTCGGCGGTATCTCGTTTCCTTCTTTGTCCTTCTTGCCCTTCCACCACTTTCCGCTGTGGTTTTCTCCTTCGTCAGGAATCTCGATGCCCATCTCGTTCCAGTAGGGCTTTCCGTCCTTGACGAGGACGTTGGAGAAGATTATCTCGACCGGAGAGTGGAGGACCTTCCATATTATCGGGTCGTCCTCTGGATTAACGCCCTGGATTATGCCAAAAACACCTTTCTCGACGTTGGCACCGCGCGCTACGCCGTTGACCGGAAGGATAAACGTGAGGTCGTCTCCGACTATGTTCTCCCAGGGAATCATGGCGGTGGAAGTCTTACCGCACATGCTTGGATATGCACCTGTGAAGTAGGTCTTCCTGCCGTTCGGGCCGTTAACACGCATTAGGAACATGTGCTCGCTGAGCCAGTCCTCTTTAACTGCCTTCTGGATGGTGAGCCTGAAGGCGAGCTTCTTCAGGCCGATGGTGTTGCCACCGTACTGGGTGTTGACGGAGTAAACGGTGTCGTCCACAAGGTCAATGTAAATCCTCCTCTTGTCGAGGTTCTTGCTGGTCTTCCTCTCGTCGAGCTCTCCTGCCGAGTGGATGAAGCGGAAGAACTTCGCGTTCCTTCCGAGGCGTTTGAACTCCTCGTAGCCCTTTCTGTAGAGTATGAACTCAGAATGGGCTACGTAGGCCGAGTCGGTGAGCTGGACGGCGGGAATCGTGAATATCGAGTTCTTGGGCCCGAGAACGAAGAAGCAGATGAACAGCTCCTTGCCCTTCATGACACCCCTCATGAGCTCCCTAATCTCCTTCAGGCCCTCTTCACGGTCCTTGGTGTTGAGGAAGGGAATCTCCTTTCCGCCGGGGACGAGGAGCTTGGTGTTGGCCTTGTCCCTGGCCTGGTCGTAGTAGTTGTCGTAGTGGACGGTGTGGTTCGGCGTTTCGAGCATCTTCTCCTCGCCGTAGTAGAGGGCCTTCCAGCGGACGTACTGCTCGTCCTCTTCGCTGTCGGTGCAGACGAAAACCTTGCCCGGCTCGAGCCACTCAATCCACTCCGCCAAAAAAGCGTGAAGCTCGGGGTTGTCGATTGCCTTAACCTTCTCAAACTGTTCCTCCGGGAGGAGTTTCCTAAGCTTTTCAAGGGCGTCCATTTTTGTCGCCTCCATCGGATGTGTGCATCTTACCTATTTAAAGTTCCTTCGTCGTTGTGACCATCAACTGGGCGATTAAAGGACCTTTGTCTGATATAACGTCGAATTTTTTGGGCAGAGTTGTCAACTACTGAACCAAGTAATGGTCATCAATGGGCTCCTGGACGCATCCATGTGAATGAACGATGAAGGGCGCAAAGTATTTTAACTGGGAGTGATACAATAAAGCGGTGCGGTGCAAGATGAAGGCAGTGATTTTGGCCGGAGGCAAGGGAACGAGGCTTCTTCCCCTGACCGTGTACAGGCCCAAGCCAATGATACCCTTCTTCAACAGACCCCTAATGGAGTACACCCTCCTGAGCCTCATTGAGGCCGGTGTTGACGAAGTTTACGTTCTCGTCGGTTACCTTAAAGAGCGCATAATCGACTACTTCGGCGACGGGAGTGAGTGGGGGATAGAGATTCACTACTCCAACAAGGAAAACGTGAAGCTCGGAACCGCTGGGGCCACCAAAAAGGTCGTCAAGCACATGGACGACACCTTTCTGGTCGTTTCAAGCGACGTGCTAACGAACCTCGATTTGAGGGCCCTCTACGAATACCACAAAAAGAAAAAGGCCCTCGCCACGATAGCGCTTTCCGAGGTTGATGACCCGACACAGTACGGCATAGCGATAATAGACGAGAACGGGAGAATTCAGCAGTTCAAAGAGAAGCCGAGACCCGAGGAAGTGTTTAGTAACCTCGTCAACGCGGGCATCTACGTCTTCGAGCCCGAAGCGTTCGACCACGTTCCCAAGAACAAGAACTTCGACTTCTCCAAGGACCTCTTCCCGAGGATGCTCAAAAACGACCTTCCGCTCTACGGGTTCCCCTTCAAGGAGTACTGGAACGACGTTGGAAGGCCGTCGAGCTACCTTCAGGCGACGGAAGATGTTTTCCTTGGGAGGCTCATCCTGCCGCAGGTGAAGACCGAAAGCCTTAAGGGCAACCTTGAGCACGGGGGAGCGCTCTACACTGGCAGGCGTTGCGTTCTGCGGAAGCCAGAAATCAGGGGCTTCGCGGTCATTGGTGATGACGTTGAGATAGGCAGAAACGTTAAAATTGAACGCTCGGTAATCTTTTCAGGCGTGACCATCGAGGACGGTGCCGAAATAAAGGAGGCCATAATAGGAGAAAACGTTCACATAGGCAAGGGCGTTGTCATACAGCCCGGCAGCGTCATCGGCGACAACACGCTCATCGAGGACTTCAGCAAGATAGGCTCGAATGTGAAGATTTGGGTCGAGTCAAGGATTGGTCGGGAGAGTATAATACTCCCAGATTGAGGTGGTGGAAGTGGAAGTGTATTATTCGCAGAGGTTTAATCCCGAGGAGCTTGCCCTCCTTGGAAGGGCCATAGGAACGGTCTCCCACGGAACGATAATAGTCGGCAGGGATGGAAGGGCCATCTCGCGCTACGGCAAGAGGGCGATGGTGGTTGGCATCGTCAGCACAGGTTCAACGATAATGGACGTCCGCCTGATTCCGCTCATAGCGCTCAAGGACTTCGCCCACAAGAAGGGCCTTCCGCTGGCCTACGTCTACTACTACGGGGGCGTCCGCGTTTACGTCAGCGGAATCGACGTCGACGAGATAAACGCCATCCTCGAGAGCAGGAGCTTCATCGAGGCCCAGCCCAACGACATCGGTGCGACGGTTTACTACCCCAACGCCCTCGACGACTTCATGCACGACCTCTTCAAGCACTACAACTTCAAACTCGGAGGAAAGGCCCTCGTTGATGCAATGAACACCCCTGCGGTGCTCTTCTTCCCCAGGATGAACGAGCACTTCGGTTTTGAGGTCGAACTCATGAACGACATGATGACAAGCTACCTGCCGCCGAAACCCAAGGAGGTCTTCCTTCACAAGCTGAACAAGGGGGACTACGACTTTGGAATGCGCTTTAGACCCGATGGCGTCGTGGAGTTTTACCGGGAGGACGAGCAGAAGGAGTTCATGAGCATGTGGTCGCTCTTCGACTACCTCAAGAGGCTCTCAGTATGACGGCAGTTTTATAAGCCCCCTGCCGAGGGGTTTACACGTTCTTCCATTTTGGGGGTGACGGGCTTGGGGATATTCATTGTGCTCGAGGGCATAGACGGCGCTGGAAAATCAACTCAGGCAAAGCTACTCAAGCTGTGGCTTGAGGAGAGGGGCTATGAAGTCGTTCTAACAAAGGAACCCACGGACACACCGTTCGGAAAGCTCATCAGGAAACTGGTCTTGACGGGTGGAAGGGAAGGAATCATTGACGGGGCTAAAATAAGTCACGAGGCGGAGGCTCTGCTCTTCGCGGCGGACAGGGCCGAACACGTTGACAAGCTTATAAAACCCGCGCTCGAATCGGGAAAGGTTGTGATTTCGGACCGCTACTTTTACTCGTCGCTCGCCTATCAGTGGGCGAGGGGACTTGACCTTGAGTGGCTGATAGACCTCAACCGCTTTGCAATAAGGCCCGACCTCGTTCTGCTTCTCGACCTTCCTGTCAAGGAGAGTATGAAACGCATAAGAACGAGGAGCATAAAGACCGAGTTCGACAAAATAGTGGAGCTCCAGAAAAAGGTTCGCGAAAACTACCTCAAGCTCGCGGAGCGCTTTCCTGAGATTAAAATCGTCAACGCACTGGAGGACGTTGAAGGGGTTCACAAGCAGATTGTTGCACTCGTTGAGGCCCTGCTCGAGAAATGAATGGAGCCCCGGGCGGGATTTGAACCCGCGACCGGCGGATTACAAGTCCGCCGCCCCGCCAGGCTAGGCTACCGGGGCAGGCTCGCTTTAG
The DNA here is from genome assembly GCF_027063845.1 of Thermococcus sp. GTDB lineage: Archaea > Methanobacteriota_B > Thermococci > Thermococcales > Thermococcaceae > Thermococcus. Next base: position 45,204 of record NZ_JAMOQU010000089.1, read on the forward strand.
GGGACTCCTTTGGGAGTTATAAACCTTTTCCCCTTTCTAACCGCAAAATTTATAAACGTCCCCTGTATCCCCTACATTGGGTCGAGCCGCCGTAGCTTAGTCGGTAGAGCGCCGGACTGTTAATCCGGCGGTCCCCGGTTCGAATCCGGGCGGCGGCGCCATCAGTGGGCCCGTAGCTCAGCCTGGTCAGAGCGCGCGGCTCATAACCGCGTGGTCGGGGGTTCAAAGCCCCCCGGGCCCACCATAGCAAACTTTTCTGGGGAAAAGTTTGACCAAAAGTGTTTGACTATTCAAAGTGTGGAGTTTATAGTTCGTGCACGTCAAGGAGTGTCTCTTGTTGGGAGTTTCTTTTTGACTTGCTATTCAGAGAGCGTTTCCTCCCCGAAAGGCGTCCGAAGGACGCCGATGATAAGTTGAAACTATTACAAGGCTTGTTTTTAATGCTAAACTCGCGTTAAGTTCTTCAATTTGAAAGTGCACAACTGAGGTTTGCTTGTTTGGTAGACGAGCGCTTTTCGCCAGCCTTTCCCAAAGGCTGTGGGCAAAGTTTCATCAAAGTTCGTGATTCCTTTTGAAAAAGCCTATTCTTTGAGTGGATTTCTTTTTGAGTTGCTCTTTTGATGAAATGAATTCCTTTGAAAGCGCCTTTTACAGGGGGTTCAAGTCTTTGCGCTCCTTCGGAGCGCGGTTCAAGTAGAACCCGCGTGAAAGAGGGTGTATCTTTAAAAAATTCAATCTTCAAGGGTCAGTTTAGAGTTTAAAATCCCTTTGTAGAGGAGCCTCAAGGAAGAATCACAAGCTTTTGGTGAAGCTTTTTCCAAAAGCTTCCTGCGCAAGCGCTGGCGGAAGATTAAGCACTTTTTAGAAGTGTAAGTTTCAGAAGGAGCTTCTATTATATCTCGCCTCCTATTGCGAGGGTTTTTCTCTCTTTGAAGGCACCCGACAGGCGCATTTTTGAATGAAACACTAATCAAAGGAGCGAATAGGGCCCTGCTTGAAAACAGGGACACGCCCAAGAAAGGCACATCATTTCCGCCAGCGCTTGCGCAAGCAGGGGCTGATGTGGTGGGGCCGCCGGGATTTGAACCCGGGTCACGGGCTCCCAAAGCCCGCAGGATGGGCCAAACTACCCTACGGCCCCCTGCGGTAGGTGCATCACGGGTTGCCTTATTAAATTTTTCGCCGCTGAACTGGATGATGATTTCACGTCAACAAAGCTAAAAGGAAAGAATGAGAGAGCTTCGAAGGCTGATATAGTGCATTCCAAATAAGGACAAATAAGGAGTCGCGAACTTTGATGAAACTTTGCCCACAGCTTTTGAGAAAGGCTGGCGAAATGAGTACCCTTCTCACCGAAGAGCAAAGGAGTCAATCGTGCACTGTTAGAGTGCAAGTTTAGAAAGGGTTTAATATCAAACAGGGTTTTTCAAGCAGTTCCAACTTTGTTATTAGCGTCCAAAGGACGCCGTTTAAAGAATGGAACACTCACCAAAGAGCACGTGAACAAGAAACCCACTTGAAAATGATAAATACTTCAAAAAAGCACTTAATCTTCCGCCAGCGCTTGCGCAAGCAAGGGCTGATGTGGTGCGGGGGCGGGGATTTGAACCCCGGAACCCCTACGGGAGTGGATCTTGAGTCCACCGCCTTTGACCAGGCTCGGCAACCCCCGCGCTCGCGGGACTCCCGAAGAAGTGAAAAAGGGCTGAGTTTATAAACCTTGCTTCAGCGCTCCATCCTCTTGACTCCATCTTTCGTGCCGACGAGGACAAGGTCAGCTATGTCCGCGAAGATTCCGTTCTCGATGACGCCTGGAATGTTGTTGAGCTCTATCTCAAGGTCGAGCGGGTCCTCTATGCGGTGGAACCTTGCGTCGAGTATGAAGTTGCCGTTGTCCGTAACGACGGGCCCGTCCTTCTTCTCGGCCATCCTCAGCTCGGCGGTGGCGTTGAAGACCTCTATCTCCTCCGCGATTGCGCGCCAAGCAACGGGAATCACCTCGATGGGAACGGGCATTCTCTGACCGAGCCACTCGACGAGCTTGGTCTCGTCAACGAGGACGACGAACATTCCGGCTCTGTACTCGATGATTTTCTCCATCGTCAAAGCCGCACCGCGCCCCTTGATGAGGTTCATCTGCGGGTCAACCTCGTCCGCCCCATCAACCGCTATGTCTATCGCGTCAACCTCGTCGAGGCTCACCACGGGAACCCCTGCCTCAAGGGCCAAGAGCCTCGCCTGGTATGAGGTGGGGACGCCGTAAACCTCCTCAAGTTCACCGTCCATGATGAGCTTACCAAGGTAGCGGATGAAGTAGGCGGTTGTGGAGCCGGTACCGAGGCCGACGACCATTTCATCCTCGATTAGCTTTAGGGCCTCCTTGGCGACGGCCTTCTTCATTTCCTCAACGTTCATGAAATCACCCCGTCACGTTGGTCACATTAAACACGCATTTAATCCCGGCCGTCCCATTGTGGACGACCCGGTAGAGGAGGCTCTGGTTGGAGTAGCAGACCGGCTGGAAGTTGATGGCCACCGAGTAGCTGAGCATCGTGAAGTAGAGCCAGAACAACAGCCAGCCCCAGAAGGCCTTCCTGAGTATCGCCCGCTGGTCGGGAACGTCGGGCGGGAGCTCCTTGACGACCGCCATCACGAACTTGTCCACGAAGAAGTATAGCAGGAAGCCGAGTATCCATGCGCTCCTGTTGTAGTACGCCAGCAGTCCGCTGATTACCCCGGTGATAATGCCCCATATATAAACCGCGAACGAGAACTTGTACTCTATCTTCACGTCCTCCCACCTAAGGGGCTCTTGTGGGAGAGATTTAAAACGTTATCGAAAAGGTGCAGAAAGGAAGGCTCACTTGAGCCTTATGGCGTCGAGGTTGTTGGGCGCGCGCGTTGATATGCCGAACTTCCTGTGTATGCTGGAGCTGAGGTCGAGGCACTTGTGGGCCTCGCCGTGGACGGTGATTATCCTTTCCGGCCTCGGCCTGACGCGGGCGACGTAGCTTATAAGTTCTCTCCTGTCCGCGTGGCCGGAGAAGCCGTCTATCGTGTGGACCTCCATGTTGACCTGAACGACCTCCGTCCTGCCGTCCTCGCCGATGAGCGGTATCTCGCGCAAACCTCTCTGAACCTGCCTTCCGAGCGTGCCCTCGGCCTGGTAGCTGACGAAGATGATGCTGTTCTTCGGGTCGGGGGCGAGCTGTTTGAAGTATTCGACGCTCGGTCCACCGACGAGCATGCCCGAGGTGGCTATGATTATCGCAGGCTCCCCGCTGTCTATGATATCCTGCCTCTCGCGCGAGTTGGCGACGGGTTTGAATATCGGGTTGAGGAACGGGTTGTAGCCCTCGTGGAATATCTGCTCGCGGAGGCTCTTGCTGAGGTACTCCGGGTAAGCTGTGTGGATTGCGGTAGCTTCCCAAATCATTCCGTCGAGGTAAATCGGAACTTCTATTCCCCCGACGCGCGCGTACTCCTCGAGAACCATCATTATCTCCTGGGCCCTTCCAACGGCCATCGCCGGGATGAGCACCTTTCCACCGCGCTTGATGGTTTCTCTTATAACCTCTATGAGCTTCTTCTCGGCCTCCTCACGAGGCATCTGATAGTCGTTGCTTCCGCCATAGGTGGACTCCATGACCAGGGTCTCAAGGCGCGGGAACCTGCTCACGGCGGGCTCGAAGAGCCTGGTCGGAATGAACTTAAAGTCTCCGGTTACGGCTATGTTGTGGAGTCCATTGCCTATGTGGAGGTGGACAATGGCTGAACCGAGTATGTGACCAGCGTTGTGGAGGGTCAACCTTATGTCGGGGGCTATGTCCCTGACCTCGCCATAGTCGAGGGTTATGGTGTGCTTTATAACCTCCTTTATGTCCCTTGGTCTGTACAGGGGCTCGACGCCGTTCATGTGCTGAATCTCAATGAAGTCCTGCTGGAGGAGGGTCATCAGGTCCCTCGTCGGGGGAGTGGTGTAAATCGGCCCGTCGAAGAGCTTGTAGCGGAAGAGGTAAGGTAGCATTCCGCTGTGGTCGAGGTGGGCGTGGGTTATGATTATCGCGTCAAGAAGGCCCTCGTCAAGGACGTAGCGGAATTCTGGAGCGTCGAAGTGCGGAAACGCTTTGAGCGGGTCTTTCATCGCGGCGATGTTCACACCGAAGTCAACAAGAACGTAGCTCTCATCGGTCTGAACCAAGAGAGCGCTCCTTCCAACCTCGCGGAAGCCACCCAAACCGGTAATCCTAATCCACCTGCTCTTGTACTCGGACTTGCGGTAGATGTTCCTGCCGACCTGCCTGAGGAACTTCCTCCTGTCCTTGCTCTCGGTCTGGAGAATCTGCCTTATCGAGTAAATCGTCTGGCTCTGGAGCGGAGGAGTCCTGACGACTCTCGGCGCCCAGTGAACCTTCTGCGTGATTAGGCGAAGCGTCTCGCCGTTTTTCCCGATGACGAGGCCGGGCTTCTTGGCCTCTATGAGAACTTCGCCGACTGAGGGGTCGAAGCTGATGTTGGTTATCTCGGCCTCCTTCGGGACGAGCTCCTTAATCATCTCCTCTGCCTTCTCGGGCGGAATCAGGATGTCCGGGTCAGGACGGACGCTTATCCTCTTCTTCAGAACCTTCGCGAGGTTCCTGATGAGGTCACCGTCCTTCATTATCGCCTCTGGGTTCTTGGTGTAGATGACGAGCTCCGGCCCCTCGAACTCGACGTCGGTTATCCTCGCGTTCGGCGGAACCATCTGGGCTATGACCTCGCGAATCTCCTTGAGTATCTCGTCAACGTAGGTTTCCCTCCGAATCAACGCCACCACCTCAGAACAGCGCTTTGAGTTCCTCCTCGCTCCACTCGCGGTAGCCGTCCTTCGTTACCGTCACGAGTGTAACCCCACCCCCCGTATATATGTCCCTGCGGGTGGAAGCTTTTATCGCCTTCAGGGCGAGCCTTATTCCATCCTCCAGTGAGAGGTCATCGCGGTAGTTCTCCTCAAGGATTGAGAAGGCGAACTCCATTCCGGAACCGGCGGCGGTGAACTTGTCCTCCGTGACGCCACCGGCCATATCTATCGAGTAGAGGCCCGGCTTCTCGTCGTAGCCGGCAATCAGAAACCAGCCGTAGTATGGCATGAAGCGGTTCCCGTGCAGGATGTTCGACGTGAGAGTGGCGAGGGCTCTGACGCTCATCTCCCTGCCGACCCTCGCGCGGTAGAGCTTTGCCTCAGCCCTTAGAAGTCTGACGAGGCTCAGTATGTCGCCAACGCTCCCCGCTCCTGCCAGGGCGAGGTGCTCGTCTATCTGGAAGACCTTCGTGACGCCCTCGGAAAGCACCATGTTGCCGAGCGATGCCCTTCTGTCTGCCGCTAAAACTACACCGTCCTTGCAAACTACGCCGACGGTAGTGGTTCCCTTTAGGTTCTCAGTCAACTACAACACCCCTGGAGTTGGTTTTTAGAATAGAAGAACCTCTGAACCCCGCTTAGAGAAAGAGTATTTAAAGGTTTCGCCCCACTCCCTTAGGTGGTTGTCATGGCAAAGGAAGTAATCCTTCTAACCGGCCCGCCCCTCAACGGGCGCGACGAATACCTGAGCGAGGCCCTTGAAAAGGCCAGCGGGGAGAGCTACGCCTACTACCACGTCTTCGAATACCTCAGGGAGGTCGGAAAGGAGAGGGGTGTTAAGATAACCCGCAAGAACGTCCTCGACTTCGCGATAAACCACCAGGATTTGATGAACGAGATTCGCGACGAGGCCTTTGAGAGAATCAGACGGGAGATAGACGAGAGCGACAAAAGGTTCCACCTCGTTTCGACGCCAAGTCTCTTCCGCTGGGGGAGCGGGAGCGTCATAGGATTCACCCTCAGCAACCTTAAGCTCTTACGGCCCGACAGGGTCATCATCGTCCTCGACGACGTGCTCTCGGTCAGGAGGAGGATAATCAACGACCCGGAGTGGTTCGAGCGCTTCGGCAACGACCCGAACAACATAAAGCTTACCACTCTTGTAATGTGGCGTGAAGATGCAATAAACCACGTGAAAACATTAGTCCACGAGCTCAAGAAGGAGGGAATAAACGTCCGCTACGTCCTCCAGTTCGGCATAAGGCACCCACCGGAGGTTTTCCTCGACCTGCTGTTCAGGGAGAAAGAGAAGCCCCTCGTCTACCTCAGCTATCCGATGACCGGCCACGAGGAGGAATACTACCACCGCGTTCGGGGCTTCTACGACAAGCTGAGTGAGCACTTTACCGTTCTCGACCCCGGAGCTTTAGACGACTGGTGGGTCGTCGCCGAGTACGACAACCAAGTGGCGAAGAACCCGAACGTGAAGAAAATCAGGATAAAGCACCTCCTTGACGGGAACGAGGTGGACGAGCTCGACAGGGAAGATATTGAGCAAGCCACAGAGATACTCAGGAGACAGCTCGTCGAGAGGGACTTTAACCTCGTAGATGTCAGCAGGGCCATAGCTGTCTACCACTATGCCGAGGGCGTTTCAGCGGGGGTCGTCAGCGAGATGGCTGAAGCGTACAGGACGCTTGCGGCGATATACCTCTATTACCCCTTCAAGAGAAGACCCAGCCCGTTCATGGAGTTCTACGGCATGCAGAACCCATCGAGGCGGACGATGTTCAGGGACGAGGACGAGATGATAAGGGCCATGGTGGATGAGAAGGACTACTGGACGAAGGGCTGATTTTTCTTTTTACTTCCCAAGAACCTGCGGGAGAATTGAGAAGGAAATGAAGGGAGAAGAAATTACTTCTTGACCCATCCGCGGTGTTTCATGGCCTCGTAGACCCTCTGAACGGCAACGACGTAGGCGGCGTCACGCATGTGGATGTTCTTCTCCTTGTGAGTGTTGAAGACGTCCCAGAAGGCCTTGGTCATCTTGTCGTCGAGCTTCTTCCTGGTCTCCTCAACGGTCCAGTAGAAGCCGTTGATGTTCTGCACCCACTCGAAGTAGCTGACGGTGACACCACCGGCGTTACAGAGGAAGTCCGGAATCTGGAGGACGCCCTTCTCGTGGAGTATCTCGTCGGCCTCAGGCGTGACCGGACCGTTGGCGACCTCGGCGACAATCTTGGCCTTGACTTTGTCGGCGTTTTCCTTGGTAATAACTCCCTCGATTGCCGCTGGAGCGAGGATGTCAACCTCGAGCTCGAGGAGCTCCTCGTTGGTGATGTTCTGGGTTCCCGGCATGTCCTTAACTGAGCCGTGCTCCCTCTTCCACTTGAGGACCTCGTCAGCAGATGGGAGTCCGTCCGGGTTGTAGATGCCGCCCTTGCTGTCGCTGACGGCGACGACCTTCATGCCGAACTCCTCGCTCATTATCTTGTGGAGGTAGTAGCCGGCGTTACCGTAGCCCTGGATGGCGATGGTCTTGCCCTTGAGGTCGTCCCAGCCGAGGGCCTTGGCGGCCTCACGGATCGTGAATGCGGCACCACGGGCGGTGGCGTCCATCCTGGCGACGATACCGCCAACTCCCGGCGGCTTACCGGTGATAACACCGAAGGCCGGGCCCTTCCTTCTCATTATGGTCTCGTACTCGTCCATCATCCAGGCCATTATTTTCGGGTTAGTGTAGACATCCGGAGCCGGAATGTCGGTCCACGGGCCGATGACGTCGTAGACGGCCCTTATGTAGGAGCGAGCAAGCCTCTCCTGCTCCCTCTCGCTGAGTTTCTTCGGGTCAACGATGATACCACCCTTACCGCCACCGTACGGAAGGTCAACGACGGCGACCTTCCAAGTCATCCAGGTGGCGAGGGCCTTAACTGTACTGAGAGTCTCGGCCGGGTGCCACCTTATACCACCCTTGGTCGGGCCGCGGGCCCAGTTGTGCTGAACGCGGAATCCGGTGAAGACCTTGACAGAACCGTCGTCCATCTCAACGGGGACACTGACCTCAACAATCCTCATGGGCCTCTTGAGCCACTCAAGGGCCTCTTCGCTTATGTCCATAAACTGGGCAGCCCTCTCGAGCTGCTGAACGGCCATCTCAAACGGGTCAATCTCGACCATTCATATCACCTCAGGCTTTCGGTAATCTGCGATATCCCCTACGACCTTTGCATATATAAACCTTTCGGGAAAGGAGGAAGGAGAGGGCTTAGTTTGCAACAAAAAGTTAGCATCTCAAATTTTCGAAGAAATAAAAAGCGCTCCCGAAATTTTTAGCCAAAAAGAGGGATGTACATCCAAGATTTTATGAACATTGGTGAACATTGAGGTGCAACGGTGAAGGAAAGAATAGAAACCCTCAGCGAGAAGTCGGTCATCATCCCGTCAGCTCACTCTCGTTCCAATCATCGGGCGACTCCTTCTTGGGGGTTCTGATTAAAAACTCTTTTGTGAACAATACTTCATGCTTTGTGTCGTCGCATTGCCAGTCCATTTCAAAAGGTTATTGTCATAATGACTCCAAACTCCGCCACTGAATAGGCATATCTGAAAAAATGACAAAAAAGGATTTCAGGTTATTTTACGACAAAGTAAATCGTCTTTCGTCGAAATAAAGGCCCAAAAAGCTTTTTAAACAATGATGTCCTTTATACGTAGTGCCCCGTTAGTGGGCATTCGATCCCAATAAAATACAACCCTGATTGGAGGTGGTTAAAAGTGGAACAGCAGAGGGACCAGTGGGCGACCAAGATTGGTTTAATTTTGGCTATGGCTGGAAACGCGGTCGGCCTCGGTAACTTCGTGAGGTTCCCAACTCAGGTCGCCCAGAACGGTGGCGGCGCCTTCATGGTGCCGTATTTCATAGCGCTGTTCTTCCTCGGTATTCCAGTGATGTGGATTGAGTGGGTCGCCGGTCGCTACGGTGGCAAGTATGGTCACGGTACCCTCGGTCCAACGTACTACCTCATGGCCAGGGAGAGCGTTAAGCCCAGAAGCGCCCTCTGGTGGGGTGTCATAAGCGGTATGCTCGCGTTCTCGCTGACCATACTCCTCAACAGCTACTACTTGCACCTCATAGGCTGGTCTGCGGCATACTCCTGGTTCAGCATAACCGGAGCCTACTTCGGCAAGAATACCGGTGAGTTCTTTGTTCAATATCTCAACAACCACGCAGAAGTTATGTTCTTCTGGGGTATCACCGTTATACTGCTGGCCATAGCGGTTGGTCAGGGTGTCAGCAAGGGTATCGAGAGATGGGTTAAGGTCATGATGCCGTTGCTCTACATATTCGCCATCATAATGGTCGGCTACATCTTTGTACTCGGTTCGCCAGTTGACCCGAACTGGAGCACCATAGATGGTTTCAGGTTCATCTGGACTCCAAACTGGGGCTACCTAAAGGAGCACCTGGCGGCAGTTATGCTGGCAGCAACGGGACAGATATTCTTCACCCTCTCGCTCGGTATGGGTATCATCCAGAACTACGCCAGCTACCTCGGTCCCAAGGATGACGTTGCACTCTCAGGCATCGCAACGGTCTCACTCAACGAGTTCGCCGAGGTTGTCCTCGGTGGTTCAATAGCCATACCGCTTGCCACAGCCTACGCTCCCAAGATTGTTCCACCAGAGGTTCTCGCCAAAGGCAAGACCGAGGTGTTATCCTGGATTGGACACAAGTTCGGACTCGGCTTCTCGTACACCAGCCTGCCCAACGCTTTCGTCAGCATGGGTGAGGCGGGAAGGCTCTTCGGTGCACTCTGGTTCCTCCTGCTCTGGTTTGCAGGATTCACCTCGGCAATAGCGATGTACAACTACGTCGTTGCACTGCTCGAGGAGGACCTCGGCATAAAGAGGAACGTTGGAACCTGGGTCGTTCTGGTGATATACTTCCTCGCGGGACTGCCGGTCATCTACATTGACGGCTACATGGACCAGGTTGACGCGTGGGTGAGCTTCCAGCTGACCCTGCTGGCGCTCTTCGACATCATTGTCGCGGTGTACCTCTTCAAGCCCGACAACTTCTGGAAGGAGCTCCACGAGGGAGCCTGGATGAAGGTCCCGGAGTGGTACAAGCCGATAATCCTCTACATTGCGCCGCTACTCCTCATGATACCGCTCCTCGGAATGGTCAAGAGTCTCATAGGCACGACCCTCGAGTGGCCTGCCAGGATTGCAATATTGCTAATGTGGGTCATTGGCTTCATCGAGAGCTACTACTCAATCAAGAAGAAGTACGGCGAGGAGCTCGAGAAGAACGAGGTTATCATAAAGGTCTGAGGTGGTGACGATGGAGAGCTGGGTAATCTACATGCTCTTTGCCTGGTTTGTTATTTTTGCGATGATGTACTGGAGCATTGGAAAGCTCCTCAAGGCCGAGAAGGCACAAGGGTCTTAAGGCCCTCCTTTCTTTTCAACTTTTGGAGGTGTAAACGTGAAGAGCAAGGATATTCTGCTCGACACAGCAGAGGTTCTTGAATCAACCCTCGATAGAATAGACCGTCTCACGGTTCTCACGGAGAAGGAGAAAGAACGCGTGAAGGCTAAGATTAAGGAGGCCGCCGAGAACTTCAGGAGGCTCGCTGAGGAGGTCAAGAAGGACAACGAGGAGCTCGCAGAGTTCTTCTACAAGAAGGCCAAGGAGTTCAAGCTCATGAGCACCGACAAGGCCATAGAGAGGGAGGGTAAGAAAAACTACCTCAGGCTCGCCGATAGGATACTCCTCTATTCCCGCTCCGCTGAGTACGACTTCAAGCCCGAGAAGCTGGCCGAGCTAAAGAAGGTTTATCGGAGGTATCTGTTTGGGATGACGGCATTCTTTGTGCTCACCGGTTTCTATCTCAACCAGTTTTTGGCCATAACTGCCCTAATCCTTGCGATTCCGATAATCCTCTCGATGCTCTCTCTCCAGAGAAGGGGCTACCTCGGACTTCTGCTGGCGTATTCTGCGATACCAATACCAATCATCGTTGGGGTAATGGCCCTGAGGTCAAGCATATACAATCTAATTACGCCAGAAAAAATTACGGAAATAATGGCCAAAACCCACTGGAGCGCCAGCACAGTCAAGGCATACCTGGTGTTCCTCATGCTCCTCTCTGCGGTTGAGCTGTACCTGATAGGGAGTGCAATCGTTGGTCTCTACAAGCACCGCCACGCGTTCCTCTGATGAAGTCAGTAAAGGGCCTCGTTCCCCTTTTCCCCCGTTCTTATTCTTATGGCCTCTTCGACGGGGATGATGAATATCTTTCCGTCGCCGGGGGTTCCGCTCCTTGCGGTCATAACGATTGTGTTGATAACTTTTTCAAGGTCCTCGTCCTTGACGACGAGCTCAATCTTCATCTTTGGTAGGAGGTCGTAGGGTGGTACACCTCCCTGAACACCCCTCCATTGAACAGGATACGCCGTCAAGGGCACGATGCCAATCTCCTTGAGGGCGCTTTTTACCCTCTCAAAATCGTTTCCCCTGATAATGGCCTCAACCTTCTTCATGGACGACCACAGATAATAATTCTCAGAACTTCAAAAAAGGCTTTCGAAAACAAAAATGAAAGCTCAGGAAATCTGGGCCAAAAACTTTCTCAGCCTCTTTATCGAAATCCGGGTTTTTCTCGCGAGCTCTTCAAGGTCAGTGTTAAGTAAGTCCTCGGGTGTTTTTATCCCCGCTTTGTTCAGCTTCGCGAGGGTTTTAGGGCCGATGCCCTTGATGTCAATGAGGTTCTTTACTTTTGCGCGTTTTTTCTCGACCCTCGGCTTCTCGGGCGTTCCAATCCTCTCGACCCTCTTGGCGAGCCTCGTGTCAACTCTCTTCGTGAGGGGAACCTTTGGCTTCCTCCTTTTCACGAAGGCGAGGGAAGTTGCGTAGAACCTCTCCGCCAGTTCTTTCCTCTGATCTTCGGCTTCTGAAGTTGAAGTTTTAACAGCCCCTTCTCGGGAGTTATCCCCAGCCTTCACGGTCTGCCCTTCGGCGGAAACGTTCTCTTTTAGAGCTTTGAAGGTAGCGTCGCTCCCCTCGGGCGGGACCTCGGGCGGTTCGACGAACTCCTCAAGCTCGGGCGGATTGTCGCTGATGTAGTAGGAAACTATAACTGGCTTGAAGGGGTTGTCGCGTTCCTCGAGCCCCTCGAGGAGTGAAACGTCCATCTCACCGGTCCTGAAATACTTGACTACCTCGTTGGCGAGCCTGTGGAAGTCCCTGCTGTGGAGCAAAACGCGCTTCTCGGCGTAGGCCTTTGCCTGGCCAGTTGTTATGAGGAACTGCCAGTCGCTCGCCTCGAGGATTAAGAGTTCTCTCGCGAGCTGTTCTATCGCCCTGTCGCCAAGCTTGTCCTTCCCGTAAAAGCGGCTCGCCAGCGCGACCATACGCTCTTCCGCGCGGTAGATTTCCTCCCACGTCCATTCGGTTTGCTCGTTCCACCAGGTCGAGTGGTCCGCGTTGGCACCCCACGAGCCTTCGGGCAGTTCAACCTCAAGCCTCTCGCCGGAGTAGTTAGAGAGGAAGGCCGAGAGCGTCGTCGTCTTGATTCCGCGCTCGGCTAAAAGCTCAAGAACCCTGCCAAGCCACTTAACTCCCTCGTACCACCAGTGGCCGAAGAGTTCTGTGTCATAGGGAGAGACTATTATTCCTTTCTCGCCCGTTTCCTCCTCGAACCTCGAGAGCAGGCCCTCGACGAGGGAAACGAAGTGTCTCGCATGCTCTTCAACCCGTTCAAGGGCCTTCTCGGGGTCGTAGAAGCCCTTCTCGCCCAAATCAACGTCCTTGCCAGTTATACGCCAGTACTGGTTACCGCTCTTCGGGGCCTTCCTGTGGAACTCCCTGTACCAGAAGTCGCCGGGGTAGCCGTAGTGGGCGCTCCAGACCTGATGCCCCGTCTCGCGGTTCCTCGTGAAGACCGCAACGTTTGACCCCTTGACCCAGTAGGGTCGGAGCATTGCGAGCGAACCGGTGGGAACCGGGGCGCCGTAGGAGTCGCTGACCGGTCCGTTATCAATGAGGTTGCTCTCGACGAAGAAGTACTCGATTCCAAACTCCCCGAGGAACTTCTCTATCCCCTTCCTCTTAACAGTCCTCCCGCCCGGGAGCTTCCACTCGCCACTCGGCCGGTAGGCGCACTCGGAAACCCACATCCCCCGCGGTCTCCTTCCGAAGTGCTTCTCGTAGGTCGCTACTCCGTTGGCTATCTGGGAGCGTATCGACTCCTCCCGCCAGAGGAGGGGAAGGTAGGCGTGTGTCGCGGGGGAGGTTATGATTTCAAGGTAGCCATCTCCCTGAAGTTCCCGGAATTTGCCGATTACGTCGCCGGTTATGGCCTTCCAGTAGGAGTAAACGCGCTCGAAGTGGCGGAGGACTTCCCTAACGGGCTTCTCAGGGTATTTACTGGATTTTAGGTCCTCCCTTGTTCTTTCGATTTTCCTCAAGAGGTACTTCTCAAACTCGGCCTTGATGTAGTCGTCCGCCAGCTGTTCCATCAGGACGGGCGTTATGTTCACCACGAGCTGGAAGCGAACGCCAGAGTCCCTCAAGCGCTCGAACTCCATTAGCAGGGGCAGGTAGCTCTCGCTCATTGCCTCGTAGAGCCACTCCTCTCCGAAGGGCCACTTGCCGTGTTTCCTAACGTAGGGAATGTGAGTGTGGAGGACGAACGTGAAGTAGCCTTTCATTTAGTATCACCGTTGGTGTTTAAGCTTCATCGTATTTAACCTTATTCGGAACAGACCTGTCACGATGGTCAGTAATGTGCATGGAAAACGTTTTATCTTCAGATTCCAACTGAGTATGGTGATAACATGAGGGCGATGGAGCTAGCAGGAACGGAGAGCGGGTTCATAGCCGGTGCCCTGGCGGTCGTTCTTCTGGGTTCAATACTGAGCGTGCTCTCATCCCCCATGGACGCCTTCACAAAGCTCGCGTACGTGCTCTACGATATGGGACTCGTCGGCCTATCCTTCGGACTGCTGAGCGAAGCCATTGAGGGGAACAAAAGCGACACAACCAGGGCGGCTCTCGCGATTGCGGGGGCGCTCGTTCTGCTCGCGCTGAGGCTTTAACCTTTTAACCCCCGCCCTCTACTCTTTTCGGGTGAGAGAATGAAGGAAGAGATGAGTTCAGTTGACATACGTTACGTCGTTAGGGAGCTCCAATGGCTCGTTGGCTCTCGCGTTGACAAGGTTTACCACGACGGCGACGAGATAAGGATTAAACTCCGCACGAAAGAGGGAAGGGCCGATTTAATCCTCCAGGCGGGGAAGAGGTTCCACCTCACGAGCTACGTCAAGGAGGCGCCGAAACAGCCTTCGAGCTTCACGATGCTCCTGAGAAAGCACCTGAGCGGAGGCTTTATAGACGCGATAGAGCAGCACCAGTTCGACAGGATTGTCAAGATTCGTGTCGGCGACTACACGCTCATTGGCGAGCTCTTCAGGAGGGGCAACATCGTCCTCGTTGATTCCGAGAACAGGATTGTGGCCGCTTTGAGATACGAGGAGTACAAGGACAGGGCGATAAAGCCCAAGGCAGAGTACAAGTTCCCGCCAGCGAGGGAAAACCCGCTTGAGGTCAGCTTCGAGCGCTTTCTTGAGCTGATGAGGGAGGATGAAAACCTTGAGCTGGTTCGTGCCCTGGCGAGGAAGCTCAACATGGGCGGGATGTACGCCGAGGAAATCTCCATAAGAGCGGGCTTTGAGAAAACCACCCCAGTGAGGGAGCTGAGCGACGAGGATTTGAGGAAGGTCTACGAGGCGATGATGGGAACCTTCAACGACGAGCCGAGGCCGAACATCGTCTACAAGGACGGAAACATGCACGACGTCGTTCCGATAGAGCTGAAAATCTACGAGGGCCTTGAGAAGCGCTATTTTAAAACGTTCAGCGAGGCCCTCGACGAATACTTCGGTAAGCTCACAATCGAGAAAGCCAAAATCGAAAAAACGAGAAAGCTCGAAAGCAAAAAGAAGCAACTGCTGGCGACGCTTAGGAAGCAGGAGGAGATGCTCAAGGGCTTCGAGAAGGCAATGAACGAGAACCAGGAGATAGGGGATTTAATATACGCGAACTACACGATGGTTGAACGGCTTTTGGACGAGTTCAGGAAGGCCACAGAAAAGCTCGGCTGGGAGGAGTTCAAAAGGAGAATAGAGGTGGGCAAAAAAGAGGGCAACAAAGTTGCGCTCATGGTGAAGGCCATCGACCCGAAGGAGAAGGCCGTAACTATTGAGCTCGAGGGGAGGAAGGTCAAGCTCTACCTCAACAAAAGCATAGGTGAGAACGCCGAGCTCTACTACGAGAAGGCCAAGAAGTTCAGGCACAAGTACGAGGGTGCCCTGAAGGCCTACGAAGACACGAAGAGGAAGCTCGACGAGGTCGAGAAGCTCATCGAGGAGGAAATGAAGAAGGAACTGAACGTGAAGCGCATAGAGAGGAGAAAGAAGAAGTGGTTCGAGAAGTTCCGCTGGTTCGTTTCGAGCGAGGGGTTTCTTGTCTTAGCGGGAAAGGACGCGAGCACCAACGAGACGCTCATCAAAAAGCACATGACCGAGAACGACCTCTACTGCCACGCCGATGTTTACGGCGCTCCCCACGTCGTCATCAAGGACGGGCAGAAGGCAGGGGAGAAGACGATATTCGAGGCCTGCCAGTTCGCAGTTTCGATGAGCAGAGCGTGGAGTCAGGGGCTGTATGGAGCGGACGCCTACTGGGCGTATCCAAATCAGGTGACTAAGCAAGCTCCCAGCGGTGAGTACCTTGGGAAGGGCGCCTTCATGGTCTACGGAAAGAGGAACTGGCTTCGCGGGCTTCCGCTCAAGCTGGCGGTGGGAGTTATAAACTACGAGGGGGAGGATTACGTCGTCTGCGCGCCCGTTGACGCTATTAAGGCCCACACGAGCAAGTACATCGTCATAAGGCCCGGCAGGCTCAAGAAGGGCGAGCTCGTCAAGAAGATACGCGGAATCCTTGAGAAGTGGGGCTACAAGGTTCGCGAGGAGGATTTGAACGCGATTCTTCCGCCCGGAGGGGGAGAAATAGCGGAGGTGGTAGGTTAAACCAGCTCCTTCCCCGTCCCCGTCATGACGAGCTTGCCGTGCTTCACTCCCTTGAGGCTCAAAAGCCTGTCCGCTATTTCCTTTATCCTGCTCGCCTTCCCCTTGACGATGACAACCTCAAGGCAGTTGTGCTCGTCCATGTGGACGTGAATGCTGGAAACTATTTCATCAAGGTAGTCGTGCTGTAAATCGAGGAGCTCTTTAACGACGTCCGCTTCATCGTGGTTGTAGAGCATCGTTATCGTTCCGGCAACTTCCGCGTCTCCAGTTTCCCACTCGTGCCTGATTATGAAGTCCCTCATCAAATCCCTTATCGCCTCGCTCCTGTTCACGTAGCCCTTCTCCTCGATTATCCTGTCGAACTTTTCAAGCAGTTCCTCAGGTACGGAGACGCCGAAACGAACCACCCTCATAACACCACCAACCCAAGTGATGGCACGGAAGTTATAAACCTGTTCCAAAAGTCTTTTATCCGAACCGGAGTAGGTTCGAGCATGAAGGATGAGCTTTACTCAATAGCGCGGAGGGAGTTCGCGGAGGATTTAATCTTCGAGATTGAGGGAAAGCCCGTTACGCTCTCGATAAAGGGCCTGCTCATAGCGAGGGCAGAGAGGGAGGGCTACAACTTCTCGTTCTTTGAGGTGACCGAAACGGAAACCGTGCTTGCGGTCCAGATGAAGGGGTTTATCGTCTACATAGCCATCGAGAGCGACGAGGAGCTCGACGACGAGGAGTACGCAGAGGTGGGAAAGGCCATGCTCGAACATCTGACCCCGAAGATTGCCCTGCTCGTGACGAAGGCGGAGAAGGACTACTCGGGAAAAGCTGACATACTCCTCGACGACGGCATGTCTCCAGACATGAAGGAGTTCTTCTACTCGCTCCTCGTGAAACACAGACAGGGGAAGAGCCCCTACGAGCAGACCGAGGTCGCGTGAGGTGTTGGGATGAAAGGGGGGTACAGGATTTTGGCAATCATCGTCATCGCGCTCATAGCGGTTGGCGTCGTAAACTACCTGTCTAAGAGCGGGGAAAGCGGGCAGGAGGAGGAAAGCGTTAAACCCGTGGAAAAACCCACCCTCTGGGGCCTCACCGACCCACCGCTTCTCGAAAACGTGAGCTGGGAAAGGAACGGGAACGTCGAGGTAACGACGCTTCCCAGGAACCTCACAGGGAACCTGGAAGAGCAACTCAGGACCCTCGGCTACTACCCCGTCTACGCCAACTGGAGCGACTACCGGTGGACAATCTGGAGCGGGAGAAAGGCATACTACGTTGGAGAAACTAAGGACGGCATTTTAGTGGCGCGGGGAGGCCTGAAGGCGGTCGTTGAGTGGGTGAATGAGACATCAAAGTGCGGAAAGCCAGGTTGGAAGACCACCGTCATCGACCCGAGCCCCCAGAAGGCCCTCTCCTACACGGCCTCGCTTATAGGCGAGGCACTGGAAAAAGACGGTACAATCGTCGTTCCCTCCGAGTGGGGCGGAAAAATCCCCTGGAACCTCGCCAACTACAGTGTAGAGGCGGGGAAAGTGAAAATACTGATTCTAATCTACGCAACGGACAAACAGCTTGAGTACGCGAGGTCGCTCCTGGAGGGGAAAACGCTCTGCATCTCCGCCCTTGGCTATCGTGCGCTTGTAGTATTCAACGGCCCCGCGTGGGATGTCTCAAGGGCCTACGACTCGATTGAGAGCGTTGCCGATACAAGAGGAGCTTCCTGTGGGTGATGGAAATGAAGAGGCTCGTTGCTGGAATAATCCTTGCCCTTTTTATCTTCGCGGGCGTGGTTTACTGGAAGTACTACTACATCGAGCCCGTTCCAAAACCCCAAATATGGGGGTACACGGACCCACCGAGTTTGGAGAACATGAGCTGGGAGAAGATGGGCCCAGTCGAAATACTTAACGAGACCACTGAGAACGCGGGAGGACTTTACGGAAGTGTGCTCTCCGAACTCTCAAAGATTGGCTACTCAATGGTATCTGGAAACTGGAGCAGTAAAACGTGCCAGTGGAGCTACTGGACGAGGGGGACAAAGAGCTACTACCTGGCCTACAACGGAACGAAGTTTCTGGTTATACGCGGGGAGACGGGGGCGGTTTTGAACGCCAGCGATGAGCACTGGCTCTGCGGGAGACCCCTTGACTCAGGCCCACTGCCGTCGCCAAGCCCCTGGAAGGTAGCCGAGGCGATGGCAATCTCGCTGGCCAACAAGTTCATGGAGAACAACGTTACTACAATCCCTGCCAACTGGACTGGACCCATGCCAGACTGGTACCTCGCTAAGTTCTCCTTCAAGGCAAACGTCGGAGAAGGTGTCGAAGTCCTCATTCTCGTGTACTCAAGCGATGACCAGGTGAAATACGCTGAGTACGTGATGAAAAAGGAAGACAGGAGCATAAAGTTCCTGAGAAACGACGGCGGTGATTACTACACCCTCATAGCCCTTAAGGGAAGAAAAGCGGACGTTGACAGGGCCATTGAGATAATCCAGAAACCGGAGAGCTAACATTTTTCCTTTTTCATAACCCCCAGACGATTCTCAAGAACGATTCAAAACAACTTGAAACCATAGCAAAGGTTATATTCTCCCGAGACGTAACAACTAACGAGGGCCAATGGCGGGCAAACTGATTGCTTCCGTTGCCGTTTCGGCGTTGCTCTCATCCCTCGCGTGGATAATCCTCCAGCTCAACCACCTCCTCGGAGTCCTCCTCTTTATTTCCGCAGTTATTGTACCCCCACTGGTTTTCAGGAACTACTACAGCAAAAGGCCCCTCCGGCTGGCACCGTTTTTGATAATCTCGCTCATCCTGATGCTCCTCTTAATGCCCCCTCCAGTTACGGGCCCGAACGTCGAGTTTGGTCTCCACTTTGTCACTGGTTGTTGGGGGAGAGGGGGCAATACCTGGCCACTGAGCGGTGGGGAGCTCGCCTACTCCTGCAACAAACCGATTGCGTACTCGACGATTCTCGTCAGCGGGGTCGCTTGGAAGTCCTCAGGGGTCAGACTTCCAGTTCTCGGTCGTTATGTAACCCTCCATGAACCACGTGGGAAGGCTGATAACGCCTATCGCGAGGCCGCAAAACGCGTTGAGTCGGAGGGCTACTTATTGATTGTGGAGAACTACGTAAGCGACTCCGACATCATGAGGGATGCCCTCTTCGTTAAGAACAACGAATGCATCTATCTTGCGAAAACGAGGATTCTCGGCGGTGGCCTCGCCGTTATCTCGGCGCGGGGCCCCTGCAGGGGCGTCAAGGGGTTTGCACTCCGCTGGCACGACGGCTACCTCTGGAACGCCAGCGAGCCGCCAACCTTTGAGGAGTATCGGTTCAACTGGAGTACCGAGGACGGCCTAAAAGTCGGGAAGTTTCTGTCCTCGGACTGGCCCGACGAGTGGGTTAAGAACACCTACAAAGCCATAGAAATCGAGCTCAAGGGAACCGGATACGCCAAGCGGATGGAGGGGAAAAGCGGGGACTGCAGGTGGTCTCTCTGGACAATGGGTGAAAAGTCGCACTACGTCTCTCTGAAGGGAAAGGAAATCCTCGTTATAAGCGGGGAAACCAGAAAAGTTGAGAACTCCGCGGAGAGGATTTCGCCCTGTGGAATGAAGAACGCCCGCGAAGTCCACGAGCCGACGCCTGAAGAGGTGCTTAACTCCGTAATTAAGGAGCTCAACGGGAGCCTCGTCCTGAAACCCGCCGGGGAACCTGTCCTCTGGTCCCTCGCTGGAAAAGAGTTTTTGACATCTGTGGGTGGTAGAAACCTCAGCGTGAACCTTCTCGTGTACGGAATTCGCGGGCAGTGCGACTACGCTCGCTACCTGCTCGATACATCCAACGAAACGACTTCCATCTGCCTCAAACGCAGAGGATACTTCGTCGCCGTGGCAGTTAAAGGGGAAGCCAAAGAAGTACAATTCGTCTTATCGTCAATAAAGCAACCGAAAAGAACTTAAGGAAATGCAGTTTCTTTACCTCGATGCGCCATGATGGTCAGGAGTGATTGTTTTTGGCTTTGAAGGTCGCTTCTTGAGCCCTGACATAGCCGTTAGGCGGGATTGTTTTTGGCGCTGAGCTGAGGAGGGATTGCTTTTGGCCTCGCCGTTCTGCCACTTAAACGCTCCGGTTTAGTTCTCACGCTCTTATTCCCTCACCCTTTGGGACTTCTCAAAACCCCAAAACCGGCGGAGGTGGTAGAATGAAAGCCGTTCTGCCCGATTCAAAGATACCCAAGAGGTGGTACAACATACTGCCCGACCTCCCGGAGCCCTTGGCTCCACCCCTTGACCCGGAGACCGACGAGCCGATAAGGCCGGAGAAGCTGGTGAGGATTTTCGCAGAGGAGCTCGTAAAGCAAGAGATGAGCACGGAAAGGTACATCGAGATTCCAAAGAAGGTTCGTGAACTCTACGCCAAGATAGGCCGTCCGACGCCACTTTTCCGCGCCACAAATCTCGAAAAGGCCCTTGGCACGCCCGCTAAAATTTACTTCAAGTACGAGGGGGCAACGGTAACGGGAAGCCACAAGATAAACACCGCCCTGGCCCAGGCCTACTACGCGAAGGAACAGGGGATAGAGAGGCTCGTTACCGAGACTGGGGCGGGACAGTGGGGAACGGCTTTGAGCTTAGCGGGTGCTCTGCTCGGCCTTAAAATCAGGGTCTACATGGCGCGCGCGAGCTACCAGCAGAAGCCCTACAGGAAGACGATAATGCACCTCTACGGTGCTGAAATCTACCCCAGTCCGAGCGACAGAACGGAGATAGGCCGGAAGTTCCTGAGCGAGAACCCCAACCACCCTGGAGGGCTGGGAATAGCGATAAGCGAGGCGATTGAAGACGTTTTAAAGGACGAAAAAGCCCGCTACGCCCTCGGAAGCGTCCTCAATCATGTGCTCATGCACCAGACCGTTATAGGCCTCGAAGCCCAGGAGCAGATGAAAGAATTTGAGAAGCCGGACGTTATAGTCGGGTGCGTCGGAGGTGGAAGCAACTTCGCGGGATTAGCATACCCGTTCGTGAGGGACGTTCTGAGCGGAAAGGCCGACTACGAGTTCATAGCGGTCGAGCCCAAAGCCGCCCCGAGCATGACGCGCGGGGTTTACAAGTACGACTTCGGTGACTCCGGCGGTTACACCCCAAAGATGAAGATGCACACACTCGGCCACACCTACTACGTCCCACCGATTCACGCTGGAGGGCTTCGCTACCACGGTTTAGCTCCAACTCTGAGTGTCCTGATAAATCATGGCATCGTCAAGCCAGTCGCTTACCACCAGACCGAGGTCTTCCAAGCTGCCGAGCTCTTCGCGAAGACTGAGGGTATAATTCCAGCCCCGGAGAGCGCCCACGCGATAAAGGGCGTAATAGACAGGGCGTTGAAAGCGAAGGAAGAAGGAAGGGAGGAGGTCATACTCTTCAACCTGAGCGGTCACGGCCTGCTCGACCTGAAAGGCTATGAGGACTACCTGGACGGAAAGCTCGAGGACTACGAGCCCGACTACTTCCCGGCCCTCGGCTGAACCTTTCTTTTTTTAAATGTGGCCAAGCCTTTTCGCGAGCTCAGCGTTGAGGACTGAACCTCCAGCCGCGCCGCGGACGAGGTTGTGGCCTGTAACTACGTACTTGAATGCTGAGCCGCTCTCCTCAAGCCTTCCAACCGTAACAGTCAGCCCCCTTCCCCTGTCCCTGTGGAGCCTCGGCTGGGGAACGTCTGTGTAAACGAGGGGCCTCTCGTAGCTCGGCAGGTCGAGCTTTCTCAGCGGGTCGAAGGAGCGAAAGGCTTCCCTTATATCCTCCACGCTCCCGCGCTCGAGCTCAATGAATACCGCCTCCGTGTGCCCGTGAAGAACCGGAACGCGCGTGGCTATGGCAGAGACCTCGAAGGACGCCGGCTTTATCCTGTCCCCCTCCAAGCTCCCGAGGATTTTCCTGCTCTCGTTCTCAATCTTCCATTCCTCACCTTCGATGAGCGGAATCACGTTGTCCTGGATGGTAAATGCTGAAAGGCCCGAGAAGCCGGCTCCGCTTATGGCCTGCATCGTGGCCACATGAATTCGTCTAATCCCGAACTCCCTCAGGGGGGCGAGGGAAACCGTCAAAATCGCGGTGGAGCAGTTCGGATTTGTCACTATGAAGCCGTCCCAGCCCCTTTTTTCGCGTTGAACCTCGATGAGCTTCATGTGCTCCGGATTAACCTCGGGGACGAGTATGGGCACGTCATCGTCGTAGCGGTGAGACCTGGCGTTGGTGAAGACCGGGATTTGCTCGGCGAGCTTTTCCTCGACTTCTCGCGAGATTGAAGCAGGGAGGGCGTTGAAGGCAATGTCAACGTTGGGCTCACTGAGAAACTCGCCGAGCGAGACGACTTCAATATCCTTAAACTCCTCAGGCGCGTCCTCGACGAGCTCGCCGTAACGCCTCCCTGCTGAGCGCTCGGAGGCGACGAGGGCTTCAATTTTGAACCACGGATGGCCTTGGAGGAGCCTCACGAATGTTCTCCCGACGAGGCCAGTTGCACCGAGAACGGCGGCCCTCATTTCATCACCTCCCTGAAGGCTTCGAGCGTCGGCTCTATTGGCTCGGGAAGGGTGAAGCGGTTTACGACGACGTTCGGGTCCTTGAGCCCGTGCCCCGTCGTCACGAGGACGTAGCTTTCGCCCCTGTCAAGCTCCCCGCTTTCGAGGAGCTTCATGAGGCCCGCCAGGGGAGCCGCGGAGGCGGGCTCGACGAAGAGACCTTCCTTACTAGCCAGCAGTTCCTGGGCCCTCAGTATTTCCTCGTCGCTAACGCTCTCGAAGAGGCCACCAGATTCCTCAACCGCGCGCCAGGCCTTGGGCCAGTTGGCGGGGTTGCCTATCCTTATGGCGGTGGCAACCGTCTCGGGGTTCTCAACGGGCTCGAACGGCTTTTTGGCCTTCCAGGCCCTCGCGAGCGGTGCCGCGCCCTCGGCCTGTATCCCTATCATGCGGGGGAGCTCATCGGTTATCCCCTTCTCGTAGAGCTCCTTGAAGCCCTTCCATATCGCCGAGATGTTTCCCGCGTTTCCAACCGGAAGGACGACGTTGTCCGGCACGAAGCCGAGCTGGTCGTAGATTTCGAGCGCTATCGTCTTCTGACCCTCGAGGCGGAATGGATTTATCGAGTTGAGCATGTAGATGCCGAGCTTTGCGCTTGCCTCAACGACGACCCTGAGGGCGTCGTCAAAGTTGCCCTTAACTGGAACGACCCTCGCCCCGTAGATTATCGCCTGGGCGAGCTTTCCGAGGGCTATCTTACCGCTCGGCACCAAGACGTAGGCCTTTATTCCCGCTCTGGCCGCGTAGGCCGCGAGGGAAGCCGAGGTGTTGCCCGTTGAAGCGCATATCACCTTGTCCATGCCGAGTTCGAGGGCCTTGGATACTCCAACCGTCATGCCCCTGTCCTTGAAGGAGCCGGTTGGGTTGGCTCCCTCGTTCTTGGCGTAGAGCTCAACGCCGAGTTCCCTCTCGAGGTTGCTGAGCCTGTAGAGGGGCGTTCCACCCTCGTTCAGCGAAACTCTCTTCCTCACGGGAAGCCAGCTCTCGTACTTCCACAGCGTCACGTTCTTTCCATCGAAAACGTCCTCGGCCCTCTCAAGGTCCGTAACGACCTCAAGCAGGCCACCGCAGTCGCATCTATAGCGGAGCTCGTTTTCGTCGTATTCCCTACCGCATTCGATACACCTCAAAACCATACGGCACCCCTTCCGGCTTTTGTGACGTAGACATCAACCTCGATTCCGAACTCCTCGAAGGCCTCCGCAACGGCCTTCCCTATTTGAGCCACGTCCCCACCCACCGCAAACACGGCCGGACCCGAGCCGGAAACCGAAAAGCCGTAAGCGCCCGCCTCAAGGGCGGCCTTTCTTGCCCTATCGTACCAGGGCATGAGCCTCCTCCTGTATGGCAGGGCTATTCTGTCGTCGAGGAGCCTTCCGACTGCCTTAAGGTCGTTTTCCTTCAGCGCGAGAACCAGGGAAGAGGCGAGCGCGATGTTTCTGATGGCGTCTTTCAGCGGTATCTTTGGCGGGAGGACGCGCCTCGCCTCGCTCGTTGGAATCTCGACGGCTGGTAAAACGGCAACAACCTCAAAGTCCACCGGGATCCTCTGGACCCTCAGGGGCTCGTAGGACTCTATGATAGTGAAGTCTCCGTAGTAGGCCGGAACAACGTTGTCGCCGTGAGCACTGCCGGAAGCGGCCCTCTCGCCCTCCATCGCGGCCCGGAGTATTAGCCTCTCATCCTCAACTCCGAGAACCCTAGCCATTGCGAGCGCCCCCGCGAGGGATGAAGCGCCCGAACTGCCGAGCCCGCTCCTCGGCCTTATCCCCTTCTTCAGCTCCATTTTGAGTGCAATATTTTCACCAACCATCTCGGCGAGAGCTCTGGCCGCAACGACCGCCGTGTTTCGCACATCGGCTGGCACGTCGTGCCCCTTCACGCGTATCTCCCACTCGCTCGATTCCCTGAAGGACAGCTCGTCGTAGGGCTCGCCTATGCCTACGCCGAAGACGTCAAACCCGGGCCCAAAGTTTGCTATGGTAGCGTGAACGCGAACCTTCATCGAAGACCACCCCGTGTATCTCCCTCAAAGCCGGCACGAGCTCCTCCCTCTCGACCGTTATTGAGAAGTATCCGTTCCCCTTCACTCCCTTCCAGTCGGGGAGCTCTTCAACACCTACAATTGATATCCTCGCCCTCTCTCCCTCGACCCGGTGGACAATTATCGGCCAGTCGTCGCCGAAGTCTGACACAAGGGTTCCAAGGCGCCAGTCCTCGGTTCTGCCGAGTATCAGCGGAATACTTCCGAGGGGTTCGATGGTTCTTGGGTGGAGTGCCTTCATCCCGAGCTTCGCCGCCAAAAGGGCCCTCTCGCGCGAGAGGAAGTGTATCAGCCTGGCTTCCGGAACGAGCCTCGGGTCGGCGGTGTATATCCCCTTCACGTCGCTCATTATGAGAACGCCCTTCGCATCGAGCATCGCCCCCAAAGCCGAGGCTGTGTAATCGCTACCGCCCCTGCCGAGGGTTGCCGTTTTTCCGTTGAGGTTTCCTATGAAGCCTGTAACTACTGGAACCGCTTTTTCTGCCAGCTCTCCGAGTTTCCGAACGCGGGGCAGGCTGGCTGAAAAGTCTATTTCCGCGTTCCCAAAGCTCCCGCGAAGGGTTAGGATTTCCCTCGCGTCCACGGGAATCGCCGGGATTCCTTCGTTTTCAAGAGCTTTTGCGAACAGCACTGCGGAGAGCCTCTCCCCGAAGGAGAGGATGTAGTCCCTCCACTCAGGGTCGTAACGGCGCCTTGCAACGGCTTTTTCGAGCTCGCTGAGAAGGGGCTCTATATCCGCACCGAGCCTGTTCGCTATCTTGTAGTGCTCGAGTGCTATGCTCTCAAAGGTTCTCCAGTCTGGCCACTCCGAGAGCTTCACAAGCTTCTCCGTGACACCCCTGAGGGCAGAAACGACGACAACTACCCTGCTTCCCTCGAGGAGGTAGTCAACTAACTTCAGTGCGCTCCAGAACGAGCCCTTCACCGAGCTTCCTCCGAACTTGACGACGGAGAGTTTCTCGACCACCGATGGTTGACCACCCGCTTTAGCGCACCTTTTAATGAATATAAACCTTTCGAAAGAAGGCCCATCTAAGTGACAAAATTTCGCTGAAAATCCCAATAGATTTAGAAATTTGGAAAAATATTATATCACCACTTGAACAGTTGACAGGGCCCTTGAGAACATTATCCTTCTTCCTATGACCTCCCAGTGAATCGCGTTCAAAGCGCTCCCGAGACGGGAAAGCGGAACGCGAACTGACACCCAAGGAATTCCCTTTTCCTCGTGCCTCTCGAAGGGAAAGCTCCCGAGCGAGTCAACTCCCACAACGCTGACTATTCCATCGCTTCCCTCGACACGGTAAGTCACTATGGGTATCCCGGAGCTCTCATAACCAACGACCGTGCCGATGTGCCAGTCTCTCGTCCTGCCGAGGTGTATTGGCCCCGCCACTTCAGCCGCCTTGGGATGTAGCACCTTCATTCCGAGCCTCGCGGCCACGTAGGCCTCCCCAAAGGAAACAAAAGGTATGAGCCTCGCCCCTAATACTTTCCTTGGGTCCGCGGTGTAAATCCCCTCAACATCACTCATTATGATGACACCGCTCGCCCCGATTAGACTTCCGAGGGCCGAGGCCGTGTAATCGCTACCACCCCTGCCGAGGGTCGTTCTGAAACCGCTGTAACCGCCAACGAAGCCAGGAACTACCGGCACAAGGCCTTCCTCAAGGGCTTCCTCGACCGGCTTCACGGTTTTCCTGCTCGCCCTGAGGTCTATTTCCGCGTTACCGAAACGCCCGTCCGTCATCAGGATTTCCCACGGCTCGAAAAGCACGGCTGGAATGCCCCTCCTCCTCAGGGCCTCGGTGAATATTATCCCTGAGAGCATCTCCCCAAGCGAGAGAACGTGATCCCTGAAGGCTTCCCAGGGAAGGTTCAGTGTGTTTATTCTCCTGAGCTCTTCAAGGATGGGTGAAAGAACGGAAGGCGATACTCCCCTCCTCTTCGCGAACTCCAGGTGGAGCTCCTCAACGCTCTGGACGCTTCCGTTGCCCCTTGAGATGCCCTCGAGCATGTCCGTTACGCCCTTCAATGCTGAGACGACTACCACGACCTCGTTCTCGTCCCAGAGGCGGGAGACGAAGGAAAGGGCCTCCTCGAAACTATCCCTCAGCGAGCTCCCACCGAACTTGACGACGAATCTTCCCCCGGAGCAAAGCATCACACCGACCTCCTGAAGGGTATGCTCTTCTTGCCCTCCCTCGCGAGCTCCTTCCTGACGATCTCAACGCCCCTGACCATGTTCACGAGCTTTTGATATGCTATCCTCCTGTCGAGGAGCTTTAGGCCGCAATCGGGGTTTATGTAGAGCCTCTCGGGCTCGACGTAGTTCATGACCTTCCTTATCGCCCTCGCGACCTCTTCGGGGCTTTCAACGCGGGGATTGTGCACGTCGATGACGCCGAAGCCAAGCTCCTGATGGGTCAGCTTCCTGAGGAAGTCCATGTCGCGGAACTTCCTGTTGGCGAACTCGAGGGCAAACTGCGAAACCCTAAGCTCGTCGAAGTGGTCCGCGAGGAGGTGATAGTTGGAGAAGCAGACGTGGAGGCCGAACTTAACGTTAACCCCCTTCACGGCCCTGTTGATAGCCTCGACAGCTATGGGGACCTCGTCCGGATGGTTTAGCATCGCTGGCTCGTCTATCTGGATGAACTTCGCCCCTTCCTCCTCGAGGAGCCTGAACTCCCTGTTGAGTATCTTTGCTAGCTCAAAGGCGAGCTCCTCCTTGCTCGAGTAGTACTCGTTGAAGCTCCACTCCGCTATCGTGTAGGGGCCAGTTATCGGAACCTTCACTATCTCCCGCGTCGTGTTTTCTTTGACCCAGCGGAACTCGTCGAGGACGAGCGGCTCACGGTACTCGAGCTTCGAGACCGCCGCGGCCTTGTTGAAGTACGCGTTCCCCCACACCCGTACTGGACCGTAGAAGCGGAAGCCGCCTATCTTGGAAGTGAAGTACTCGGTCATCTCGCTCCTGCCCATCTCCCCGTCCCAGGGAATATCAATGCCGGTCCTCTCGTGTTCCCTCAGGACGGCTACGCTCGCGTCCTTAACTGCTTCCCTGAAGTCCTCCTCGGGAAGTCTGCCAAGGGAGTAGAGATTGTACATCCTCAGGAGCCACCTCGGCTTTGGATAGCTCCCTATGACGCTCGTGGGAAGGATTGGAAGCTCCATCTCACTCATCCCCCTAGCTTTCCGAGGAGCCTCAGTTTCCTCCAGGCGACGCTCTCTGGAAGGAAGTCGAGGAGGGTATTCGGCGTAACGTAAACCTCCCCGTACTTTCTGAGGAATGGCCTGAGCCTGTCTATTAGCCTGTCGCGCCTCTCCATCTTGGTTTCCCTCGCGTTCACTATGCCGAGACCTATCCTTCCCGAGTAGTTTTCCGGAACCGAGCCCTCGATGAGGTCAAAGTTCATGATGACCCCCTCGGGAAGAACCCTGGGGGTGCCGAAGTACGTAACGACCCAGAGCTCCCTTATCTTCGCGAGCCCCTCTATGATCTCCCTGGCGACCTCCGGAGAAACGTCTTCCTTTTTCTCCCTCGTTGCCCTCGAAAGCTCCGCGGCCAAGGCAGGCTCCTGAAGCTCAACGAGCTTTACGGGCAGTTCCTTCATGAGTTCCCCCAGGACGTTTGCGTAAGCTTCCGCCAGCTCGTTAAGGCTTTCGTAGGCCTCGTTTATCGAGTGATAGGCGAGCGTGACGGGGCCGGGCAGGACGGCCTTGAGCGTTGCCTCGGGGTAAACCTCCTCCTTTATCTCCAGAGCCACGTTAATCCACTCGGGAATCGGGTTCTCCCTGAGCGAGAGCTCTCCCCTCACAACGGGGGCGCGGTAGAAGAAGTTGTTCTCGTAGAACTTAAAGAGACCGTCCACTTCGATTCCGTCTATGAACCGTATCAGCGGGTTAAATATGTCGTCCCAGCGGTAGAGACCGTCGGTTATTACCTTTATCCCGGCGTTCCTCAGCTTTACGAACGCCCGTCTCGTGTGCTCTCTGTAGGCCTCTTCCAGCTTCTCCTTGCTCAGCCTGCCTATGGAGTACTGCTCAATCTTCTTCGCCAGCGAGACCGGTCTGGGAAGGCTACCTATCAAAGCCGGAACTATCATACGAACACCTCCCTCACGAGCTTTCTCGTCTCGTTCCAGAGCGAGAGCCACTCCCCGGCGGTGTCCGCGAGGAGAATTAAGTTCACACCGCTCACATCGTCAAGGGATTTGACCTCCTCGAGGAGCTCCTCAAAGCTCTCGCCTCCCACGGGAATGCCCATCCTCTCAAGGAACGGTCTGAGCTCGTCCCTCAGCGGGTAGAGGAGCGAGACCACGACCGGAACGTCTACCTTAGTCTTCTCCCTAATCCCGCCGAGTATCTCGCGTATCGCCGCGACGCTATCCCTTCTCGCGACGACCTGGGTGAAGAAAACTTCGGCCCCCGCAACGAGCTTCCTGATGAGTCTCTTCACCTCGAGTGTCGTCCTGTAGTGGGGACTCATGGCGGCCGCAACCCTCGGACGGCCCTCAACTGAAACCCTGTAACCGGGGGGCATTACACCCGCAAAGACGAGCCTCGCGAGCCTTATCAGATTCGGTGCGTCGAGCTCGAAGACGGGCCTGCTCGGCATCGAAAGCCCGGGCCAGTCGCCGGTGGTCAAAAGAACTGCCTCAAAGCCGAAGAGCTGTGCAGTCCTTAGCTCAGAGGCGAGCGCCGAGAGGTTCCTGTCCTTGGCCGTTACGTGGGGCATCACACCAGCTTTTAGGCCGGTATCCTTCAGCTTCGTCGCGAGGGCAATCGGGTCGAAGTGCGGGTAACCGAGGGGGTTGTCCGGAACGGTCACGAGGTCTGCGTCGAGACCATTAACAACCTCAAGGAAATCACCGCTTGAGCGGACAACCCTTATGGGAAACTCGACGCTGAAGGCCCTCCCCTTGGATATGTTCCTCCAGAACGCCGAGTCCTTCGGCCTCGAGTCCGACTCGACGAGCCCCTCGAGCCGGGCGAGCAGTGGATGTTCATCGAAGAGCATCCAGGGTTCAAGGGGAAGGCGCTCCAGCAGTGATGTCCACGGACACCTCCTCCCGTCAACCTCGCAGGAGTCCCCGAGGGCCCCACCGCACGGCCCGTTCAGGAGATCCTTGGGGCAGGAGTAGACCTTAATCACCATCACCCCCCAAGGCCCTGTCTATGTCCTCTATGAGCTCATCCGTGTCTTCAAGACCAAGGGATAGGCGTATCAGGCCGTTGGTGATGCCGAGGAGCCTCCTCCTTTCCGGGGGCATTACCTTCGCGGCGCTCTGGGCAGGATAGGACGCTATGCTCTCAACTCCTCCGAGCGAGGGCGACGGGAAGATTTTCCTCAGCGAACGGAGGAATCTCAGAACCTCGGCCCTGCCGTCGGCGTGCTCAAAACTCACGACTCCGCCGTAGAGGTCCCTCTCGAAGAGCCTCCGCGCGGTCTCGTGGTATGGGTCGTCCCTCAGCCCTGGGTAGTGGACGGCCCCAACCTTTGGATGCTCGCTCAGAAACTCCGCCACCGCAAGGGCACTCCTGCTCTGCCTTTCAAAGCGAACTTCAAGCGTCTTCATGCCCCTCAACACGAGCCACGCCTCAACGGGCTGAATTATCGAGCCGAGCATTCTTCTCCACTGCCAGAGCCCGGAAACGTCAAGGCTTCCGAGGATTACGGCTCCCCCCAAGACGTCATTGTGGCCGGCTATGTACTTCGTTAAGCTGTGAACAACCGCATCGGCCCCTACCTCAAGCGGTCTGAAGACGAGCGGGGAAAAGGTGTTGTCAACAACGACCCTGGCTCCAACCTCCCCGGCCCTCTTCACGACCTCCGGAACGTCTATCACCTTGAGCGTCGGGTTGGTCATCGTTTCAACGAGCACGAGGGACGTTCCTTCGTCAATGGCCTCAACCAGGGATTCGGCGCTCGGATAGGCAAGCTTAACTCTAACTCCAAACTTCCCCAGCTCCTCCGCGAGCTGAATGGTGGTTCCATATGCCTCCATCGGGAGGACGACCTCTTTCCCGGCCGAGAGCTGTGAGAGGTAGAGACAGCTTATCGCCGCCATGCCGCTGTTGAAGGTCAGGGCATCCCTTCCGCATTCAAGGGTTGAGAGTTCCCCCTCGAGTATCCTAACCGTTGGGTTCTCTTCCCTGCTGTACTTCAGGTCAAAACCCCGGTCGGATTTTCCCGCCTCGCCGTACTGCGCGAATGCAACTGTGATATAAACTGGCTCGTGGAGGGGTTCCATATTGCCACCCTTGGGGACTGGAAGGTTGCATTTATATAATTTTCGACATATTTTCCGACACTAAATATTCTTCTTGGTTATACAACTTGACAAAGTTACAACAGGGACTTCAGAGGGGCCAAAAATTCGTCAGAGGCGCGAGAGAAGTGAGCGCGGGTGGAAGTTCAGAGAGGCTCTCGCCTCAGGAACCTCCATTCCGATGTTTATCCCGAGGCTCATCAAATCCCTCGGCCCGCGGACTTCCCACCTGCTCTCGGCCGAGCTCGTTATGAAGCGAGGGACGCGATACTTTCTGACCAGCTCCCAGACCTTTGCCATAAAGCGGAGCGTTAAGGCTCTCTCGTAGGGGTTCGCCCTCAAAAGGGGTGAGAGCGAGAAGCCGATTGCAACGCCCCTCCTGCCCGCCATTCCAGCCAACGTGTGGTCGAAGCCGTAGTCCTTCCTTCCGAGCCAGGGACTTATCAGCGCGTCAACCTTTGCCTCAATGGCCATCCTGTTGACCCTCATGTCGCCTCCCTGAACGTAGAGCAGGGCCTTTAGGTTTCTCGCTTTAAAGGCCCGTATCAGGCTCGGCTTTCTCGTTACGAGCAGAACCGCGACCTTCCCGTAGGTCCTCCTCAGCTCCCGAAGCTCCTCCTTCAGCGAGTCCCAGTCTGGCTCGGTATCGAGGATGAGCTTTTTGGTGAAGACTACCTCGTCGAACCACTCCTTAGCTAGCTCGTAGGCCTCCACGCTCCTGACGTCCATCTCGACGAAGTAGTCCCTCTCGCTCATTCCTTCTCCTCCAGCCACTCCCTCACGGCCTTCACGACGGCCTCTTTCCTCATCGGGAAGGCCTTAACCTTAATCTTAACCTGAATCGTGTCGCCTCCCTCGTCAACCTCTACCTCACCGAGGTAGGCCTTCTGCTTGTTGAAGCGGACGTAGAGCGTTCCCTCGTCGTCGACCTTCTCGTCGAGGTTTTCCAGTATGTAGCGCCTTGCGTTCTCGTCGAGGAGCTCTCTGAAGTGCTTGAGAAACGCCCTCACCGCTTTGCTCCTCTTTATCTCGACGTTGACGACCTTAATCGGGTTGCCAAAGAAGCCCGTGGTTTCCTCGACTTCAAAGTGAACATCCTCGTCGTCTATCTCCTCCGGAATGAACGTCCCTATCGCCTCGAGAACTTTGTCCTCGTCCTCGGTCGCGTGAATGAAGGTCGTAAGCCTGACGTGGTGCGCCCTGAGCGTCATTTTCTCTCACCCGAACTCCTTTGGAGGAGGGATTTAAAAAGGTGAGTGGGGAAAAACTATAAGTATACTCCCACTCAAATTCAAATGGTGGGAAAATGCTTGCAAAGGTGGACTCAAGGGGTAGGCTCTACATACCCAAGGAGCTCAGGAAGGACATTTCGGGTGAGGTTTACCTCGTCAGAGTGTCGGAGGGCATTCTCATAGTGCCCAAGCCAGAGGACCCATTGAGGGAGCTTGAGGAACTCGGAAAGAAGCTCCCAGACGTTTCTATCGAAGAGCTTAGAAGGGAAATCCTGAAAGAGGCGGAGAAGCTCGCGGGTGGCTGACCTCCTCCCCGCCTTGGGGAGGTTTGCGGGCCCATAACCTACTCCCGTTGCCGGTTTCGGTTCAGCCCGCAGGCCCGGCCTCGGGCCCGTTACCCCTACCGCAGAGCGAATTGGGGTTATCGCTTGAGGCCACCACCCAGAGTCCTTGACTGCCACAACGGGCAGTCATTGAAAGGACGCCTTACGGCGTCAACCCTCCAACGCTGGAGGGTAACGTGAAATCCCTCACCCCATGGGGTTGTTCTTTGGTGGCCTCTTCGAGGTCTTATTACGCTGACTAGACTTAAAAGGGTTTCGATGATTCAAGGCTGTTGGGTGGTTTACTGCATCCCCGCCGTGAACGGCGAGGCTCTCAAAAGAAAATAAAGTAAGATGGTATATGCAGACACTGATTTTTTCCTTGCTCTTCTCAAACCCAACGACTGGCTAAAGGAGAACGCCAGAAGGCTCTATGAGGAATATAAAGGGCGGATAACGACCTCGGAGGCAACTTTCCTCGAGCTTTTGATACTCTCAAAGAAGTTCGGCCTTGACCCTGTTAGACTATTATCTGCCGTGATGGCCATAATCGAAGAGGAAAATGAGGACT
>NZ_JAMOQU010000090.1 GCF_027063845.1 Thermococcus sp.
GGTATGGACGTGGTCAAGGAGGTCGTCAAGAGCCTCAACGGAAGCATAGCCGTTTACAGCGAGGTCGGAAAGGGAACGACCTTCGTGCTCAAGTTGCCAGTGAGCATGGCCATCATCCAGGCGCTCCTCATCAAGGTGCAGGACGAGGTCTACGCGGTTCCGATAAACAACATCCTCGAGAGCATCGAGATAAAGCGCGAGAACCTCAAGAGCATCGGCGGAAAGGAGGTCATAGTTCTCCGCGGCGAGATTATACCTGTCATAATGCTCCACGAGCTCTTCGGCCTGCCGATGCCCGAGCTTGAGGAGTTCCCGGCCTTGGTTGTTGACCTCGGCGCCCAGAAGGTGGCCATAGGCGTTGACGAGCTCCTCCACAAGAAGGACATCGTCATCAAGAGCCTTGGCAAGATGCTCTCGCACATCAGTGGCTTCGCCGGAGCGACCATAC
This sequence comes from Thermococcus sp., assembly GCF_027063845.1. GTDB lineage: Archaea > Methanobacteriota_B > Thermococci > Thermococcales > Thermococcaceae > Thermococcus. Next base: position 449 of record NZ_JAMOQU010000090.1, read on the forward strand.
TCGGTGACGGTAGCGTCGTGCTGATTATCGAGATTAACGGCCTCCTCGGAGGTGGACGTGGTGGAATCTGAGGACTACGAGGAGTACATAAAGAACCTCGACGAGTTCGCCAAGAGCGCGTTAGTAGAGACCTTCAACATAGGCGCATCCAGGGCGGCCGATGCCCTCAGCGAGATGACAGGTTTAACTGTGGACATCACGGTTCCGGAGATAGAGATAACCTCTATCAAAGCAGTTCCGGAGAAGGTCGGAGAGGACGTCAAGGTGGCGGTCTACATACAGCTCAGCGGAGGCTTTGAGGGCCACGCGTTCTTTTTCCTCGACTTCGAGGACGCGCTGAGGATATTTGACCTCATGATGGGCCAGGAGCCGGGAACAACGACGGAGTTCGACGACATGGTTGCCTCGGCCGTTATGGAGATGGGAAACATCCTAATCTCGGCCTTCGCCAACGCCCTCAGCGAGTTTCTCGGGACAGAAATCAACCAGACCCCGCCGGACATAGCGATTGACTTTACCCCTGCGATACTGGACTTTGCCCTCGCTGATGTTGGCCAGCACTGCGACTACACAATACTCCTTCAGACGGAGATGAGGATTGAGGGAGTCAAGTTCAAGGAGCACTTCACGATTATCCCGCACCCGGCCTCGATGAAGAAGGTTGTTGAGACCCTGCTGGGGGGATTCGTATGAGCGGGCACAAGAACTGGTTTTCGGAGTGGTATCAGGACATATTTAGGGAAGCCTCCAACATAGCGATGAGCCACGCTCTCACGGCGCTCTCGAACATGATAGGCGAGATAGAGATGGAGCCTCCAACCGTCAGCGTAATTCCCCGGGCAAAGTTCCTCCACGAGCTCGCGAGCAAGGGTATAAAGAACAGCTTCGTCGTCATGTTTGACATAACCGAGGGGCTCAGCGGTCTGACAATACTCCAGTTCCCAAAGGAGAGCGCCAAGGCCCTCGTTACGACGCTCCTCGGGATGGACCCCGGCGATGAAGGGATAGATGAGATGGGACGCTCGGCGATAATGGAGATAGGCAACATACTGATTTCCGTTTACACCGACATCCTCGCCAAGCTCATCGAGGAGCCCGTCTCTCTGAGCCCGCCGAAGCCGGCAGAGAGCCTCTACGACGTTGAAAAGGAGCTGTCGAGACCAGACCTCAGAGACGTCACTGAGGTCATAATGTTCAAGACGCGCTTTTACCAGAAGGACACGGGGATAGAGAGCCTGTTTTATCTCGTGCCAACTAAGGACGCCTTCGACAAGCTCGTCGGCAAGCTTGAGGCCCAGGTGAAGGACGTCGAGCCCGAGATACCGCCCGAGGAAACGATAGAGCCAGGTGAAGAGGTGAAGGAGAGCAGAGTTGAAGAAATCACCGAAAAAGCTCCGGAAGAAGCTCAAGAAAGTCCCACCGAAGGTTCCAAGCCTGCAATCAACGAGAAAACCGAGGGTTGAACCTTGCCGACGGAGATAAAGGTCGGTATCGGCGACTACGCGGTCGGCAAGAAGGAGGGGATAATCAGCACCTACGGGTTAGGTAGCTGTGTCGGTATAACCATCTACGACCGCCTAACCAAGGTCGGCGGTCTGCTCCATGCACTCCTGCCCGAGGCGAGCTACTACGGCAACAAGGGAAACCCAGCGAAGTACGTTGATACCGGCCTGCAGCTGCTCATCAGGGACATCCAGAAGCTCGGCGGGAACCCGAGGCGAGCCGAGGCAAAGCTCTTCGGGGGGGCACACATGTTCACCAACGTGACCAGCGAGAAGCTGATGATAGGTAAGAGGAACGTCGAGGTCGCAAAAAGAGAGCTCAAGAAGTACGGCATACGGCTGGTCGCTGAGGATACTGGAGGAAAGGGTGGAAGGACTATCTACCTCGACCTCTCGACGGGTAAAGTCAGGATGAGAAAGGTTTCAGGCGGAAAGGTCATCGAGAAGATTTATTAAAATCAGAAACTTACGGGGGTGGTTCGATGAACTTCAAGACAAAGATGGTGGGCATCGTCGTCGTGGCGTTGCTCCTCGTAACGGTGCTCGCTGGAGCAATGATGCTCTACACAGGGAACCACGTGGGTAAGGTCCTAGAGGACAAGCTGGCACCAGAGATAGACCAGCAGGCAAGGGAAATGACACTTGCAGAAGCTCAAGCCCTTGCCAACCAGTTCAGCGGGTTCTTTAAAGAGGTCGAAGTCCTCGGAACCGCAACACAGCTAATGGTTACCAAGTCCCTCGATGAGATGCAGGAAGAAGGAGTTAACTTCGGTGACCCCGGCTACGCCGACAGGCTGAGACCCCTTCTCCTCGGACACTTTGCCACGGTTTCCAAGGCCGAACCCCTGCTCAGCGCCGTTTACTTCGGCGACGTCAACGGCAACATGTACATCTACCCCAAGCAGGAGCTCCCACAGGGCTACGACCCGCGGAAGAGGCCCTGGTACCAGGAGGCTGTAGCAAAGAACGGTCCAGCGTGGAGCCAGCCGTACAAGGACGCATCCAGCGGAAAGTGGGTTATAACCTACGCCGTGCCCGTCTATTACAACGGTAAGTTCGTTGGTGTCATTGGTTTGGACGTTTACATCGACACCCTCGCACAGGAGGTTAAGAAAGTCAAGATTGGCAAGACAGGATACGCCTACGTTATTGGCCCCGACGGGATGACGATACTTCACCCTAACGAGGAGTACGAGATGAAAGTCAACGTCTTCAACGAGCCGGCACTCAAGCCGATTGCTGAGATTGTGAAAAGTGGCAAGGACCAGGCAACTGTCGTATATACTTGGAACGGTGTTCGTTCAGTAAGTGCGGGCGTTAAAATACCTGAGACCGGCTGGTACGTCTTCGCGAAGGTTCCGGTCAACGAGATAAGTGCGGGAATAATACAGGCGGTGGACGAGACCAAGAGAGCGACATGGAAGTCAACGATACTCCTGACAATCACAGGTTTCATCGTCTCTGCAGTTCTGGTGGGTATATCCTACAAGCTCGTTTCGAGCTCACTCAAGCCTCTTGAGAGGCTCAGTAAGGTGGCTCAGGCGCTTGCGGAGGGCAGGTTGAGTGAGGTGAACAAATATCTTAGGGAAATTCACTACCTTGAGGATGATGAGATTGGAGCCTTAATCAAGGCCTTCGAGGCGGTAGGAAAGGACTTAGTGGGTACTCTGAACACAATAGCAACCAAGCTTGAGCGCCTTGCGGAGGGTGATTTAAGCAACGGCCTCAGCATGGAGGCCAAGGGCGAACTCAAGGAAATCCTCGAAGACCTCCGCAACACAACCCACAAGCTCAAGAACCTAATCGGAGAGATAGTTAAGGTTACCGACACCCTCGAGGAGCGTGCCAACGTTCTCGCCAAAATAGCAAGCGACGTCACTGAGGCTATTAATCAGGTTAATGAGGCCGTCCAGCAGGTTAGTATTGAAGCCCAGCGCCAGCAGGAGCACATCAACGAGATTACCGAGGGAA
>NZ_JAMOQU010000091.1 GCF_027063845.1 Thermococcus sp.
GCCAACGCCGGCCACTTCGACGTCGAGATATGGAAGCCCGACTTAGAGGAGCTCGCCGTTGAGATAAGCGAGCCGAGGCCCAACATCAGGGAGTACAAGCTTAAGGACGGAAGGAGGCTCTACCTCTTGGCAGATGGAAGGCTGGTCAATTTAGCGGCGGCCGACGGCCATCCCGCGGAGATTATGGACATGAGCTTTGCCCTGCAGGCCAAAGCGGCGCAGTACATCAAGGAGAACCACGAGAAGCTTGAGCCAAAGGTCTACGTCCTGCCGAGGGAGATTGACGAGATGGTCGCGAGGATTAAGCTGAACGCGATGGGAATAAAGATTGAAGAGCTCACCGAGGAGCAGAAGGAATACCTGGAGAGCTGGGAGCACGGGACGTAGGGAGGTAAATGAAATACGTTTCCTCCCCCTTTCTTAACTCCTCGGTCTTCAGCAGAGTTTGCGTATCCCAGGGGGACATCAGAACGACCACCTCTGGAGCTTTATCGTCCCACTCAAGTTTGAGGAGTATTGGCCTTTCAACTGGAAACCCTCCGGACAGAGTGAAAGTAACGCTCCTTTCCGTCCTTTCCAACACGTCGAGAATGAAGGAATCACCGGCCTTCATAACTGTGCGGAGGATTAGGTATGACTTTTTAGCGGGTTGTACCTGCTCATTCTGGTCTTCTCTAAAGTGAAGCGCAAAGGCCACGGTGGCAAAGAGCAGAAGCGGTAGCAGGAATGCAAGGGGAAGGACGTTCCGTGGAGTTTTTCCAAGGGAACTACGCCATAGGAGCAGGGCCGTCAGCATTATTCCGAGGGGCAGGGGGACAAGAACTTCACGAAGGGACGATATGAAGAGCCTTTCACTCTCCTCGCCCTCAACAGACTTAACATCCCCCTCGAGCCACGTTATAAATAGCGCCAGCAGGAAACCAGTGAACAGCATGATTGCTCCGGGAACGTACCTATCGAGTAGGTTAAAGTCTATCCCAAAGATTGCGGGCAGAAGGTACAGAACCAGTGCCAAGAGGAACGGCTTGATGAGGTCTCCGGTCAGGTAAATGTAGATAAGCGCGGGAACGATGACAAGAAGGATTCCCAAGAGTAGGGGAGAGACGGAAATTCCAAACCGGGCCCCAATGTTGCCGGCGAGGAACCTGAGGACGTCCGTCAGCGAAGCCAGCCATGCCAACGGGAGCAGTGAGACCAGAACGGCGAGCTTGAGTGAATTCGTTGAGACCCTAAAGCGCAAGGGAGACACCCCCGAGGACTTTTTTCAGGGCTGTGCTTGGGCCTTCTTGGGAGGGAACCCACTCCACCACGGGCACGCCGAGCTTCCCCGCCAGCTTTCGCTTGTGGAGACGGGAAAGTTGCATGACGTCCTTGTCAATCGCCCCGTATGGATTGATGTCCACGAGAAGAACCCTGCAGTTAAAGGTTTTCCTGAGCTTTCCAATGGCGTCTCTCAGCTCCGAGACGTTATAGGGGGTGACGTTGGTTATGATTACCGCGAGGTCAACTTTTCCAGCCCTTTTTGAACGCTCCACCGCAAGGGGCATCGGTTCGGGGTTCGGAGACGGGCCGGCGGAGAGGACAGCCCTAAGGAAGCTTGAAAATGCCTGAGTTCCAGTTCTGGGCGTTACGAACCTTTCAGAGCCCGCCAGATACAGGCCGACCCTCAGGTTTGCCTTGAGGAGGGTGTGGACGAGGGAGAGCGACAGGCCAAGGGCGCTTTCGAGGGCCCCGTTGAAGACGTCCCCAGTCCCCATCTCGGCCGTCGTATCCGCGTACACCATGACGGTTGCCATACCCTCGGGCTCGTATTCGTTGACGAGGGGAATTCCAAAGCGGGCGGTTGCCTTCCAGTTGATTGAATTAAGGGGGTCCCCTGGCTGATACTCCCTAATCTCCTTAAAGTCCTTGGAGGATATGCCCTTACGGGAGAGAACCACCGGCAGACCACGCCTTTTAGCCCGAATACTCCGCAGGGAACTCGCCCTGAGACTACCAATGACCGGTCTGGCCTCTATCGTAACCTCGTCTCCGAATATCCCGTAGTTTGCCCCGAAGAGTCCAAGGAAGTCCCTTCCTATGACCTCCACGGGAGAGATGGAATGAACGCCTCGCTTTCCGGGGGAGACCTCGTAGGAATACTCGACCTGAAGAACCTCGCCGGGGAGCTTTACGAAAACCCTGCGGTTTCGGCCGTGAACCTTAAGCCCGGGAGAGACAACGTCTCCGATGAACACCAAACCAGCGCCCCGCTCAACGGTGAGCCTAACGTGAACCCTGGCGCGCCGGCCCACGGCAAGGTTTCGCGCTTCCACAGTTCTTTCAACGTGAAAACCTGACGGGAGGTCAGACATGAGGGAGTACGCAAGGATTGACGCAGGGATTATGCTCGCGTATGCCAGACCGAGAACCCCGGTGAACAGCGCGAGGGAAAAGGGCACAAGGGTCGTGAACAGCAGGACGTCCATCCGCCTCATGAGTCAACCCCCGAAAAGCCGAGCCTTCTAAGGGTGTCCCTGAGAATCTCAAGCCGTCTGAGCCTCTCATCGTCAAGCTTTTTCTCAACCACCCAGGGAGGAAGGAGTGGCGAAGGGCTGGGGGGAGTGTAATCCACTATCGGCCTCACGATTTCACGGAGCTGGGTCTCGGCGAGGCCTTCCGGAGCGTTTCGAATTAAAAAGACCGTCAGAGGAACCTTGTCTCCCTTCTCAACGAACGCCTCAACGACCCTCCTAAGCTCCCTTGAGTAGTAGTCCTCACGAACGCTTCCTGACGGCAGGGGAAGGGGTTCAACCCGGGACTTCTTGCCCAGGTGAGTGGAAATGTATGTGGAGACGGCGTAGGCCAAGTAGAGGATTAATCCGCTCATGGTCAGCAGGAGCAAGAAACGCAGTGCTCCCCTGGGATTCGGGTACGCAAGCAGGAACGAAAAGACGGCTCCAACGAGAAGGAACGCGAGAAATTTCCGCTCAATGAAATCGTTATCGAACATCGCCCTAAGGAGGTAGGCCAGGACGTAGGAAACAGCGACCCAAGCGGTGATTCCAGCGAAAAACCATTTGTACCAATGTGAGCCAGTGTACAGGAGAAACGCAAGGGAAGCCACGCCGAACCCCACGCCCCGAATGAGGAGGTCATGATACCTTCTTGCGTATCTAGCGAACATTGCAACTCCCGCACCTATCCCAAGGAGTATGGACGGAACGGGTTCCTTCATGAACATCAGGCCAAGCACAGCCCAGGTAAAGGCCGTTGAGAGGATTGAATTGACCTTACTCTTCTCCATCACCGAACACCCCCAGCTTCTCAAGGGCTTCCACGAACTCTATGAAGTCGCGACTCTCAAGGGGACGCTCCGCGTAGTCAGCTAAAACGAAGAGGGACGCGATTGCCTCAAGGGCAGGGTCATCGAGCCCCTTACTTCTGAGGGCGCGGACTATCTCAAAGGGCGTCCTCCTCTCGGTGGGCACTCCAAGGGACTCCACGTAGGGGAGAAAATGCAGGTTGTAGGCCTTAATCACGGCCTCGCGCGGGGGAAGGACGTGGAACTCAAAGCTAACGTCCTCCGCTGAGAAAACGTGGGTCCCAACGTCTGGCCGAAGCTCAAATGCATCTCCTTTGCCAAGGAGCTCGCCATCGAGGAAAGCTTCCGTGGGCCTGTTCAACACGACCCTTACCGGCTCGTTGGGTATGAAAACCCTCCTAACAGGGCTGAGAACCTTCAACGGCTCCATGTAAACCTGACGGGACGGCAGGGATAGCTCTGGGAGGCTTTTACGCTTCAGCACAACGTAGGCAATGCCAACGGCCAGGAACAGGCCCGATACAAGCTTTATGATGCGAGAAATGTCGAGGAGGTGTTTTGTCTTAAACTCAGGAGATGATGTCGTTTCCTTTCCTTTCTCC
>NZ_JAMOQU010000092.1 GCF_027063845.1 Thermococcus sp.
TCAGGGGACCGAACGACAGAAGGCTCATCGGCGTCGTGACCAAAAAGGACATATACACCGCATACTACCGCGGACTGGAGGGGATGTACATAGACTGAGGTGGTTTCATGCTCGTTGACGCTGACCTACACATCCACTCGCGTTACTCGAAGGCTGTTTCGAAGGCAATGACGATACCCAATCTTGCAGAAAACGCGCGCTTCAAAGGTCTCGGCCTGGTCGGGACGGGCGACATACTCAACCCCCACTGGGAGGCAGAGCTTCTCAAATACGCGAAAAAAGTTGACGAAGGAACCTACGAGCTCAATGAAGTCCGCTTCCTCCTCACAACTGAGGTCGAGGACAGCAGGAGGGTTCACCACGTCCTAATCTTTCCAAGCATCGATACCGTCCGCGAGATGAGGGAAATCCTCAGGAGGTACTCAACAGACATCGAGACCGAGGGAAGGCCGCACCTGAGCCTCTCCGCGGCTGAAATAGCCGACATAGCGAACGAGCTCGGTGTCTTAATCGGCCCCGCTCACGCCTTCACCCCCTGGACGAGCCTATACAAGGAGTACGACAGTCTGGAGGAGGCATATGGAGGAGCTAAAATACACTTCCTCGAGCTGGGCCTCTCCGCCGACAGCGAGATGGCCGATATGATAAAGGCCCACCACAGGCTTACCTACCTCAGCAACAGCGACGCCCACTCGCCGATGCCCCACCGCCTCGGGCGGGAGTTCAACCGCTTTGAGGTTGAGGAGGTTACCTTTGAAGAAATTCGAAAGGCGATTCTAAGGCGCGGTGGGAGGAGAATCGTCCTGAACGCTGGTTTGGACCCGAGGCTCGGCAAGTATCATCTAACGGCCTGCTCCCGCTGTTACGCCCACTACTCCCTCGGCGAGGCAAAAGCCTTCAAATGGAGGTGTCCAAAGTGCGGCGGTCGGATAAAGAAGGGCGTTCGCGACAGAATCCTGGAATTGGCTGACACTAACGAGAGGCCAAAGGACAGGCCTCCCTACCTGCGCCTCGCTCCCCTCGCCGAGATTATCTCAATGGTCATCGGCAAGGGGGTTGAAACCAAGGCCGTTAGGCTGATATGGGAACGCTTTTTGAGGGACTTCGGGAGCGAGATTATGGTTCTCGTTGACGTTCCCGTCGGGGAGCTTGCCAGAGTCCACGAGGAAGTGGCAAAGGCTATATGGGCCTACCGCAACGGGAAGCTCATCGTTATCCCGGGTGGTGGCGGGAAGTACGGGGAGATAAAGCTCCCTGAGGAGATAAGGAGGGCGAGGGTTGAGGAGCTTGAGAGCGTTGAGGTGGAAGTTCCTGATGAAACCGAGAGGCCGAGGCAGAGGAGCATAACGGACTTCCTCAAGGTTGCCCGGTGAGATTGGCAGGATTCGTGAAAAGTTGCCAAACGTGATTGGCAAAATCTTTAAAACTTTGCCAATTGAAATTAGCAAGGTGTGAGTGATGGAAAGCGTTAGGGAGGTCGTCGAGGACTACCTTGAACTCGACGTTGGAGGTGTTGAAAGGGAGCTTGATATCCCTCTGCCGAGGGTTCCGAGGGCAATGGCAATAACCGGCCCGAGAAGAGCGGGTAAGAGCTTTTACATGCTCCAGCGGTTCAAAGGTCTCCTTGGAAAGGTTCCCGCCCTCTACCTGCCTCTTGACGACGATAGAATTTATCCCCCAACGCTCAAGACTCTCAACGAGTTCCTTGAAGTCTTTCACGAAATCTACGGTGAGAAAAAAGGCGTTCTCTTTCTGGACGAGATTCAGGAGGTTGAAAACTGGGAGCTCTTCGTCAAAAGGGCAATCTCTCTCGGCCACACGGTTTTCGTTTCCGGCTCATCATCTAAGCTCCTCAGCAGGGAAATCGCGACCCAGTTGAGGGGAAGGGGAATTTCGTTTGAACTCTACCCCTTTTCCTTCAGGGAGTTTCTCCGGGCCAAGTCCTTCACACCTGGAGAATCCCTTCCAAAGAAGGCAAGAGTTAAGGCCCTCCTCGAGGAGTACCTCCTATGGGGTGGCTTCCCCGAGGTCGTTCTCGAAGACTCAGAGCTTTTGAAAAGAAGAACCCTCGAAGGCTACGTCGATTTGATACTCTACCGCGACGTTGTTGAGCGCTTCGGGGTAAAGAACACGAGGGCGCTTAAGCTCCTCCTGAAGCTTATCGGCTCGTCCTTTGGCAGGGAGTTCTCGGTGAGCAAGACGGTTAGATATATGAAAGGCATGGGAGTCGAGACCAACAGGAACACGCTGTCCGCTTACCTTGAACATCTTGAGGACGCGTACCTCGTTCTGAGGGTCAGAAGGCTTGCGCCGCCGAGGGAGAGCGAGAAGGCCCCTCCTAAGGTTTACCTCGTTGATTCTGGCTTGGCGAGGGTGTTTAAGGATAAGGTTGAGTTCGGAAGGCTGATGGAGTCCGCCGTTTTAGTTGAGCTTTTTAGGCAGGGAATCAGGCCGTACTACCTCAAGACCCACAAGTTTGAAGTCGATTTTGTAATCCAGGAAGGAGATTATTACAGGCTGATTCAGGTAACACGTTCCACCGAGGGGACTCTCGAACGGGAAATCAAAGCCCTTGAGGAAGCTTCAAAGGTGCTACCCGTTCGCGGAAAGGTGCTCATAACGTGGGACGAGGAGGAGAAAATCGGAGACGTTGAACTGATACCCCTGTGGCGGTGGCTCCTGGGGGTGAAAAGGTGAGGGAATCCGAAATCATAGACCTCTTCCTCAGGCACCTCAAACGACAGGGTGATTTACCCCTCGGCGATGATGCTGGAGCTTTAAGGCTCGGCGAGAAGTGGCTCGTCGCGACCAACGACATGCTCGTCAGGAAAACGGACGTGCCCGATATAATGACTCCCGAGCAGGTCGGCTTCAAGGCCGTAACGATGAACGTGAGCGATATAGCTTCGATGGGGGCGGAACCGCTCGGCTTCCTCTTCTCCCTCGGCATCCCAGGGGATTTGGATTCGGACTACCTTGAGGGGATTGCGAGGGGAATCGGTGAGGCCCTCGACTTCTACGGCCTTCCCGTCCTGAGTGCGGACACCAACGAGGCCGACGACCTCATCATAGACGGTATAGCGCTGGGGCTTGCCGAGAGATTGCTCACGCGCTCGGGGGCAAAGCCAGGGGAATTGGTCTGCGTCACCGGCGACCTGGGGAGGGCCTTGGCTGGCTACCTTGTCTGGAAGAACGGGCTCGAGGTGAGCGACGCCGTCAGGAAGGCCCTCTATGAGAAGTTTCTCAAGCCAAAGGCGAGGGTTGGGGAAGGGATTGCGCTCTCGAAGGTCGCCAGCTCGGCGATAGATATAAGCGACGGCCTTGCGAAGGAGCTTTACATCCTCGCGGAGATGAGCGGTGTTGGAATCGAGGTTTATCCGGAGAGACTTCCTCTCGGGGAGGGCGTTGATGAAGTGGCGGAGCTTTTAGGCCTTGACCCGGTAAAGGTCGCCCTCGCGAGCGGGGAGGAGTTCGAGCTTGTCTTCACGGTTCCACCGGACATCGTGGAGGGCATTGATTTTGAGTTTTCGGTTGTTGGGAGGGTTGTTAAAGGAACGGGCATCTACTTTGTTGTTGGCGACCGGAAGGAACCCCTCCCCAGGCTTGGATGGGAGCACCTGAGCCACCAGAAGATTTATAATCGCTGAGGTGAAGGACTTCCGTATGTTGGGTAGTATTAAAATGGAGGTACTGACCGGCATTCAGGAGGTTAGATGCGCGAGTTTGCACTACTTTCTTCCAGCCATAGCAACGTATTACGTGAGTGTTCTCCTCTTCGCCCTCCGCTGGAAGTACGTTCTCAAGGGGACGGGCGTTGACGTTCCCCTCGCTGAGCTCTTCAAGGCCAACCTTGCGGGTCTCTTCGTGAACAACATAACGCCGATGAGCAGGGGTGGGGGTGAACTTCTCAGGATGGCGTGGATTTCCAAGCTTCAGGGGGTTCCAATGAGAATCTCAGCCGTTAGTGTGGTCTACGAGAGAATACTCGAGTCGATACCCGTCATGGTAATGGTAGCTCTGGGTTTCCTGTACTTCACGACTTCTGAAGCCTTCGCCTTGGCTCCCCTCGTGGTGGGACTCGTCCTCGTATGGCTCAAGTGGGAGAAGTTCATAGAGCTCACCCTTCGCCTCTTCAGGGTGAACCTCTCGGAGGAAGAGCGGGAGAGAATAGTAACCCTTAGGAAACGTGGTGACGTCAACCTGGTTGGGATAGGTATCAGCTCCTTAGTCTGGGTTCTCGACGTTCTCAGGCTCAAGCTAATCACGCTGGCAATAGGTTTGAACGTCTCCCTCCCAGTTTTAGTCCTCGCCTCGGTTATCAACCTGATACTCGGTATCGCCGCCTTCACTCCGGGTGGGATTGGAGTCGTTGAGGGTGGCTTGGTCGGGACGCTCACATACCTGGGCTTCCCTCCAGCGACGGCCGTTTCAACCGTGCTGCTCGAAAGGTTTATCTCCTATGTTCTTGGTAGCATATCGGGGTTGCTGGTGCTCTTCACGTCCGGGGGAAGGGAAGTATGGAGAGCCTTAAAATCGCGCTAGTGAGCGACTGGTACTATCCAAAACTCGGTGGCGTCGCGGTTCATATGCACGACCTCGCGCTTTACCTGAGGAAGCTCGGTCACGAAGTTGATATAATCACGAACGACCGTGAGACCGGAAAGGAAACCGAGCTGGAAAGGGAGGGGATAGGTCTAATCAAGGTTCCAGGTTACACCTTTGGGAGCATTGGAATCAATATGACGGTCTTCTCCAGAAACGCCTCTCGTCTCATTCCATACGTGCGGAACTACGATGTCGTTCACGGTCAGCACGCTTTCACTCCCCTCGCCCTCAAGGCCGTCTCCGCCGGTAGGAAGGCTGGCAAGGCCACTCTCCTGACAACGCACAGCATCAACTACGAGAACTCACCCCTGATAAAGGCCCTCGCCAGGATGGCCTTTCCATACTACCGATACTACCTTCACAACCCACACAGGATAATCGCCGTCAGCAGGGCCTCAAAGGAATTCATGAGGCGCTTTACCCGCGTCCCTATCGAAGTAATCCAGAACGGTGTCAACGTGGATTTCTTTGACATTCCCCTTTCAAAGGAGGAAGCCAAGGAGAAGCTGGGTCTCGGCGAGGGGGTCATCCTCTACGTGGGCAGGCTGGAGCCGAGAAAGGGGGTCAGCACGCTCATCAATGCGATGAAACACGTGGATGGAACCCTCCTGATAGCAGGCCAGGGAAGCATGCTTCCCCTTCTCAGGGAGAGGGCAAAGCTCCTCGGCGTATCCAAGAAAGTAAAGTTTCTCGGGGTGGTCGAGTACTCGAGGCTTCCCCTCTACTACCGGGCAAGCGACGTCTTTGTCCTCCCAAGCCTGAGCGAGGCCTTTGGCATAGTCCTTCTCGAGGCAATGGCCAGCGGGACACCTGTCATCGGAACGAAGGTAGGTGGAATCCCCGAGATAATCGACGGCTGTGGGTTGCTCGTTCCGCCCGGAAACGCGAAGGAGCTCGCCAATGCCATAAACCTGGTTCTCAACAACCAGAGCGTTGAGAGGCGCCTTAGCAGGCTTGGGAAGAGGCGGGTCGAGAAAGTCTACGACTGGAATGTAGTGGTCAGGAAAATTGAGGCTCTCTACCGTGAGGTTCTCGACGAGGTGGTAGGGGATGGATAAAATCGTTATTCTAACATTCGATGTTGAGGGGGATTGCCCTCCGTTTGCGGAAACCCGAAGGGGCATGGAGGAAGGCTTGCCGAGGGTTATGGACCTCCTCGAGGAGTTTAAAATCAAAGGAACGTTCCTCTTCACCGGCAGAATCGCGGAGGAATTCCCGGAGCTGGCTGAGTGCGCTGGGAAGAAGCACGAGCTCGGCTGTCACGGCCTTGAACACGAGCGATTTGACCGGCTTTCCTTTGAGGAGGCAAAGCGCAGACTTGAAGAGGCGAGGGAAATTCTTTCCCGCTTCTCCGACCCTGTCTCCTTCCGCGCCCCCAACTTTCAGTTTCCAGATGGGTACTACCGCATTCTTGCCGAGCTCGGCTTTAAAGTCGATTCGACGAAGGCCAGGCACAAGGGCTGGGGAGAAGGAGTTACCGAAATCAACGGCGTTCTTGAAGTTCCCGCCACGACTACCTCTATAGTTACGCGCCTTCCCTGGAGGATACAGAAGAGGTTTCACCGGAAGTTTGAAAGTCCAATCGTTTACATCTTTCACCCCTGGGAGTTCGTTAGAATGCCCAGGACCCTTAGACCCGATTGCTGGTTTGGGACTGGAGAAAGTGCCCTGGAAAAGCTCAGGAAGCTGATTGAGTTCCATCTCGATAACGGCGCGAGATTTTTAACGCTTCGGGAGTTCTACGAGGAATACCAAAAGCTTAAACGTGAGTGAACGGACTCTAATTGGGTGAGAGTTATGAGGGAGGCCCTTTACTGGGAGCCCCTCGAGGGGGGCAAAGTTAGGTGTAAGCTCTGTCCTCTCAACTGCATCATCAGCGAGGGAAAGAGGGGTTCCTGCAGAATCAGAAAGAACATTGGGGGTAAGCTCTACACGCTCAACTACGGTAAGGTCTCCTCCATAGCCGCAGATCCCGTGGAGAAGAAACCGCTCTTCCACTTCTGGCCCGGCTCGTGCGCGCTCTCGATAAGCACCGTTGGATGCAACATGCACTGCAAGCACTGCCAGAACTGGGAGATAAGTCAGGCGGATGAAAGCTTCCCCTACCTCCACGATATGACGCCCGAGATGGTCGTTGCCATAGCGAAGCGCTACGGCTGTGAGAGCATAGCCTACACCTACAACGAGCCCGTAATCTGGTACGAGTTCGTCCTCGACACGGCGAAGCTCGCGAAGAAGGAAGGAATCTACAACCTCCTCATCACCAACGGCTACATCAACGAGGAGTCCTTCAGGGAGCTCGCACCCTACATCGACGCGATGAACATCGACATCAAAGCCTTCAGCGACGAGTTCTACATGAAGATAGCCGGGGTTCCAAGCGGTGAGCCGAGCAGGAGGACGGCAGTTATAGCCAAGAAGGACTTCGGAATCCACGTCGAGCTGACCTACCTCATAATCCCGACGCTCAACGATAGGGAAGAGGAGATACGGGCATTCGCCCGCTGGGTGGTTGAAAACCTCGGCGACGACACGCCGGTGCACTTCTCGCGCTTCTTCCCGCACTACAAGCTTAAGCACCTTCCGCCGACACCGCTCGAAACGATAGAGATGGCCTATCGCGTAGCTAAAGAAGAGGGCCTGAAGTTCGTCTATATCGGCAACGTGCCGGGTCATCCTGGGGAGCACACTTACTGCCCCCGTTGCGGAAAGCCTTTAATAGTCCGCTACGGCTTTGAGATTACCGAGTACAAGGTCACCGAGGATGGAAGGTGTAAGTACTGCGGTGAGAAAATCCCGATAGTTGGCACCTACAAGAAAAGGCGCTATCCGGGGATGTGGTGGTGAAAATGGGCAAGATTGAGGCGATTTTTTACATCGAAGGCCTTTCCAACGACAAGAAAGCTTTAGAAAGCGCTGTAGAGAATATTGTAAGAGAGCTAAAGGGGGAGACCCTGGTCGAAGTTCTCGAAATTAACCCCGAGGATATAATGGAAGGGGAAGGGGTACTCAAGTACTCCTCAGTAATAGAGGCGAAAGTTCGGGGAACCTTTGAGGGAGTCGTCAATGCCGTCCTAAAGTACGGTCCTGCCATCGTTGAAGTTCTCGCTCCCGGTAAAATCGAACTGGACTCAAAGAGCCTTATGAAGATTCTCGGGGATGTGTCCCTCGTAATGGGGAAGCTGATGAACAAATTTGGCAGTCTCGCGGCCTATCCGGACCTGAGCGAGATTCCAGAACCGAGGATTGGGTATTCGAGGGAAGAAATTGAATCCCTAATTCTCGACGACAGGTACATCAGGTACCGCCTGGTCATTGAGGTCTCAGGCAAGGATAAAGCCTCCGTCGAGGAAACTATGAAAAAGGCCCTGTCGCTGGAGGGATGTTTGATAAACCTCATGGCACTGGAGGGCTCAGAGGAAGACGGAGAGTTCAAGGGACTCCTTGCGGTTGAGCTCTTGTCGAACTTTGAGACGCTGTTCCAGCTGGTTGGCAAGTATGCTCCTGTTGCCATCTCGATCCTTGAGCCAGAAATCATAGACGTTACCGCGGGGGAACTCCAGAACACTTTGACTGACCTTGGAGGCTTCGTTAACGAGCTCACGAGCAGACCAGTTAAAAAGGCCCTTATGTCGAACCAATGATATTATCGGCAAAAGGCGAATTTGCCATAGGCATTTAGTTAAGCTTTCTTTTATCATTTACGGCAATCGGCGAGCTTTTTTGGGCCAGTGAAAGGGTCTGAAAGCGAAAAGTATATATACCCTTTGGGCACCAAATGACAGTGACAACACTTAGATGGGGCTGTAGCCCAACAACTTAAGGAGGTGTTGTGAAATGAAGGTGAAGAAAATCGCGGCACTCGCCGTTGGTGCCGCAATGATTGGCGCCACCATCGGCTTTGCCAGCGCCACTACCGATGTTCAGAAGATACCGAAGAGCTTCTTCGTTAAGTCTGACGGTACCCCGAACGTTAAAATCGTGGTTGGAAGCAACGCTGCTGCTATGGACGTTGCGAGCGCTGCTGACATAGCTGTTGCCCTTGGAAGCCTGCTTTACACCACCAAGCAGGTTGAGGCCCAGGATGCTTACGTCAAGATTAAGGCTGAGTACCCACCCGAGACCGAGGCTATGTGGACCATCTACGCTTACAACTTCACTACCATAACCGAGGACCACGGAGTTAGCAACATAACTGAGTGGGCCACCTCTTACAAGGAGCTTCCTGGTGACTACTGGTACAACGGTGCTGCCTTTACTGCCAACTACACCGAGTGGCAGGGCGCATTTAACGTCCCGGTGACCCTCGAGGGCAAGGACAAGGCTGGCAAGTACAGTATTGACTGGCACGTTACCATAGAGAACCCCGCCCTCAAGAGCATTGACCCGAGCAACTGGACCAAGGTTGCTCCTCCGAAGAAGGCTGACCTTGTCGTCGAGCCGGGCAAGCTCAGCATTTTCGTTGACTACGTCCTCTACAATTACAGCGTTACCACCACGAAGACCGTTGTCCTCGGTAAGCCGGAGTGGGGTACCAAGACGGAGAGCAAGAACGTTACCAACTATTACATCGGCGACGCTGAGGAGGTTGCTGCCAACGGCGGAACCATTGTTGAGGAAGTCTTCCCGGGCGTTAGCGGTGGTATGAGCTTCACGGTCTTCGGTAAGGAGTACAACGTCCTTGAGGTCGGCAACGGCACCTTCACCGCCGGTATGATACCCGAGGACAACCCGATGTGGTACGAGGTTGGCCAGAGCAAGACCATTCCGGGAACCAACTGGGTTGTTACCGTCCTCGACATCAACCTCCAGGAGACCAGGGCCCTTGTCATAGTTAAGGACGCCGCCACCGGCGCCCAGACCGGTCAGGTCATCCTCGACAAGGACGCTCCGAAGTACTTCGTCGAGGAGGACGGCCAGGTTGAGGCCTACGACAGCCTTGCCGCCGCTGGCAACAAGGCTGACCTTGTGCTCAAGCTTGAGGACACCTTCGTCGGTATCGACAACCACATCATCGCCAGCATCTACGCCGAGTATGGCATCCAGACCCTCGGTCCGGTCTTCCATCCCGCCGACGGATGGAATGCTACCGTCAGCACTGCCCTCAAGGACGGCAAGTGGTACATTACCAACATAACCCTCGTCAACGCCGTTAAGAAGGAAGGCAACCCGATTGACGTCTTCGGTGTCTACGACCTCAAGTACAAGTACGAAGAGAAGGCCTACGAAAAGTACTACAACCCAGCCACCGACGAATTCGTTGAGGCCCCGAAGGACAAGTCATACATCGTTGCTTACGCCTACATCTGCCTCAAGGAGAAGGAGGGCAAGGTCGTCGAGAAGGAGCTCAAGGTTGGCGACAAGATTCCGGACAGCGACTACACCATCGAGGGCATCTACGCTACCGCTACCACCATCGAGCTCAAGCCCGTCACCGAGCCGATTGTCTACATGGACTACGAGATTAACGTCAACGACCCAGGAAGCAACCTCATCCTCGTCGGCGGTCCTGTTGCCAACAGCGTCACCAAGTACCTCGTCGAGAACAACGTCAGCGAGGTCGACTGGTACAGCAGCGCTGGCGACGTTGAGTACCTCCAGGACGCCCTTGGTGGCTACGACGTCGTCATCGTTGCTGGTGCCACCAGGAACGAGACTAGGGTTGCCGCTAAGAAGCTCATGGAGCACATCGCCGAGCTCGCGAAGGAGTGAACTCCTTCCCCTCTTTTATCTTCGCTTCTTATTCTTGGGGAGGTCTTTTGAATGAACAAAAAGACAGTTGCTCTAATCATTGTACTGCTCGTTGTTCTGGCGCCAGTCTCCTACGTTCTCTATAGCTACTCAAAGTTCTCCAATGTTATTAACCCTGGAAATCCCAAGGGCGAATCTCACTACGTGGTTTTGTACTCCGGTGGTCAGTTCTACATCATGAATCCAGCTCAGTACAGTCAGGTTCAGAAGTCTCTTCCTCCCGGTTCGAAGGCCTTTAACATAACCCTCAAAAGTTACATAACGGGCAGTCCAGAAGTTGACCTAAACCTTACGCTGAGGGGTCTCTACGATAGATTTGTGATAGTCTTAGGAAGCCCTGATGTTCAAGAGTGCAAGACTAATCCCAATCTTTACCCTGGAAGTTGCCAGTTCAGGACAGCCGCTGTTACTGAGATTTCCGCACTAGTGTCGAGTATATTTTCAATGAACTACTATCTGCTCGCGAAGTCCAAGGGCTATGACAATGCCAGTGCAAAGGAATACGCCTATGAACAGACCCAGCGGAGACACGATGTTGCCTATCTAAGCTTCTGGACAAAGTTCGAGATAGGCAGGGGAGCCCTCGGAAACGAAAAAGTGCTAACGGTCCTTCTCATCGGGCCAGCTGAAGGCGCGAAGTGCAATTGCGTTTACATCCCCCGCAAGGGTCTTCTCGTTATCGAGGGGACAACGGACGAAACCCTTCGCGCGGAGATAGTTCTCATTGAGAACATCATAGGGTTTCAGTGGCCCGAGGGCAAAAACCCAGAGATAGTCTCGGCTACAGGCTGATTTTTCCCTCCAGGATTTCCCTTTTATCCTCCCCAACAACCCTGAAGAACTCATTCTCGTCCCTGAAGGGTCTCTTTGAGAGGATTCTGGTTGCTGTCTTCTTTCCGATTCCGGGGATGAGTTGCAGAACCTTCGGACTCTCGCGGTTCACGTTTATCGGAAGGGGAACTCCCGTTATGCTCCTGAAGCCGTGGTCAACTATGAGAACGTCGTAGAAGCGGTTGAGGGGGACTTCCTTGGGAATCCCCACGATGAGTGGGTAGCTTCCTATCTGCCTTCCGTAGGTCAGGCCATTGTCAAAAACCTCAGTCCGAACGTCCCTCAGCACAGTTCCAACGGGGACGACCCTCTTGAGCATCGGCAGGTCAATCTCGTGCCTTATCTTGTGCCGGTAGTGCTGAATCAGCCGCTTGTGCCTTTCAGTCCTGACCTTGTTCCGCATATGCCACAGGGGCGTTCCAGGGAAGACTACGACCTGCCTTATGTTTATCCTCCTTACCATCAGCCCGTCGTCGAGGAGCCTTTTGAGGAACTGGAAGGTTATCTCGTAGCTCTTCTTTGTCTCGCCCGGCAGGCCGAAGATTATGTTTATCCCCGGCAGGAGCCAGGGCATCCCGTTGTAGCCTCTCCTCGCGCCGACCTTGTTGAGAATCTTCACGGCCTCGTAGGTTTCCTCGGCGGTCGCGTTCAGATTGTTCAGTCTGGCAACCTTCGGGTCGGCGCTCTCAAGGCCGAAGGCAACGACGTTGCCCGGCGTCCCGTACTTTATGAGCGCCTTCGCAATCCTCACACTCTCCTCCGGGTAGTTGGCTATAACAGCTGGGTTGGCGTTGTCCACGTGGAGCGTTTTAACGTCCGGGGCGACCGAACGAATTCCGGCGAAGAGCTTTTCAATGACATCGGGGTTAGGAACCGGAACGCGTCCGTTCGGCCTCGCCATATAGGAGAATATACAGCTCTGTCTCCCAACCCTGAAGTGTCTCACTCCGAGGTCGTAGAGGGCCTTTACCTCGGCGACAACGTCCTCAACAGGCCTGTCCTCGACGGTTTTATAGCGAACTGGCTCGGTGCAGAAGGAACAGCCCCCTATGCCCATCGCCTTTGGACAGCCCCGCTGGGTTTCAATCTCCACGATGACGAAGTCGGGATAATCGGGAAACTGCTTAACCACCTCAGCGCCGATAATTGCATAATCGCGCAATTCGTTATAATTCCTGAACCTGAAGGGGTCAGCGTCCTTTGGGTTAGTCAGGTAATCGAAGAGAAAGGCCTCAAGGTCTCCGTAGACGACGTAATCAAAAACGCTCTCGGCCAGCTGGAGCTCCCGGCTCGTGATTTTGACGCCACCCATCGAGGCCGAACCCATGAACGCTGGCCCGCCAAGGATTTTGGTCGCCTTCACGTCCCTCAGGAACCGTGCCACCTCTTCAACGCTTCCCGGAACGGCGGAGAGGTATTTTCCGGGTGTGTGGAGACCACCAATGTAAACTACCAAATCGGCCTTCTCCAGAATCTCCCTGGTCTTTGGAAAGTTGGGGGTCTTGTTCCTAGTCTCTATCCCTCTCTCACCGAGGAAGGTCGCGCGCAGGTCGTCAATCGTCAGGTAGAATACCTGGGCGTCCTTTCGGGCCTTCTTTATCGCACCGTAGGCGTATCTGGGGTAGATTCCAAGGTAGGGCGGGACGCCAAGACCCGCCGGCTCATCGGTGTAGCCGTCTATCAGCACTATCCGCATGTCCCGCCGTACGCGATGGGTTTTAAAAACCAATCGGCCAACAGTGATGGGGGTAATCATGGAAGGGGGAGCCGTTCCCGGCTGGGTTGATGAGGTGCTGAAAGAGCTTTCGAGGCTCGGTCCAAAGGAAATTCTCTCGCATATCATCACGCAGGAGCTCAAGAGGGCCGAGCTCTACTACGAGCTTTACGAGATGAGCGGCGAGGTGACGTGGGACCAGAGGGTGCCGAGACTTTTCAAGCACCTTTATGAGAACTCCCTTAAACGGGCAGAAGGCTACGTTAATCTCTTCCGCGAGCTTTTTCCGGGAGAGTCCCTGGAACCGCCCAAGGTTGATACACCCGGCCCTAAAATTTTAAAGGACCGGCTCTGGAGGCTGGTCTATTCCGGCAACGTCGGTGAAATAATAGAATACCTGATTCAGTTTGAAGACCTCTCTGACAGAATCCTGACGAGGCTTGAGGGACTCCTCTCTGAGGACGCTAAGGAGGCCCTTTCCCGGGCAAGGGCGCTTGAAAACACGAACCGAGAACTGTTGAGGGAGCTCTACCGCGAGCTCACGGGTGAGGAGCCCCTATAATCCCCTCCTCCTTCAGACGCTCTTCAATCTCCTTGACTTCAGCCGGGCCGAGCTGAAAGACCCTCTTGTCCGAGTGGGGGACGGAGTTCAGCAGGTTTCTCACTTCTTTGAGCTTTCTCTTGTCAACTCCGAGCATGTGGGCCGACTTCTTGAGGGCCGAAGCGACCGTGCTCCTTCTGTGCTGGAAAAGGGCCTTGACGAGGTTTTCGTCGAGCTTTATACGCTCGTCTCTCGGTTTTGGCTTGATTACGACGACGGCCGAATCAACCTTCGGTCTCGGCCAGAAGGCACCCTTTCCAATCCTCTCGACGAGCTCGACGTTGGCCTTCGCCTGAACCATCAGCGAAAGGCGCGAGTAGTTCTTGTCTCCTGGTTTCGCCACCATCCTCTCGGCGAACTCAAGCTGGTAAATCAAAACCGCCCGCTCGAAGTCGTGCTTTAGGAGCTTGAAGGTCACCGGCGAGGAAATCTGATACGGCAGATTGGAGACCATCTTGTTGAATTCCGGCCACTCAACTTTAACTGCGTCCCCCTCGATGAGCTCAACGTTCGGCCATGCGTACTCCTTCCTGAGAATCTCTATTATCCGCCTGTCCCTCTCGATGGCGTAGACCTTTCCCGCCCTCTCGGCGAGCTCCTTTGTGAGAACGCCCAGACCCGGCCCAATTTCGAGAATGACATCACGTTCACTCAGCTCGGCCCTCTCCACGTTCCTCTCGATGATGTCGGGCACTATTAGAAAGTTCTGACCGAGGTCGCGGTTGGGCCTGAGGTTGTACTTGTAAATAAGGGAGAAGAGCTCGTCCCTCATCCCCTGAAAATCCTCCTGTGGCCGACGAAGAGCTTGTAGCGGTCCTTGTCCTGGAGCTCATCAACGATTCTCTTTGCTATCATCTTGACCGGATCGGGAAGACCCTTAACGCGCTTTCTCAGGTCCTCAAAGCTCTTAAATGGCTCCCTCTGCCTCTCTTCGATGATTTCCCACATATGCTTCTTTCCTATGCCTGGCAGGAGCTCGAGGCTGTGGAGCCTGTTGGTTATCGGCGGGGCGACGTTGAAGAACTGGACAAAGCGCTCCTCGTTGTTCTTAACAATCTCCTCTACGACGTACGGAAGCTCGGCCTTCGCGGTGTCGGTCAGGTCGTTGTAGGTTATCTTCTTGTTGATGAGGAGGATTTTATCGCGGTGCCCCTTGCCGATGAAAACCCTCTCGTAGAGCATGAGGTCCTCTTTGGGCGTTACCTCGAGGAGCGTGAATGCCTTCTCACCGAGCACCTGGGCAACGGGCTTGCCCGTTCGCCGTCCAGTAGTCAGGTCAACGTAATAACCCTCTGGAAGGTAGTCGAGCACGTAGGCGTACTCCTCATATTCAAGGTTTCGCCTCTTCTTCTCGAGGCTTTCACGGTAAGAATGTCTCCTGTACCTGTCCATTCTCTCTCCCCCAGAACTTATTTTGGCCCGGAGTTTTTATACTTTCCTCACGCTAAGAAAAGGAGAAAATCAGTCGAGGGGCCGGTACTCGTCAACGAGCTTGACTATCTCCTCGGCCTCCTCAGGCGAGGGCATGTAGTCCTCCTTCGCGAAGATGACCCTGATGTCGAGGTAGTCCTCGGGGAGGATGTCCACTATCTTCGAGGCTATTCTGTCGTCAATCCAGTCAAAGAGCTCCATAAGCTTTTCCTTGAGCTCCTTCGCTTTCTCAGGGCTGAGCTTGGCGAACTTCTCGGCGTGCTCAAGACTAACCCTTGCCTCGTAGAACATCGGCTCCTCGGGGTTCTCCTCCATGCCCTCCTCCTTTCTGCGCTCGAGGAGCTCCTTGGTCTCGGCTATCGTGAGGTAGCGCTCCCCGAGCTTTTTACGGCCTATCATGCTCATCCCTTCTGTGGCCTGAGGTGAACCGGGTGTATGAAGAAGGTCTTAACCTTGCCCCCGTCCCTTATCTGGACGATGTAAGCATCGCCGCGCTTGCCGACGACGGTTCCAGTTCTTCCGTGGAACCTCGGGTCGGGCATGCCCTTGTGGTAGCTCGGCTCTATGACGATGTGAACCCTCTGCCCGACCTCAAACTCCTGAAGGAACCTGGTGAGCGGGGGAAGGCCCCTCTTTCTCGGCTTCTTACTGAGCTTACCCCTGGTCTTCCTCCTAAAGCTGTGCGCCTTCTGAACCATTTTCACCACCTCTCAACTTTTACGGGCCCCAACGGGCAAATTCTAATTTACGACACGGGATTTTTCAAGGGGGAATGCTTTTCGCTTCGTTTAGACTTAGGACTAACCCCCTGGGAATCACTAAAACCTACAAGGGCCCCTTTATAAATCTTTCACTCGAAAGGCGGAAAAAGGAAAGTCATCCGCGCCTCCGCAGTGTAGCGAGGAGAGAAAGTAGAAGGATGATTCCTGGCCCGCAAATGCTCTCTTTGGGCGAGTCCTCTATTGTGATTATTCTGGCAGGAAGTTCTTTTGTCTTCTCAAAGGTTACCGGTTCGTCCACTACCCTGATGCCGAGTTCGTTCGACTTAACATCTGGCCCTGGGGTTAGCAGGACCTGTACAGGATGCACCTCGATGTTGAAATTGTACCCTTTAATTTCAGGTCCACTGGGCTTAATCCCAAAGTTCGAGACTATTGCAAAGCCCCTGAAGTGCAACATCGCCCCCGAGGCGGTTGTTTCTCTCCAGAGGGCTATGAAGGAATTCCCGTTTGCACTCACCCCCTCCGGTTCTCCAAAGTCTCCGAGGGGTACAATCTCTTTCACGTCTTTCCCTTCTGTGACCGCGACAAAGCTGTCCACGACGGTTCCCATCGTGTTGGTTTTGATTATCGCATAAGTAGAGTTAAGACCGTTGCATGTCAGTCTAAAGGCCTCCACAATGGGGAGCTGGAAAATGAGGTGGCCGTTTGATGCCGTTAGAATTGGTGCCGGTTCAGTTGTGGAGGTTTTCGTGCTCAGGACGGTAACGTTTTCCCTCTTCTCAGTGCAGGTTTTCTCGGGAATCAGGGTGTACCGCTTGGCCCAGATGGTGGAGTTCCCGACGATTGCCCCAAGAACCGTCCCGTTTGAGGAGCCTCCAAGAAAGTAGACTGTATTCCCCAGAGAGAGCGCCGATTTTATGAAAAACCCCTTGAGCGAACTCGTGACCTCCCACATCCCGATGGGATTGCCCTCTTTATCGAGTCGCATGTAGTGCCAGTTCCTCTCATCGTGCAGTATCAGGTAGTATCCGTCCCTAACCTTTCCAATCGCCGTGCTGTAAAGTTCTCTGGGGCCGTGAGGTATCCTGTACTCTCTGGCCCAGAGGATTTTCCCGTTTTCATCGAGTGCCAGGACAACCGGAACCGTGACCTGTTCGTTCTCCCTGAAGCTGTCAACGTGGGTCGCGATGAGTATCTGGTTTCCTGCCTGGACAACGTCGTCAACGGTCATTATCCAGCCCGGGTTCACGTTGAGCAGGTAATCCTTGGACCACAGGAGCTTTCCGTCCCCATCGAGTTTAATCACCCAGATATCTGTGTGGTTTCCCCAGTCGCTCTGCCCTATGAGAAGAATTGAGCCGTTGGCGGTTGCCCTGAGAATTCTCGGTGAGGGGTGCAACGAGGCACCTTTTACGTTCTCACTCCACTTAAGCGAGCCGTTAGGATAAAAGTCCCCAATCCAGGCTCCTGGAACTACTGGCGTTCCATTGGTGGTCAAGTTGAACGGAACAACGACGACGAATCCTCCTGCCCCATCGCTCCCTACACCTGCTATCACCTCTGGATACGTTGCCATGCCCTTCGGAGGAGCAATTATAACCATAGAACCGCTGACGAGGCCAATAGTAAGCAATGCAACAAACACCCCTGGGAGAAACTTCCATGACATATTCGCCACCAAATCCAACTTTTTGGAGGAAATATAAAAAGATTTCCGAGGTAAACGTTTCTACTCGTCTAAGATGTTCAGAACGTCGAGCCTCTCGCACCAGGCTCTCTTCCCGAGCAAATCGCTGACGCTCGGCTTAGTTCTTCCTTTATCGCCGGAAACAAGTTCCTTGATGTAGAGCCCGCCGTCGGTGACGAGGCGAAGCTCGAAGTGCTTCTCGTCAACCCACCTTGCCTCTGCCTCGTGCACCTTCCTCACCCTCACCTTGTCGGCCCTCGCCTTCCTGACGCGCCAGGGCGTTCTCTGGTGTATCTCAAGTCTCCTAAGCTTTCTCGCAACTTCCTCGGCTTCCTCCGGCGTTACGCCCTCCTCGACGAGAACGAGCGCGAGGTATTCCTTTCTGTGGTTCTTCGTGAGAACCTCCTCAGCCTCCTTCGCCGAGACGAAGCGCAGGTCGAGAACCTCCACCTTTCCGCTCGAGTTTATCTCTTCCGCTATCTTCTCAAGGTCGACCTTTCTCATCTTCGGACTCTTAATTTCGACAATGAAGGGCCTTCCGTTGCCCAGCATTCTGACATCAACGTCCTCCCTTCCCGCGCCTTTGAAGACGCACTTGCCTTCGAAGGCCTTCGAAAACGCCCGGCAGATTATCGAGGCAACGCTGTCCTCGAACTCGGGCAGGGGCGTCTGGGGAATCCCACGCACGAGCTTTCTATAACGCCCGTAAACGTAAACCGGGTTGATTTGAAGCTCTATCTCACCAGAGAACGGCTCAACTATGAAAACAAGGTCTGGGTTCTTCGAGGTTTCCTTTCCCGTTGCCCTCCCGAATGCCTTGCCGAGCTCGCGGTTAAATTCTCTGTTTATCGGCTCGGCGGTGTCAATATTAAACTCCTCCCAGATGGCTCTCTCTTTCTCCCTGATTTCCTCCAGGAAGCGGGAACCGACGAGAAACGTCTCGAACTCGATACTCCTGCTCGCTTCCTTCATGGCCTCCACGAGGTCGGGAATCCTCTCAAAGATGTTGTGGCAGAGCTCACACTTCTCGGGCTCAGCTATCGGCTCCAACCCCCTCGCGGAGCGCTCCATGTTGAGGACGAACCTTATTGCCTCCCCTCGTTTCTCGTTCGTCCCCTTACCGAGCCTGGCGAAGAGCCTGCCGAGGCAGTGGTTGCAGAGCTGGTGCCTCTTAAGAACCTCCTCGGCCTTCTCGACTATCATCGTATCACCCTAAAGCTTTTTATTCCCCAGCCAAAGTTTCTCCCGATGGCCACTCGGAGGGAGCGGATAATAAGCCTTTTGGAGGAGCGGGACTATTCCGTGAGCGAGTTAGCCCAGGTCCTCGGAATCAGGGGCAAGGGAAGCAAAAAGCTAATCTTAGAGGACCTCAAGGCTATTCAGAAAATCCTAAGGCGAGAGGGAAAGGTTCTGCTCGTCAAACCAGCCGAGTGCAGGAAGTGCGGTTTCGTTTTCAGGCCCGAAATCAACATTCCCTCCCGCTGTCCGCGCTGTAAGAGCGAGTGGATTGAGGAGCCGAGGTTCAGGATTGCCGAGCGGTGAGGCAAAAGCCCTTATAAGCCGAGCCCCTATTCTCATCGGTTGAAGTGAGCGAGGCGATGCTTATGAGGAAGGTTGAGGAGTTCATGAAAAGGCATAACCTTGAGGTGGGCGACCTCGTTAGGGTCGTCAAGAGGGAAGGGAATGAGAGAATTACCTTTGAGGGCCTCGTGATGCCACCCTACGAGCTTTCGCCCGGTGAGACCCTGACGATAAAGCTCGACAACGGCTACAACATCGGTGTTCTCATCGACGCAATCGAGAGCGTTGAAATCCTTGAGAAGGCCGTGGAGAAGCCGAAGATGGAGTTCAAGGAGGTCCTTCCGCGGAAGGAGGGCCTCCCGAACGTCAGGATTCTCGGAACCGGAGGAACGATAGCGAGCAGGATTGACTACAAGACCGGAGCGGTTCACCCTGCTTTTACTGCCGAGGAGCTCGCGAAGGCCGTCCCAGAGATATTCGAGATGGCCAACGTTACGCCCGAGCTCATAATGAACATTCTCAGTGAGGACATGAAGCCTGCCTACTGGGTGAAGATAGCGGAGGAAGTTGCAAACGCCCTTAACAGTGGAGAAGACGGCGTTGTCATAGCGCACGGGACGGACACGATGGCTTACACAGCTTCGGCTCTGAGCTTCATGCTGAGGAACCTCACGAAGCCAGTTGTCCTCGTTGGTGCGCAGAGGAGCTCCGACAGGCCGAGTAGCGACGCGGCCATGAACCTCACCTGCGCGGTCAAGATGGCTACGAGCGACGTTGCCGAGGTCATGGTGGTGATGCATGGCGAGACGAGCGACACCTACTGCCTGGCCCACAGGGGCACGAAGGTCAGGAAGATGCACACCAGCAGGAGAGACGCCTTCAGGAGCATCAACGACGTCCCGATAGCAAAGATATGGCCCAAAGGCGAGATAGAGTTCCTCAGGAACGACTACAGGAGAAAGAGCGAGGGAGAAGTCATAGCCGACACGAAGATGGAGGAGAAAGTTGCAATCCTGAAAATCTACCCCGGAATCAGTGGTGAGATACTTGACTTCCTTGTGGACAGGGGCTACAAGGGCGTTGTCATAGAGGGGACCGGCCTTGGCCACGTCCCGCAGGACTTCATCCCGCACGTTGAGAGGGCCGTCCAGGAAGGCGTCGCCGTCTGCGTCACGAGCCAGTGCCTCTACGGCAGGGTCAACCTCAACGTCTACTCCAACGGCAGGAAGCTCCTGAAGGCTGGAGCCATACCCTGTGAGGACATGTTGCCAGAGACAGCCTACGTCAAGCTCATGTGGGTCCTCGGTCACGCCAACGACCTCGATGAAGTGAGAAAGATGATGCTCACCAACTACGCCGGTGAGATAACGCCCTACACGAGGTACGACACGTTCCTGAGGTGATGGGTGTGGGCATCAAAGCAGTTTATAAAAATGGGGTCTTCAGGCCTTTAGAAAGCGTCAAACTACCCGAGGGAACAGAGGTCGAGGTCATAGTGAAGAGCGCCGGTCCAATCCTGAGGAAATACGCGGGCATGTTGAAGAAGAGCGAGCATGATTGGGAGGCAGAGTACTATGAGTACATCGAGGAAAGAGCTGGCGGTAGTTGACAGC
>NZ_JAMOQU010000093.1 GCF_027063845.1 Thermococcus sp.
GGGCCGGCTCCGGTTATGAGCGTGCTCCTGCCCGCTATCGGGCCGGCTAAAACGGTATCAACCGCGTTTCCGAGTGGCTCCTGGAGGGCCGCATATTCGGGCTTCATGTCCTTGGGGTTCTTCCAAGCGTTCTTAGCAGGAACCACGGCATAAGTTGCGAAGACGCCGTCCATGTCGACGCCGAAAATCTTGGTGTTCTGGCAGACGTGATAGCGGTTGTGCTTGCAGGCGTAGCACTTGCCGCAGACGATATGTGTCTCGACACTGATATAGTCACCAACCTGAAGGTCATCAACACCTGGGCCGACTTCAACGACCTCACCGGCAACCTCGTGGCCCATAATCTGAGGCGGTTTAATCCTGCTCTGCGCCCACTCGTTCCACTCGTAGATGTGCAAATCAGTTCCGCAGATGCTTGTCGCGAGAAC
Source organism: Thermococcus sp. (assembly GCF_027063845.1). Lineage (GTDB taxonomy): Archaea > Methanobacteriota_B > Thermococci > Thermococcales > Thermococcaceae > Thermococcus. The sequence goes on from NZ_JAMOQU010000093.1 coordinate 429, forward strand.
CCTGATGAGAACCTCGCCCGGCCCGGGCTTGGGAACGTCAACCTCAACGAGCTCTGCTCCGTAAGCGGGTTTGGTCTTCATAATAGCGGGCATCTTTTCAGCCATGGCAACCATCTCCTTAACCTTACAATGGGAATCTAAACGGGGACGATATAAACCTTTTGTGTTCATCGAGTCCTTAAGGCCCATCACTGGACAGAATTGTGTAGGTGCATACGCAGAAAGCGACGTACCAACGGAAGTTCAATCGGAAACCTTATATCCTCAACTCCCAACAGAGAAGCTTAGAGGGGTAGCGATGGCACTGATAGTCGTAACGGGGCGTGGCGGAGCCGGCAAAACAACCACAACGGCGAACCTTAGCTCTTACCTCGCCATGAAGGAGTACCGCGTTCTGGCCGTTGATGGCGACCTCTACCTGCCCAACCTCGGGTTTCACTTCGCCCTAGACACGGTTAAATACACAGTCCACACCCTTCTGAAGAACCCGGACGTTGACCCGGAATGGGCCATATACCGCCACAAGGAAACCGGCGTCTACGTAATGCCGGGAAGCACTCAGCTTCAGGATGTCCTCGGAATATCGCCGAGGAGGCTCGTTGACATCCTCGAAAGGGTGAAATACAAGTTCGGCGTCGTTTTTGTTGACTCCCCCACAGGTGTTCCCTTTGATACCCTCCCAACTTTTCAAGTCGCTAACTACCAGCTTATAGTCGTTGAAATAGAACGTTCTCCGATTTACTCGTTCGAGACTATGGTTAAAAACGAAATAGAGAAGCTGAAAGCCCTTGGAGAAAAGTACAACCTCAACATCGGTGTCGTCCTGAACAAGGTTCGCGAAAGCGCCGATGTGGTGGACAAGATAATCGAGGCCATTGAGGAGGATTTGGACGTCCCTGTTCTCGGGTGGGTTCCCTTCGACTACAACGTTCCCGAATCAATCAACGTTGGAATCCCGATAATCAAGTACCTCCCAAACAGCGACGCCGCCGTCGCGTTCAAGGAAATAGGAGAAGTCCTTGAGGAATGGATTTTCGGCTGATTCTGGGGGTGTTGAAATGGAGTTTGAGGAACTCGTTGAGAAGGTCGTTAAGGGAGAGGTAAAGCTCCACCAGGTTGAGAAGTACACGGACAAGAGAACCGCGACCGAAGTCAGGAGGAAGGCCCTTGAGAAGAAGCTCGGCGTGAAGCTTGAGCACATCGGGCACTACAGCATAGACCCCGAGCAGGTCATCGGCAGAAACATTGAGAACATGATAGGCGTCGTCCAGATACCGATGGGCGTTGCTGGACCGCTCAAAATCAACGGCGAGTACGCGAAGGGCGAGTTCTACATACCCCTCGCCACCACCGAGGGTGCGCTCGTTGCCAGCGTTAACAGGGGTTGTTCTGCCCTCACAGAGGCGGGAGGTGTTAAAACTACCCTCATAGACGACAAGATGACCCGCGCACCGCTTCTCAAGTGCCCCGACGCGAGGAGAGCCAGAGAAGTTGCCGAGTGGGTGAAGGAGAACATAGACTACCTTCAGGAGAAGGCCGTCAGCAAGGTCACCAGGCACGGAAAGCTCAGGGACGTCAAGCCCTTCATAGTGGGCAACAACCTCTACCTAAGGTTTGAGTTCGAGACCGGCGACGCAATGGGCATGAACATGGTGACGATAGCGAGCGAGGAGATAATGAAAGTTATCGAGGAGCACTTCCCGGACGTGAAGTATCTGGCGCTCTCTGGCAACCTCTGCGTTGACAAGAAGCCGAACGCAATGAACTTCATCAACGGGCGCGGTAAGACAGTGATAGCCGAGGCGATAATTCCGCGCGAGATAGTCGAGAGGAAGCTGAAGACGACGCCGGAACTAATAGCTGAGGTGAACTACCGCAAGAACCTCGTCGGCTCGGCCCAGGCTGGTTCCTACGGCTTCAACGCCCACTTTGGCAACATAGTCGGGGCAATCTTCCTCGCCACGGGGCAGGACGAGGCGCAGATTACCGAAGGTTCACACGGCATAACCCTTGCGGAGGTTACGCCTGAGGGGGACCTCTACATCAGCATAACAATGCCGAGCCTTGAAATCGGAACTGTCGGAGGAGGAACGCGCGTCCCGACCCAGAGGGAGGCTTTAAGCATTATGGGCGTCGCTGGAGGAGGCGACCCACCCGGCACAAACGCCAAGAAGTTCGCGGAGATAGTTGCGGGAGCGGTTTTGGCTGGGGAACTCTCGCTCCTCGCGGCGATAGCGGCGAAGCACCTCGCGAAGGCTCACAAGGAGCTGGGGCGTTAGCTTATCTCTTTTTCACCCTGCGGGAATGATGAGCGCTTTTCCCTCACTCTGAGGCGTGATGAGGAGCCGATGCTCTGACCCGCTCCCGCTTTTTGTAGCCCCTTCTGAAGTTCTCAATAGCCCCAGAGAGCAGAAAGAGAAGGGCCATGTATGAGGAAACCTCGTTGAGAGCGTCGTTTTTGTAGCCAAGGTAGCCGAGGAGGATTGCCAAACCCCAGAGAGCGGCCTGAACGATGTTCACAACGGTGTCGAGCTTGAGCCTCTTCACACCGAGTATTTCCTCGGCAACTTTCCTGAGGCCGTTCTCACTGGAGATGAGAAACTCGTAAGCTTTTCCTTCAATCTCGTACTCCCCCGGAGCGACGTAGATGGCCTTTGGCGTTTTCACGACTGTTATCTTAGGACTGGAGTAAGACACCTGAAAGAGAGCATATGTTAGGGCCTCAACATCTGGTGAGAAAAGCGTAATGTAACTCCTAAGGGCCTTTCTCAGTTCGCCGTCATCCTCAAGCTCGTAGTAGTAAACCACGAACTTCGCCTTAACCATCAATGAAAGTAAGAAAAAGAACTTAAAAAGTTAGCTCCCACTCAGCTCCTGAATCTTCCTTCTCACCAGGGTGCTCACGAGCTTGCCGTCGGCCCTTCCGCGGAGCTTCGCCATTGCCCTTCCCATTATCATGCCCATTGCGCCCATTCCCTTGGCTTTGATGACGTCCATGTTTGCCTGAATTACCTCGTCGATGATTTTCTCAACCTCTTCCTCGCTGAGGAGCGTTAGACCCTTCTCCTCGGCCACCTGCTTTGCGCTTTTCTCCGGGTTCTTCGCAAGCTCCTTGAATATCTCCTCAAAGGCTTCCTTCGCTATCTTGCCGTTGAGGTAGAGCTCGAAGGCCTCTCTGATGTGCCCGTCCGTGATGTTCTCAATCGGAACCTCCTTCTTGAGGCCCTTGAGGACGACCACGAGGATTGAAGCCGCTAAGGACGGCTTGACCCCCTTCTTCACGAGCTCCTCGAAGAGCTCGTCGCGCTCATCGTTTACGAGGGTCTCGGCCAAGCTCTTGTCAATCCTGTATTCCTTCACGTAGCGCTC
>NZ_JAMOQU010000094.1 GCF_027063845.1 Thermococcus sp.
TTCCTCTTTCCTGCCTTAACGTGCCTATCGAGGGCGTTGTAGCTCGCGTTGAGCTGGCCCCCGACGAACCAGCGGAAGAAAGGCGCCTTTGAGTCGTCGAGGACCTTCTCCCAGGTCTTGAACCAGTCAAGTACCTTTGCCTGCTCGGCCCAGAACTCCTCGATGTTCTCTATGGACTTCCGGTGTTCCTCCCTGAAGGCCCGCAACGGTAGGTACCTTTCCTTGAGGAATCCCTCGCCTATCTGCATGCCATCACCCCCGTTTCTCAAAAATGAGAATTAGGAAACCTTAAAATTCTTTCGTTGATTGTCAAAGTGATAAACGACAAAAGTCGAAAAAAGGTTAGGAAAGGCTAATTAGCCAAAAGCCGAAAGCAGAATAGCCGTTCGTCGAAAATCCGCAATGAACGGCCTATTTTGACAAAGAATCGCCAAAAGATTCCGAAAAAGTTCCGCAAATGTTTACAAGAATGTGTAAAAACACGAAAAAACAACGTCAAAGTGTCAAATGTTCTTCGAATGTGTTCATCCGTTGATTATCCTCCAGAGCTCCTCTATCTGCGCTATCGGTTCAACTTCCTTGCCCTTCAAGCTGTTGAGTATGAAGTTCTGGTCGAAGGGAATCACCACGTCGGGTTTAACCGGGAGTTCCTCCTCGACGCCCGGCAGGGCCTTGTTAAGGACGAGGACGTGCTTCAGACCGAGGCCCTCACTCAGCGCTTTTATTTTCTTCGAAAGCTCTATGGACTCGGCAGAAGGCTCTGCGACGTCGATGACGACGTCAACGTACCTGTCAACGCCCCTGCCGAAGTGCTCTATGCCGGCCTCGGTGTCGACGATGATGACCTCGTTATCCTTCAGCTTTATGCCCTCGAGGAGCTTTCTGGCAAGGAATCCATAGGGGCAGGCGCAACCTTCCTCCGCCTCTTCAATCTTCCCTATCGTAAGGACTGCGAGGTTGCCCTTCCCGGCCAAAATCTCCGCTGGGATATCGTCGAGCGTCCAGTCGAAGAGCTCCTCGTCGAGCTCGCCTTCACCTTCAGCCGCCATGAGGATTTTGGCCCTCTTCTTCCCTCCGAGGTGTTCAGCCAAAGTTTTCACCCTCGGGAGGCCGAGCATCCTGTAGAGACCAGGGTTTGACTCGTCGGCATCTATGATAAGGACGCGATAGCCCTTCTCGGCCAGGTACTTGCCGAGCATCGCGCTTATCGTGCTCTTTCCGCAGCCACCCTTACCGCTCACGAGAACCTTCATTCGTATCACCATTGAGCAAAAAAGTAACACGCCTTATAAATGATTTGGTTCATTCTTGTTTCCAACCTCAGGTTCAGGAAAGCGGTATAAATGCTCCCGCGAAGATAAGAGCGGTGGTTAAGGGTGATTATCTCGAAACCCTGCGTCACGATGAAGGGCGTCGTCATTGGGGCCTACTCGTGGGAGAGGAGGATAAAGCTCGACCTGAAGAAAACGGCCAAGTGTTTGAAAGAGCGGGGCTACACCGTCAAAAAGCTTCTCCCTGGGATGATGCTCATCGTTGAGATGGGGGGCTACGAGGTTAGCGTTTACCCGAGCGGGAAGATAATTGTCAAGCTTTTAGAGGACGCCAAAAAGGGTGAGGAAATCGCGAGGATTGTTTACGACTGCGCCGGTGTTCTGGAGGTGGTAGCGTGAGGATTCCTGAAGATGTTAGGAAGGACATACCGCTGACGAGCGAGGTCATCTACTTCGACAACACCGCAACCTCGCTAACGCCGAAGCCCGTTGTAGAGGCCATGAACGAGTACTACCTCAGATACCGCGCCAACGTCCATCGCGGTGTTCACAGGCTCTCCCAGATGGCGACGCACAGGTACGAGGAGAGCAGGAAGGTGGTTGCGGACTTCATCAACGCGAAGTTCGAGGAAATAGCGTTCACCAAGAACACGAGCGAGAGCCTCAACCTTGTGGCCATCGGCCTTGAGGGCATCTTCAGACCTGGGGACAAGATAGTCACGACTCCCTTCGAGCACCACTCGGATTTGCTCCCCTGGCAGAGATTAGCTAAAAAGCTTAACCTCAGGCTCGAGTTCATTGACGGGGACGACGAGGGAAACCTCGACTTAAGCGATGCGGAAAAGAAGATTAAGGGAGCGAAGCTCGTCGCGGTCCAGCACGTCTCCAACGCGCTCGGCGTCATCCACGAGGTCGAGGAGCTTGGAAGGATTGCAAAGGAGGAAGGGGCGATATTCGTCGTCGATGCGGCTCAAAGCACTGGCCACATGGAAGTTGACGTTAAAAAGCTCCACGCGGACTTTTTAGCTTTCTCGGGCCACAAGGGGCCGATGGGGCCGACGGGAATAGGTGTCCTCTACATCAACGAGGAGTTCTTCGATGTCTTCGAGCCGCCGCTAATCGGAGGTGGAACGATTGAGGACGTTTCCCTCGATGATTACAAGCTGACTGAACCACCCGAGCGCTTTGAAGCGGGAACGCCCAACATAGGCGGTGCGATAGGCCTCGCCGCGGGAATAAAGTACATCGAGAAGATTGGGATAGACAAAATCGAGAGGCAGGAGAGGAAGCTCGTTAAGAGAACCACCGAGGGACTTGATGAGCTCGAAATCCCCTGGTACGGGCCGAGGAACCTCAAAAAGCACGCTGGAGTCGTTAGCTTCAACGTCCCGCCGCTCCACCCGCACGACGTCGCGGCGATACTGGATGAGAACAATATAATGGTTCGCTCGGGCCACCACTGTGCCTTACCAGTTATGAAGAAGCTGGGAATAAACGGGACGGTGAGGGCTTCGTTCCACGTCTACAACAGCCTTGAGGAAGTTGAGACATTCTTCGGCGTTCTTGAGGAGCTGGTTAAGGGGCTGAGGGGCTAAGCACCCCCTCCCCCACCCCCACCACGAACTATCAACACTGTAAACTCAAAATCGAGCTTCTCGGTGAGGACTGCTCCAGGAGATTTTGGCCAGTAGACGTAGAATTTTTGCTTCCCAGTGAAATGGCCACTCTGGAAGGTGTAAACGTAAACCTCAACGGCAGGAACCACGAGGAGGGGACGAACGACAACGAGGGCCCTTAGGGGCTTTTGGACTCCAAGTCTGTAGCTCGGACCAAAGTCGTAAAGGGCGTAGACCCACATGGGGCCAACGCTGGGGACGCCGAGCTTTTTGAGTTCTGTGGTGTTCAGGTTGTACGTTTTAACGGCCTTTGAGGAGAGAACACACGATGACGTCATACAGAAATCGCTGTTAACCGGCGAGTGAAGGTACAGGTACTTATCGAGCAACCTGGCACCTGAAAGCGACGTGAGAAAAATCGCTATCAAAAGGAACCCTGCCAGTCTCTTCAGCCGGTACTTCCCCTTTCGGATGTACTGGTAGGAACCCCAGAACCACGCGATAAGCGCAACGATTACAGCAAAGTAGTAAACCGAAAGAAGCGTTCCGAATACAATTGGATTTGTGGCGTGTTCGTAATACACCATATTTACTCACCAGTAAAAGTACGCGATACCCTTAAAAAAGTTGTTGAAGTGTGAAAACGCTCGCCGAAGGAAACCACTCCTATTCCGGGAGACCACCAAATGGGGCGCATTCAGAGTACTCTAACGAGCTTCTCCATCCAGGGGCTCACGCGCACCTTAATGTAACCTCTGAACTTCCCGTCAACTTCCCTGTCTCCTGTGTAAACGCGAATCGGGCCGGTCAGCTTGTCCGGCGTCGCTACAACGATTACGTTCCCCTTTGAGATTCTCCTGAGGACTTCGGCCGAGAACTGCTGGTTGCCCCTCCCGAAGAGGAAGTTGGCCCCGCCAATTACAGTAACGACGACCCTTGGATTCTTATCAGCGAACCGAAGAAGGTCCTTCTCAGTGGCGTCCTTGACGAGGAGTGTGGCTTCTCCGTCCCTTACCTCAACGACGTCAACGCCAAGGAGAGTTCCGTCTATGCCGAGCTCCTCCTTTATCCTCTTTACCGTCGAGCCCGAGCCGAGGAAATAAATCCCATCGCTTTCAAGGATTTCCTCAGCGACGGCCTCGGCCAGGGCCTCAAGCTCCTCGGCCTCGTCGGCCTTAATAGCTTCCTTGCTCCCCTGCACGAGGTTCTCGACGACCGGAACGAGGGCCTTCCCGTAGGTCTTTGCCCTGACCTCGTCCCTTCTGAAAGCCTCTTCGTCGATGTCCCTGACTTCCCTCTCCTCAAGTTTGGCTTCCCCGCGCAGGAACCTAACGAGGACTTCAGCGGCCTTCTCCGGCGAAACCGCGAAGACGCCGGAGTACATCTTGACCCCCGTCGGAATCCCGAGGATTGGAACCTTTTTACCGACCGCGCTAACAACGTCTCTCGCGGTTCCATCACCGCCGGCAAAGACTATGAGCCTAACTTTTCCGAGCATCTCTCGGGCGAGCCTTTTGGTATGCTCTGAGCTCGTGTCGGGAATCCTAACGCCGTTGACCTCGCGGTAGTGAAACTCGAGGGGGATAACCTTGAAGCGGAAGCCAAACTCCCGAAGGTAGTCCTCGCCGAGCGGGCCGGGGCCGGTGAGGAAAGTTATCGAGCGGGCCTCTGGGTAGTGGGAAAGCTCACGCAGGAAGAGCCGAACGAGGTCCGGAGAAACCGGCCTGGCTCCCCGTCTGATGGCCTCCTCAACTACCCCATCGGTGCCCTTCAGCGCGACCCTACCGCCCATTCCGGCTATCGGGTTCACGATGAGCCCTATCACACTCTCACCTCATGTACTTCCTCGCGAAGACCGTGAGGAAGACCGCCCACATGAACATTCCGAAGAGTGCCTCAACTGATGCTATGACCCTGCCGACGCCTATCGGGTGGTAGTCGCCGTAGCCGAGAGTAGTTGCCGTTACAATGCTGAAGTACTCGTAGTCAAGGAAGCCCAGACTGCTGGAAAGCCCCTGAACACTCCTCGTGACGAAGAACAGGACAGGAAACAGGACGTTGACGGCGAGGAGCCATATCAGTATCGGCCTCTTCCAGTCGGTTCCGTACTTGCAGGTTAAGTCCGCGAAGAGCCACTCGAAGACAACCTCAAAGCGGTCGAAGAGCTTTCTCAGACCCCTTCTTCTTGCCTTCAGGCGCGCCTTCCTCCTGGCGACCATCTCAAGGTAGTAGTACTGGTCCGCCCTCTCGAAGTCCCCGCTACGCTCCCAGCTCGTCCTCGCGAGGCGGTAGAAGACCTCCTCTGCATAGGGGTTGTTGAAGCGGCAGTCCTCGATTATCATGAAACCCTCAACGGTGAGCTCAAGGGGCAGGCTCGGAAGGGCAGTCACGGTCCAAGTGGACTCGACATTAACATGGCTCTTTCTTATTATCAGGTTGCTGTGGATGAGCACGTGAACGAACTCGGGGTTCTTCAGGTGGCTCCACTTGACCTCAACGTGGCCAAAGACGTCGAGGTTCTCCAGAACGAGGTTTCCAGAGAAGCCCGTGATTGAAAGCCTGACCTGACGTTTAAACCTCGGTGCTGTGTCAAAGGATACATCGCGGATGACGAGCGAGCGAACCTTCACCGTCCTCCTTCCCGCCTCGGAAACGTTGACCCCGTGCTCTTCGAGGATTTTCCTAAGTAAGGGATAGCGCGTGTTTATACCGATTCTTCTAACGTCCCTTAGGCCCGACAGCTCGATTAAGCCCTTGGCGCTCCTTCCACCGTAGGTTTCCTCCTCGCCTTCTCCAACGTACTGGGTTGAGTTCACCATGAGGTACTTGACGCTTGAATCCCTGATTGAGATGTTGCTGGAGAAGTCCACGCGAAGCACGTTGAGGCCGAAGACTGTTGAGCCCTTGACGAGGATGACCTCAACCTTTGACTGGAAGAGAATGACCCTGTCCACGGTCGAGTTCAGCAGAACGAGCCCCTTGAAGTTCGAATCCTCTATTATAAGGCTCTTGATTTGGGAATTCTTGAAGACTAAAATCCTCTCGCTCCGGTAGTCCTTGATTGAAACATCGTAGAGGTAAACGCCCTCGAAGTAGCTCTGACCGACCTTGAGCCTCCTCTGGAAGGTTTCAGCTTTCAGCTCCTTTATGCTTTCACCCAGTAGGGACTCACCCTCGTCGTAGGGAATGTGGAGGGGGCAGTACTTCGACCCCTCAACGGGCTTCAGGCGACACTTTTTACCGTTTTCGTAAACGTACTCGCACATCGTTCCGAGTTCAGGAGAGTACTATTAAGGTTTTCTGCTCTTCAAAGCCCGCATGTAGAAGGTCTCGCCCCGGTAGTTCAGCCTTATCAGCTTCCCCTTCTCCAAAAGCTCCTCCACCACACCCCAGTCGGCGTTGTTCTTCCGTAAAAGCTCCTTCAGAGCGTCCTCGCGCATGGGGTGAACTGCGGTGATTGAGAGGATGTCCTCGACGACGTTTCCCGTGCTCGCGAAGGCGTTGCCTTCGTAGCCTATGAGGTACTCAACTTTTCCGCCGAGACGCTCGCTGAAGAGCTGGTAGGCGAGGTTTATCGTTTCTTCGCTCGCTGGCTCAACCCACTTCTCCGCTGGTGGCCTCGTAGGAACCGCTATGTAGGCCTTATCGGGTTTAAGCTCCGCGAGGAAGTCAGCTATCCTTTTGAGCTCGTCGCCGTAGTCGATGTTAATGAGCATCGTCTCGGTTACAAGAGTTCCATCGAAGCCGTCTCTAAAGGCCAGCATACCGTCGAGAATTTTCTCAAGCGAAAGGCTCTTGTGGGGCCTGTCTATCTTCCTCCAGAGGGGCTCGCTTACTGCATCGAGCTTGAGCGAGACGAAATCGAAGGCAAGAAGCTCTTCCCTTACATCGTCGCGCCAGATGAGGGACGAGTTGGTCAGTATCGCGAGCGGGATTTCGAGTTCCCTCAGAAGCTCGACCTCGATGCCGAGGTTTATATCGAGTGTTGGCTCGCCGTCCGGGACGAAGGTGATGTAGTCAATCCTCTCACCCTTCCTTCTCGCTTCCTCAACCTTCTTCGAGACTTCCTCGAATAAAAATTCAGGCTCGTAGAAGGGCTTCCGCTCGATTTCCATTCTCAGGGTTCTGCCTATCTGGCAGTAGACGCACGCGTAGGAGCAGACCTTGTCCGGTATGTTGTTGACCCCAAGGCTCCTGCCGAGCCTCCTCGATGGAACGGGACCGAAGGCGAGCATAGCACCACCAGAATTAGGTTGGCCTAAGGGTGTATAAGGTTTGCCGTCGAGCACATTCGGATGCACACATTTGGACACCATGGGCACTCCCGCGCCAGGAACCTTTTTAAATCAAAAACGCGCCCGCGCATCCTCAAGGTGGTTCGATGAGCCAGAGGGTAGCGGTCGCTGTCAGAAACGCATCGGTGTCGGGCAGGTACAGCAAGATTCCAGAAGTGCCGAGGTGGTTTTATTCCTTTGTGCCCTTCAAGATAGCCACGGGTGGAAGTTCAGCACTGGTCAGCCTGTACATCCTCGAACTCGGCGGAAGTGCATCAACCGTTGGAATGGCCTTCGCGCTGGCGAGTTTAGCTTCGATGCTCGGTGCACTGTTCTGGGGCAGGCTGAGCGACAGAACCCTGAGGAGGAAGCCCTTCATACTGCTCGGCTTCGCGAGCGTCCCCCTGTTCCTGCCCCTGATGGCGCTCTCAAGGACACCGCTCCAGCTAATTGCCGTCAACACGCTCTACTCCTTCTTCCTCGCCTCAACGCTCCCTGTTCCAGTAGCCCTCGTCCTGAGAAGCGTCAGGAAGCACCGCTGGGACTACGGGATAGGCAAGTTCAACGAGATAAGCGGGTGGGGCTGGGCGTTCGGCCTGCTAATCGGCTTCGGCCTTTCACGCTACCTGAGCGTGCCAGAGCTCTTCGCCACCTTCGCGCTCCTCGGCCTTCCAGCCCTCCCCCTGGCCCACAGAACCATAAGGGAGGCGCCCGTCTACATCAACAGGAGAGCAATTAGAGCTTTTGGAAACTACGTCGTCGAAAAGACCCGCTATTTCCCGAGCTTCATCCTACACACCAACCTAAGCCTCCCCGCGAGCCTGCGGGAACTCTATATCTCACTCGTCCTCCTCTGGGTCGCCATCGGTCTCTACTTCCCCCAGATGCCAGTGCTGATAAGGGACTCCGGCTACGGAACCGACGTCGTCTACCTGGCCCTCATCGTCAACTCGCTCATCTCAACCCTCAACTACACACGGGTCGGTCAGGGCATGAGGGACAAGAGGGCAACGCTCATGAAGGGCCTGCTAATCAGAATGGGAGCATTCTCCATTGCCCTGCTCGCAGTATTGGCAGATGGGGCGTTGCCCCTCGTTCTGGCCTCCTACGTCCTCACCGGCTACTCGTGGGCCTTCATAAGCCTCTCGTCAACGGGAATAGTGGGAGAAAAAGCCGGAGAGCGCGAGAAGGGAAGCGCAATGGGAACCTACAACGTCCTGAGCTCCGCGGGCTACATTGCAGGAAGTGCCCTCGGCGGGTCCCTGGTCCAGGTAGTGGGCTTCGGGCCGACGCTTGGACTGGCAGTCCTGCTCGTCGGCGGTAGCCTCGCGGTGATAAAAAGAATGAGCTAAGGTCAGAACTTGAGAACCCTCGCGAGGACTATCAGCGGGTCCCAGACCGGCGCGAAGGGCGGTGCGTAGGCCAGGTCCGTGAAGAAGGCGTCCTTCGTTGTGAATCCAGCCGTTAGCATCGCCGCCGCCGTGTCAATCCTCGGGAGGATTTCAGCACCCACCGCCTGAACGCCGAGCAGTCTGTTGGTCTCGTTGTCCACAACGCCCTTCAGCCATATCGGCCTCGCTCCCGGGTAGTAGTGGGGCCTCGTGCTCGCCTTTATGAAAGCAGTCCTGACGTCGTAGCCTTCCCTTATCGCCTCGGCCTCGGTCAGGCCGGTCTTGCCTATCTCGACCTCGAAGAACTTGGTGACGCTCGTTCCCAGCACACCGGGGAAGTGGAGCTCTTTACCGGCGATGTTGCTTCCCGCGACGTAGCCCATCTTGTTTCCGGCCGGAGCGAGCGGAATCCAGACGCGCCTTCCGGTTATGAGGTGCCTCGTTTCCGCAACGTCTCCAGCCGCGTAAACGTTCTCAACGCTCGTCTGCATCCTCTCGTTCGTCCATATCGCCCCGGTCTCGCCTATCCTGACGCCTATCTCCTTTGCCAGCTCGACGTTTGGCCTAATTCCCGTGGCGAGAATCACGAGGTTAGCTTTATACTCACCTGCATCCGTGATTACTTTCTCAACTTTCTCCTTACCCTCTATTCTAAGGACTATCTCCTGAGTCCTTAGGTTTATCCGCTTCATCATCTCCTCCTCGAGGACGTCGGTTATTTCCTTGTCAAAGGCCTTTGCCATGACCCTCTCGTTGCGCTCGATGAGGGTGACCTTCTTGCCCTGAGCCGAGAAGGCCTCGGCCATCTCAACCCCTATGTAGCCACCTCCAATGATTACAACGTCCTCCACGCGGTTCTTCTCCATGTACTCCCTGATGGCAACGGCATCGGGCGGGAGGTCCGCTGTGAAAACGCCCGGAAGGTCTATCCCCTCAACGGCGGGAACCCTGGGCGAGGCCCCGTTGGCGAAGACGAGGTAGTCCCATTCGTAGGTGTGCTCACCGTTCTCTTCCCTGACCCTGACGTAGCCCTGGCCGACCTCGATGACCTCGGCCTTGAGGTGGAGGTCTATGCCGCGCTTCTTGATGAAGACCTCCGGCGGATAGTGCATGAGCTTTTCTGTCGGCGAGATTCCCTCGACGACGTACGGAATCCCACAGGGAGCGTGGCTGACCCATTCAGTCGCTTCAAAGACCTTGACGTCCCACTCGGGCTTGAGCCTCTTGACGCGCGAGGCGGTACTCATTCCTGCCGCTCCGCCACCGATGATAACGACCCTTTTCATCCCCATCACCGAGAAGGGTTCAAAACCTTCGGTTAAAAAGGTTGGTGGAGAAAAATCACTTCTTGCCCCTGAAATATTTCCGCCTTCCAACGCGCACCATCCTGTAAACCTCACCCTCATGAACCTCGAAGGGCGGCCTGTTGAGCTCATAAGTTTCGTAGCTCTCCATGTCCATCAGCTGAACCTCACCGGGAGTAACGCTCGTCACCATCGCCTCACTCTCCTCGTGCTCGACGGTGTCAATAACCTCTCTCTTCGCGGTCTTCCAGTCGAGGTGCTCGCTCTCCCAGCTCTCAAGGTTTTTGAGCGTTAAGCCCTTCCCGTCAACGCGCTCGACCTCGTAGACGTTGCCCCTCCTGTCGGTCACTATATCGCCCTTCCTGAACTTCGGAATCCTCACGCTCACGCTCGTCCTGTAAACTTCCCTGCTCGTCTGTCTGTCGAGGCCCACCAGCTCATAGGCCTCGCTTATCGTTCCCCCAAACCTCTCGCGGATTGCCTGCGCTATCTTCCTCGCAGAGCTGGTGGAGCCCATGTAGAAGTCGAGGCCCTCTTCCTTCTCTATGGTATCCTGGATAAAGCCCATCCTGTCCTTCCGCATTATCTCGTCCACCTTCTCCTCGACGAGCTTTCCTATGGCTTTCCGCTCCTCTTCACTCAGGGGCCTCCCCTCGGCGCGGACCTGGAGGATGGCCTCGAAGTAGCCGCCGAGGAACTTCTGACAGCGGGGACAGACAGTCTGGCGGACGTAGACGGTGACCTTTTTCCTCTCGTCGTGGAGCTCCCTCTGTAGCTCGTGAGTCCTGGCCTTAACGCGGACCTCGTAGACGATTATCGCCGGAAAGTGCTCGATGTGGAAATCCAGGGGCTCGAAGGAAACCACAGCCCTGCCGACTGGGAGGTCGTCTATCTCCTCCATATCCTCAGGTGAGACGACCTCGTATTCCCGGATTTTCTCGCTGAAGGAATCCTCAAGCTCCTCAAGGAGGGCATTTTCAGCGACCTCAAAGATGAGCTCCTCAAGCTCGTAGCTCCTTGGGTCAACCCAAACCCCTCTCTTCTTGTAGCTCCCGCAGTTCTGGCAGAGTTCGGTGTTCACCTCGTCTCCTATGAGCAGGACCGGATTCTCCTTGCGGTAGCAGACCTGACAGAGGCCCTCAATGAGCGGACCGCCTTCCTCCTCGCTTATCCCACAGCGGTAGCAGAACCTCATCTCTCTCACCCGTTTCGAGTTGGGCTGAGGGTTTAAAAAGTCTCAGAAGAGGAGCTTCGCCATCTGCGCGTGGGGAACGCCTTCAATCCTGAGAACCCTCTCCGGGTCGACGTAGCCGAGCTCGATTGCCTTGGCAACACAGCGCTCCCCGGTTAAGTTTGCTATGGTTGCTTCCTCAAGGAGTTCCCCAAGCCTTTCCTCCTCAACGAGTTCGCCCTTGTAAAAGCGCTCCTTAACCTCGAGCTTGAGCTCGCCCTCGCGGAAGGTCTTTCCGATTAGTTCCTCGTCGCACGCCGCGAGGAGAACCTCCCCCTGAACGCGGTAAACCTTGACGTATATCATTTCACCACCGGGAGAAAAGGGAGAAAAGAGGTTAAAAGGGTTTAGCTACCCTGGGCTTCCAGGGCTTCTTGGAGGATTCTGATAGCCTTCTTGAGGTCGGCGTAGGACTTCCTGAGGTGGATGAAGAGCCTGAAGTCGCCGAGGTTGCCAAGGAGGAATCCACCTGCAATCTCCTCGGCCTTCTTGTACTCTGCCATTGACTGGTTGTAGTACTGCATGGCCTGCTGGAGGATTGTCTCGTTGACACCGGCGTTGAGAGCCTTCTGGTAGAGCTCCTGGAAAGTGACGTTCTTGGTCTGGATGTAGTGGTAGTACAGATAGTTCAGTGGAACAAACGAGATGGCTAAACCACCTGAAGTTGGATTGGTCTCAAGGTACTTGACGGTGAACTCCGCCGGCGAGTTGAAGATGACGTTGATTACTGCATAGACGGCGTTTTTGCCCTTAATGACGTGCCAGCCAAGGACGTCGGCGCCAATGACCTGGACGTTGTAGGCATCCTTTGGAAGAACGACAGTAATCGTAGCGTTGGTGCCGTGTGGTCCATCAGCAACTACGGTGACCTCGCCAGGTTTCCTAGTGATGTTGACTATAATCGCCTGTCCGAGGATAATGGTAGCGTTGGTCTCGTCGTAGCTGTAAACCGGCTCACTAACAGGCTCTGAAACATGAAGTGTTAGGGTCGTCTGGAGGTCGTGGTAGCTTGGGGAGACAACCTTAACGTTGAGCTTCTCTTCAGAGGAGGTCGGAATCATTGTGAAGTCGACAACACCGTCAACCGCGAGGTACTCCTTGCCGTTTATGTAGACAGTGGCAGTTCCGGATATTGGCTTAAGAGTCTTGGCGTCGAGCAGGACAAGCTTAAGGTTTGAGGGCTTTCCAAGCTCTGCTTTACCGTAGAGCACTGCAAACATAGTGGGCATTCCAACCTGGAAGAACACTGGGGCATAGGTTACCGGAGCTCCTGTGTTGCTGTCAAGCAGGCCAACAACACCCAAATAAGTTCCCTCTGCACTAAGTTCGACGCTGTAGTCAACTCTGGTCTTAGTGTTGGCCTCGAAGGTGAAGGGCTCGGTGACGCTGCCCATCTGACCGTTGTCCTTGAGCACCTGCCTGTAGTAGATGTATGGAAGCTCTCCACCCGGAACGTCATATCCATTGACGACAGCAACATAATAGCCGTACTCGGGCATGAACATGTCAAAGCTCTCGTCGGCGGTTGGTCCTACCTGGTCCATGTAAACTTTGACTCCGGGGATAAGGCCATAGTATCCGTATATTATCACCAGTGAGGCAAGGTCAGGATCGCTGAGGAGTGGTAGGTACGTTGCCATGACACTCTCATCAGCAAAGTACACTACATAGAGGTCCAGGTCGGCACTTGGCTCAAATGGAGAAGTAATGCCCATTCTGAAGTAGTAGAGTTTCTGTCCAGAGGTAGCATTCACTAGGTCAACGACCTGCCACTCGTCCTGGGTAATATTGATAATGTACACGTCTCCCATCCTCAGGTTACCAAGTCCGTAGGCAAACGGGGTAACGTTGAGGGTTCCGTAGGTATTAGCGTAGTCAACTCCGAAGGTGTAGTTTCCGGGGGTCTTGTAGTCGAAGTAGCACCTGTTCTGAGAGGGTAAAACACTGAGAACCTTAACCTCAATATCATAGTGAGACTTCGTGTATGTATAGTTTGTAGCTAAGGAGAGATATGTACTACTGTATGCCGTGAGTTCCCAAGTTCCAGGAGTTGGGTTCTTGATAACCCATGTATAGTTTCCGTACTTACCACCAGCACCGAGGTAGTACTTCATAGCCTTTGTCACAGTGGCAACTATGTTTCCGCGAGGATCAACAATAAACGGCCTTACCCTACCCATGTAAATTCCATTTTCATCCTCAGGAACACTAACTGTAACGACCAGCTCCTTGGTTCCAGCCGGAACATCTATATAGTAGTGCTTGGCCTGACCAGGGTACTCCCAATCGCTGAGCTCACCGGTCGAACCCTTGTTTATTGGAACGGTCACTATAACAGGAACCATTCCGTCGATGTAGCTGGTGCTCGGGTCGTCGATGTAAATGTAGCCCACGTAAGTTCCTGGGAACTGGAGCTGGGAGTAGTCAATCGTAACGTAGAACATACCCGAGGTCTTGTAGAACTCGGGGGAGTACATGAACGGACCGAGTTCGAAATTAGTTCCCTTGGTAATGTCCGCGATAATCTTGTTTGTACTTACGTGGAGCCACGGAACGCTCGTTGAGATTTTGTATGTTCCATTGACGAGATACAGACCTCCGTCGTACACCATGCCATAGACATATACCGGAACGGTAGCAGGCCTCTCATTCCTGAGGTAGATGCCCTGATAGAGATACGGCAGACCGTAGTCAAGGAACCATCCGTTGAAGAGAACGTTGGCTTTGAGCGGGAGCTCCTTTTCGCCGAGGACGTTAGTGTAGGGGCCGAAAGTAGTTCCAGCATAGATAAAGGTTGTTTTCTCCTTGCTAAGGGTTATCATCTTGGCAATGGCCTTGTCGACTTGGAGGAGTCCGGCACCCTGGTCAATCGGAGTGGCACCCTCAACGGGCTCTGCAGAGAGAATTATAGCTCTCTTGATGAGGAACGGGTTGTAGTTGATACCGTGGGCCTTAGCGTAGCTTATCATGAGGGCAACGGCACCGCTGACGTGCGGGGTGGCCATTGAGGTTCCGTCCCAGAAGTCTGAAGCCCACGTGTAGTGGCCCTGGACCCATATCGGTAGGCTTGAGAATATAAAGCTCCCCGGTGCCATGACATCGGGCTTAACGGCACCATCGAGCCTCGGGCCGCGAGAGGAGCTCATGGCTGGACCGTCAGCAACGCCAGTAGCATTCACCCAGAAAATCCAAGACTCAGAGCTCCAGTAGTTTCCAACAGTAATTACAAAGTCAGCATCTCCAGGGGAACCAACAGTGTTGGTTGTTGGACCGTCGTTACCGGCTGCGACGGCAAAGACAACACCAAACCAGTTGGTGAGCAGGTTAGCAAAGTAGTTCTCAGGACTCTCGATACCGTCGTTGTAGCCAGTGACGAGCCCACCGAGAGACATGCTTATCACGTCGGCACCCATTAGGGTAGCATGTATCATTCCGCTGATAATCCATGAAGTGGTTCCAAATCCAAGGCTCGAGAGGGACTTTATCTCGATGAGCTGAGCACCCGGAGCAACTCCCTCGAGTCCCTCAAAGTAGCTACCCGGGTATCCATAACCGGCGGCAGTTCCTGAAACGTGAGTTCCGTGCTGACCACCGTCCCAGCCAAAGACAACCACGTCATCGTCGAGGGTTGCAAGAACGATGCTCGTGTAGACGGTGCCATTAGCGACCTCCATAGTGCTGGGCCTTCCAAGCTCGAAGGTGACGTAGGTAGTATTGTCAACAACTCCAGGGCCGAGGAGTATGTAATCACCGGTCTCATCGAAGGGAGTCATTGGCTCAGCGTTATCAAGGTTGACTGTGAAGGTGTAGTTGACTCCCTCAGGTATGACCATCATGTTCTCAAGAATTGTCGTGTTGAGGGTGCCATTGACGATGGCATGAAGTGTGTTGGCATCGGTCACGTTGAGCTGAAGCGGAACTGGGTAGAAGTAAGTCACGTTGTTCGGAGCAATTATGACAGCATAAAGCTCATCGTAGTTGTGGTCAAAGTTTATGTCAAAGTACCGCTCTGGGAGGAAGCCAACCTTGTAGGTTCCGTTCTCAACGGTGACGTTGCCAAAGTCAATCGTGAGGTTGAGCTGGGGTATTGTGGTGTACCTGCTTGCCCTGTCAACATGGAAATAGTACCTGCCCCAGTCGATGGTGACGTTGGTGAGGTAGAGAACAACGGTGCCGTTAACAACGTCGCTGGAAGTGAAGTCATAGTCGAGAGAGACCGCACCTTCGTAGGTATCATCAAGCCAAGCAATTATCTTCCTCCTTCCATCGGGGGTGACCCGAAGATAAGGCTGAGCAACGTCCGCACCGGTGTCGATTATAGCTATAACGGCACCCTCACCGCTCGTGTTGTACTCTTCCCTCGCAATGGGGGCATTGATTGCGTACATATCCCAGAGGAATGGGTCAAACCCCCCAGAGCTGGACTGGAGAACGTGAATCGGCGCCTTGAGAACGGCCTCAGGAGTAGTCGGCTTAGGGAGCTTGACGATTCTGTCCTCCCAAACATATTTGATAGCCTTCATGTCCTCAAGGTCGAGGAGCTTCGAAACTGGAATCTCGGCGACAATAAAGTCATATTTCGGCATGCTTATCGGGTCAATCTTCGCACCAAGAGTCTCTAGCTCAGAAACGACGAGGTTGCCCTTTCCGTGCTCAGGCGCTATTATGACGCGAATCGTAGACTTACCTTCCGCCTTGTACTTGCTGTACAGGCTGTGGAGGTACAGCTTCACCGCTTCAGATATTCCAGTCTGCCCGGTGGCGCTGAAAGATGCACTGCCAGTGGTGGTCCCCTGGTTTGAAACTGCCATCGCAGGTACTGCGAGTGGCACTAGGGAAACCACCATAAGAGCCGCCACCAACAGGCTTAGGACTTTCCTATTCACCATTACTCACCCCTGTCTACTTGATTGAAACGGTCACTGACCAATAACTCCTCCACCGACTCTGATATAAATATTTCGACTGGGGTGCGCTCGAAAACGCCGAAAAGGACAACGTTGAGTATCGAGGTATTCTCTTGACACCTTGTTCCAACTACGGAAAAGATTTTTAACCTAACGGTGAATCAAAAAGCAAACTAATGCACTATAATGAAAGCTGGTGAGTCACGATGAAAATAAAGGCAAACCACATTGCTATAATCCTGATTGGACTCGCCCTTGTGGGTTTCATCCTGAATTCTCAAATTCAACACTACCAGGGAGGAGAGATATACGAGTCCGCGAACCACGCATACGGCCTTCTCGTGAGGGGCTTCAACGTGACAATAATCGTTGAAACCGTTGACGGGAAGACCATCGAAGGCAACCTCCTGAGCGTGAGGGGTTCTACCATCTCCATAGTCGTGAACGGAACCACTTACACCGTCGGCGGACCCGAGGCAACGCGAGAGGAGGTAAAGGCAAAACTCATCAGGATAGTCTACCACGGTAAAGTGTACCTCTACGGGGTTGACCCGATGGAGGGCAAGGGCTCCGAGGTTTTCTCAAAACTACTCCCCAACCAGTACTACTCCGTCCGCTACTCCGGAAAAATTTACATCGAGGGTGGGATAACCCCAATAGAGATAGGCAAGCTGAAGTACATAGCGGACTACAAAACCTACGGCTCAATAACGATAAACCACCTCGGCCCCAATGGCGCGATAATAACCGCCAATATGGTTCCGGTTCAGTACCTAATCAAGTACCTCAGCAACTATACGGTGTACACCTACGGCCTTCTCTACGTTAACTCCGACGAAAGAAACCTTCCCCTGAAGCTCGTTGAGGTGAGAGGTCCATGAAACTCCCGGCTCTCGTGCCGGTTCTCTTTATGACCTACGTGGCAGTAGGCCTCGCCGAGCCCAAGACGCTCGCGGTGAGCCTCGTCTTTGCGCTGGCGATACTCTTCGGAATACGCCGGGGAGAGAGAGTTGAATGGGAGGACATGGGCTTTGAAATTGATGACAGGTACGTGAATTACGCGTTCTGGATAGCGATAGGAATAATCCTCTATCAGGTCATAAGGCTCGGAAATATCCCCCTTCTGCACCCGGCAATAAGGACGCATCTCAACCCAAGGCTGACGGCGTTGACTTACTTCCTAGGTGTCCCTGCCAGCGTTTACCTCTTCATCAGGGGAAAGAAGTACGCCCTCCTCTACCCCGTTGCGGTTTCCCTCTACGCCTACAGAACTCCAGTCCTCGTCTCAATAATGGCCATAGGCTCCGCCTATTACGAGAGCGCCAAGGGGGCAGGAAAACTCGACATCAAAAAACTCGCCGGAATTCTCGCCGGGGGCGCTGGGCTGTTCCTGCTCATAACGTTCCTCAGGGGAAACACTCTATCGAGCCTCTGGGTCCGCTTTCAGAGCACGGTCTCTGCCCTCGACGTAATAATCTGGCGCGGAGACTGGAGCGGGACTTATGGGGGACAGCTGCAGTGGGCCGGAGTGGCTTCCTACATATGGGGAGGTTATTCTCCGAGGGGACTCATAGCGAAGTTCCTCTACGTTCACACTGGGGCAACGATAACGGCCACGCTCCTGGGGGGAATGTACCTAGACTTTGGAATCTTCGCCGTAATAGAGGGCTTCCTCCTCGGGCTCTACTACGGGACCGTTTCGAAGGCCACCCATCCAACCACTAGGGCCCTCTACTATTCAACGCTCGCCTATGGGATAGTCGGGGTTGAAACCGGAATCCTTGACCTCCCCGTTTACGTCCTCTTCCTTCTCGGTGCCTACGCGGTCTACAAGGGATGGAAGGTGATGAGAAAACGTGAAGCCCACTGAGGTCTTTGCTTTAACCGCCTGGACTTATCTCAGCATGGCGTGGCTTGGAAAGGTCCTCTACTTCAAGGGGATAGACGTGGGTCCGGCCCTCTACGCTATCCTTTTTCTCTCCCTCCTTCTCATCGGAGAAAACTTGGGGCCAAGGCTGAGGGGGGAGGTCTTTCTTCCGGCATTAATCCTCCTCGTTCCGCTCGGTTCCCTCTACTTTATCGGTGGACTCATCAGCTTTGCAATTCTGTTTTTTGTATTGAAGAGAAACCTTATGAGGAAAGCCGTCCTTCCGGCGGTGCTCTTAGCGGTTTCCCTGACGGTCTTTGCGTGTATCAAATGGGGAATCCCCGTGTTAAAACCGGAACTTAGGTACACGAGCGCGAGCGTTCCGTTTCTCGTTGCAGGAGACATCATCATCGGGACAATAGCAGTTTTTCCAGACGTTCGCCTTCTGGTACTCGGCGAGGCGATTGCGCTCATCAGCGCATCGAGAACAGTCGGGTTAGGAGTGGCGACTGCATACGCCCTTAGAATGGCCTACGATAGCAAATTGACCATCGAGGAACTTAAAAGACACAGGAAAGCAGTTTTGCTTGGTATCGTCCTTCTCCTGGCGGTGTTCCTGGCGAGATACTACGTAACGGTGAGGGAGTACTCCACCTGGAGGCTCGGCTTCCTCGGGAGCCTTCTCTACAGGCCAGCTTCTTCCTACACCGTCTACGAGAGGCTCTTCCACTTGGGAATGCCCCTCGGAAAGAGGGAGCTCCTCTTCAACCCGGACCCCACCGGCTACGTGGGGGAGCTCTTTGGAAAGGACGTCGGGTACACGTACACGCTCTTTGGACAGCCGGCTTACGACTTCGGGATTCTCGGACTCATTGAGGCACTAATCCTCGGGCTCGCCCTGGGAAGGGCTTCGAAGAATCCATTCACGGGAACCTTCGCGCTCACCGTTGCAATCCTTGCCCTCGACATTGGGATTGAGGCACAGTTTCTCGTTGCAATCCTCCTGATGGCGTACCTTGCAGGGGTGAAGGAAGATGGATAAGAGAACCCTGACCCGGAAAGTCCTGCCTGGAATCGTTTTCCTGTTTGCCCTGGGCATAGAGCTCATCACGTTTCCGCCCTGGGACACCCTGAGCTACGACGGAGCGCTTTACATTGACATCGCGAGGAACCTCGCGGTCAATCCCACGAACTTCACATATCAGGGTGTTTACGTGATGTATCGTCCCCCGCTCTACCCGTACACCCTCTCGCTGTTCTACCACTTCGTCCACGAACCCCTAAGCCAGCTAAGGGTTGCAAGGCTCGTATCGGCCGTCTTCTTCGCCCTGACGGCGGTCCTGGTTTACCTGCTAACCATGGAGCTCTTTGAAAGGTTCGTTAAGGGAATCCTTGCCTCAGCCTTCTTCATCTTCAACGCCCTCGCCTTTACAATGGGAACCAGAGAGCTCGTCCACAGCGAGTTCACGTTCTTCTACGCCCTGGCCATCTACCTCCTCTACACAGGAAGAAAACGCGGAAGCCCCACGAGGATTTATCTCGCCTTCGTTTCGGCGGGCCTCGCGATACTGACGCGCTACACAGGGCTCTCAATAATAGCGGTTTTCGTCGCTTACCTCTGGCTCACCGAGTACTGGAACTGGGTCAAAAAGAGGGAGTACATTATTGGCTTTGCCCTGCTCCTCCTCACCCTGAGTCCCTGGCTCTACCTGGGCCACCTTCACTACGGGGGGGCGCTGAAGCCCTTCGAGATAGCGAACAGGGCGGTTACAGCGGATAAACCGGTCTCGGTGTCAACCTTCCTGAAGTGGCTCTTCAAGGACATAGGCCACGTCCTTCCGGCTCTGGTGGTTTTGGGGCTTATAAGGCAGAAGCAGGACGAAAAGGGATGGCTCCTGATAAGCTGGGCCCTCATCGGGTTTGCCATGATAATGACGGTCACCCACAAGGAGACGCGCTTCATAACGTTCCTCGCCCCGGTGATGGGAATACTCGCCGTTGAGGGGGTTTCCCTAATCGTGGACGGGATTGAAAAGGCCCTTGAACTCGCTGGAAGGCCGATAAAACCGTGGAAAAAGGCCATCACAATAGGCCTCGCCCTTCTCCTCCTCATCCCAGTGGGCGGAAACGCGTTCGTTCTAAAGGAGAGGTGGAACATAACCGGCAAGTACGACTCCCACGTGCTCAGGTATGCGAGCGAACATTATCCCAGTGAGAGGCTCCTGGTGTCGCCGTATCTCTACACTATGGCCGGCTTCTACTACCCCGGCGCCAAGGTTGAGATGATACTCTACCGCAAGGACGTCGAGAAGAAAATAAGCGAAGGCTACTACGACGTGATTATCCACAAGGACCCGAACACGTACCTCAACATCCTCAAGAGCGGAAACTACGAACTCGTCAAGGAGTTCTACAACGGAAAGTTCAAAATCTTTATAAGGAAGAACCTTGGGACCAATTAGGGCGCCCTATTTT
>NZ_JAMOQU010000095.1 GCF_027063845.1 Thermococcus sp.
GTCCCTGTGGCGTTGTACCCGAGGCTCAGGAGGGTGTAGGTTTTTGCCTCCGTTGCCGTCATTATCGCGTTCGCCATCGCGCCGACGGTGAGGCCCTCCTCGATAATGAGGGCGATGTTTATCGTCCCGGGCTCCCACGGCGGTGGCTCTTCGCCTGCTATTGCCGGGTTGGTGATTCCCGCAGTAACGTAAGCAATAACGCTCCCGCTCCTCGAAATTGCGAGCACTTTACCGATGTCTGCGGCAGTCATGAAGCCGACGAAGTTTTTTAGGTTGTGCTCTCGCTCAAAAGTGAGGCAGTCGACTTTGTAGTCACCGGAGTAGTTCTTAGGCACATTCATAAAGAAGAACCCGTTTGCCTGGGTTAAGCCTCCTCTGTGGGGCGCGTTGCTGAGCGAGAGCATCGGCTCATCGAAGGGCAGGATGAAGTGGTTGAACTGCATATAGGGACTTCCCGACAATAAAGGATATAACCCTTCCCTCGGTGATGTTAAACGCTTCCGTTTGCTGAAAGGTTATTAAGGAGGAGAAGTATTTTACTCCGGTGGTAGCATGGGCGTTGAGGAGCACAAAAGGAAGGCACCCAAGAAGTTCAAGTTTGCGGTCATAACGGTCAGCGACACCGCGAGCAGGGGTGAGAAGGAAGATAAGAGCGGAAAGTTCCTCATCGAGGAGCTGGAGAAGGCGGGACACGAGCAGGTTCTCTACAAGGTCGTGCCAGACGAGAAGATGGCGATAATAGGTGCCGTCGTTGAGGCCTTCGAGAAGGGAGCAGAAGTCGTCGTTACCTCCGGCGGAACGGGAATAGCGAGCAGGGACGTGACGATAGAGAGCCTGAGACCGCTTTTTGATAAAGAACTCACGGGCTTCGGCGAGGTTTTCAGGCTGATGAGCTACGAGGAGATAGGCACGGCCGCAGTCATGACGAGGGCAACTGCGGGCGTCATCAGGAGCTCGGGAAGGGCGATGGCGGTCTTCTGTCTCCCGGGAAGCCTCGGAGCCGCGAAGACGGGGATAAAGATTATCCTCAAGGAGGCCGGCCACGTCCTCAAGCACGGGAGGGAGTAACCTTATAGCTTGTTACTCCGTATCCCCGAAGGGTGAAACCGATGGAGAGCGTTGATGATGTTAAGAAACATGTCTCCCAGAAAGACGAGAGGACAAAGGCCCTTCGAAAGTTGAGGGGGGCACTTGGAACGTTCGACGAGGAGATGATTCAGTGGGATATCCGGGAGGCTGAGGAGATTTGAAAGACTTTGTCTTTATGGGGAAATACCACCTAATGCCCTCCGATGCTCAGATAGTTCTCACCTGCAAGAGCTACGGCATTGATAAGATTGCAACCTTTGATTCCGACTTTACAAGGGTTGATTTTCTCAAAGTTTTGGGGGTGTGAAGATGAGAGAATTCAAGCGCCTCACTCCCTACAGGGAGGCATTAAAGCTCCTCCTCGACGACCTGAGTGAGATTAAGGAAACCGAGGAAGTTCCGCTGGAAGGTGCCCTTGGCAGGGTTCTGGCTGAGGACGTCGTTTCGCCGATAGATAGCCCGCCCTTTGACCGTTCAGCGGTTGACGGCTACGCTCTGAGGGCTGAGGACACTTTTTCGGCGAGGGAGTACAGCCCGGTGGAGCTGAGAGTTGTTGATGAGATAGTGGCGGGAGAGGAAAGTAAAGCGAAAGTGGAACCCGGGACGGCGGTAAAGCTCATGACAGGCTCGAAGATGCCAGAGGGAGCGAACGCGGTTCTCATGCAGGAGATGGCCGAGCGCGAGGGAAATGTGATAAGGGTTCTCCGCCCCGTTGCTCCGGGTCAGAACGTCGCCTTTGCAGGCGAGGATGTGAAGAAGGGGAAGGTAATCCTGAGAAAGGGGCAGGTGCTCAGGCCCCAGGACTTGGCCCTGCTCAAGAGCATCGGTTTCAAAACCGTTAAGGTCAAGAGAAGGCTCCGCGTGGGGATAATAATCACGGGCAGTGAGCTGATTGAGGAGTTCGACGAGGAGGCGTTGAAATCTGGCAAAATCCTTGAAAGCAACTCCATCATGCTGAAGGGCCTCGTGAGGCAATACTTCGGCGAGCCCGTATTTTATGGCGTCGTTCCAGACGATGAAAACGCCGTGAGGAGAGCAATCGAGAGGGCGAAGGCCGAGAACGACCTCGTCCTCGTTACAGGCGGTTCGGCCTTCGGGGACAGGGACTTCGCTCACAGGTTCGCTAACCTGCTCTTCCACGGGACGACGATAAAACCAGGAAGACCGATAGGCTACGGCGAGAGGGTCTTCATAATGAGCGGCTACCCCGTGGCGGTCTTCGCACAGTTCCACCTTTACGTCAAGCACGCCCTGGCGAAACTCGTTGGGGCGAGGAACTACGAGGTTCGCGTTAAGGCGACGCTAACCGACAGGATTCCCAGCCAGCTTGGAAGGCACGAGTTCGTCAAGGTCTGGTACGAGAACGGAAGGGCGAGGCCTATCAGGAAGAAAGGTAGCGGGATAATAAGCTCGCTCGTTGAGAGCAACGGGTATGTGGAAATCCCAGAGGACAGTGAAGGGCATCTCGAGGGAGAAGAGGTTTGGGTAACGTTGTACTAAAGGTCCCCCACCAACATCCCGCTGTCCGGGACCTTTATAATTTCTCTAACATCCTCTGGAAGTTCTTCAATAATTTCCAATTCTTTTTGGGTAATATCCTGAATTATCTCCATGACCTCGCGCTTTCTCTGTTCTAATATGTCATAGACTGGATTATCCTTAAGCCAAGGTATAATTTCTTTAACATTTTGCTCGGAAGGTTTTATAAGACCACTCTCAGTCATGGCATTATCTATTATGCGTTTCGTGTTAATAACATTTTCTGTTCACTTTTTGCACATTAATTTTAGTAGTAAGCAAAAATAGAAAACAAACCAATTAGGAACAGACTTTATAACCAGAACGAGCAACGAAATGTCGCCCGCCCGTAACGCCCGCCCTCATCGAAGGCAACGCCACACTCAGGCGGGTTAACCCAGGCGGGCGAGAACTGTGCCCGGCCTGGGTTTCCCGCGGTCATCGTGCTCCGGGACGCGGAAGGCCCTCCCGCGGGGACCTCGCTGAGGCCGGGCTGTAGCCCCCGCATCGCCCCCCGGTTCATTCTCCCCGGGGTCCTCGCGCGGGGGCATTGTTAGGTAGGGGGCGCGGTTTATAAACCCTCACTCGAGGAGTTTTCTTAACTGGTTGAAGAGGCGCTCTTCAACGCTGTTCCTGTCTATCACGAGAATTAAAGTGCCTCCTTTGACCATGACTAGGTCTCTAAGCTTGGATAAAAACTTCATGAGGGAATCCCATGAGTTATACATGCTCAGGTATTCAACGCAATCAATGACGACAACACCGGGAACTCCCATTCTGGAGGTTTCCTCCAGATATTGGAATGTTATCTCAGTCATTTTTGCGAGGTCAGTTGGATTGAGCGTTCCTGCTATGTTCCCTCTTTTAAAGGGAACTGCCGTTACAAAATATGTTCTCCATCCTTCGCGGGAGTACTCCAAGTCTCTTAAAAACGCCAATACTGGTGCATTTTCAAGCTTTGGTAGCAGGGTCTCAAACTCTTTTGGCTGGACTATAATCGTACCACTGTGTATTTCCGGTGCTTTGACATCAATACCACGCTCAAGGAACTTTCTCGTAGACGTAAGACGATACATCGAGTACGCCATCATAACCGTTAATATCGTCGA
>NZ_JAMOQU010000096.1 GCF_027063845.1 Thermococcus sp.
ACATCGAGTTCGAGAAGTACATGATTCCCTTCTTCGAGCGGGTTCTTGAGATTGAGAAGGAGCGCGGAAAGCCCCTGACGGCGAGCGAGTTCATCTACGAGCTCGGAAAATACATGGACGAGAAGCTCGGGAAGGAGAAGGAGAAGAGTGTTATCTACTGGGCCTACAAGAGGAACGTCCCGATTTTCTGCCCGGCCATTACCGACGGCTCAATCGGCGACATGCTCTACTTCTTCAAGGAGGAGCGCGGGGACAGGGAGTTAATCATAGACATAGCCAACGACATCGTGAAGCTCAACAACCTTGCGGTTACCGCCAAGGAGACCGCTTCGATAATCCTCGGCGGCTCTCTGCCGAAGCACGCGATAATCAACGCCAACCTCTTCCGCGGAGGGACCGACTACGCGATTTACGTGACGACGGCGATTCCCTGGGACGGCTCGCTCAGCGGTGCACCTCCGAGTGAAGGTGTAAGCTGGGGTAAGATACGGGCGAAGGCTGATTACGTTGAAATCTGGGCCGACGCGACGCTCGTCTTCCCCCTGCTGGTGTGGAAGGTGATGAAGGAATAGTTTGCACCGTCACTGCAAGCTCTTTTTATCTCTTTGCAGTGTGAGTGCAAATCAAGCAATGATAATCCCCGTTATGATAATTGGGATTATCAATTCCCTCACTTCACAAAAGTTCCAAAACCCTCTCCTCCCCGCCAGGCAGAACCAGCGGTCTCGACAGGTGCTTCCTCGCGTCTGGAGGAACCTCGTAAATCTTCCTCTCCAGCTCGCGCGGGACTTCAATCGGAATCAGCTTTTTCGGCATTCTGTAGCCACAGCGCTTGCACTTAAGGTAGTCGCCCTTGCTCTTCATCGTCCCGCCGCACTTCGGGCACTTGGGCTTTCTGTATTCGATTTTCGGGACGAGTTTCACCGGGTAGAACTTTTCGAGGTTGAGCGTTAGAACGCCCTCGTGCTCCTTAACCCCTCCAGCGGCAATGATTTCATCGCCGGGCAGGAGCTTCCGAACGTAGTTCCTGAACTTTTTCGTCGGCTCGAAGGCCGCGACACGTATCTTCCCTGTCTCGTCCTCCAGCTCAAAGAAAACGTGCCTCCCGCGCTCCCAGTATGGCTTGGAAACCCTTCCCCTGACAACCGCGCTGTCGTATAGCTTCAGCTCGCCGATTTTCTTGGGAGTAAGGTGATCGTCGGTGTTCTGGTTCGTCTTGTAGAGCTGGTAGAAGGCAACGGGCTCTTCAAAGCGCACCATCTCAAAGGTCTGGAGAACTTTTCCCTCCTCAATCCCCCTGATTCCGACGAGAACAGGGTCTTTGCCGTGAGGGGCTATTAAGATTGTTCTCTTGTAGGGGTCAACGTTGTCGTAGGTAAATGGATAGCTCCACCTGTCTGCTAAAAACACGCTCTCTGCATCAACCTTCCTTGGCGTCCCCCAGTTCTCAGGCTCGCGATAGGCCAACAGCTCGTAGGTGAAGGTCTTTAGGGGATAGCCGATGGAAGCGAGCGCGCCGATTATGCCCCTGCCGAGCTTGAACTTGAAGAATTCCGCACCAACTTCCCTCGCGACTCTTTCAGCCTCTTCGATGGTAACGTGCTCCCTTAAAGCTTTGAGCGAGAACTCGCGAAGCTCTTCGGGGATTTCGCCTTCGAAAAAGGCGACGCCCGGGTTTGTGTTCTCGTGGGTGAAGTCTGCCAGCTGGTTGACGTAGAACAGCACGAGGTCCTTAACTTCCGGAACAGCCTCCTCATCGACATCAAAGGTCATCGCGACCGATCCGTTCCCGCGCGTCTTGTAGGGGATGTTTGGGTTCAGCCTTATCAGCCTCGGAAGGTCGGTGGGTTCAGCTAAGCGGGAAATCTCGCGGTAGAGGAGCGCCCCGAGGTAGGTCGTGCACATACCGTTTGGCGAATCGGTGTCGTCGATTCCGATGTGGAGGAGCATGGTTGGAGAAAAGAGGTGAACCTTAAAAATTAAACGCAAGGAAGAGCCCAGAGGAGATTGCGAGGACGACGATGAAGTAAGGCACGGAGCACCTGTGGAAGTCCCTCAGCGAAACCCGCGCTATTCTAACCGCTATGAGGTTGGCGAGGGAACCTATGACCGTACCCGTTCCGCCGGCGTTCACACCTACAGCCAATGGAAGCCACGCGGGTTTTGAGCCGAGAAAGACGACCGTCGCCGGGACGTTGCTTATCAGCTGGCTTAACCCCGCAGATGTCAGAACGAGACCGACTCCTCCGGTTGAGAAGGACATGCCCACCTTTATGAGCAGCGCCGAGAGCTCGTTGAAGTCTATGAAGATGAACGCGAAGGTTAAAACAAGCGCCCAGTCGAAGCTTAGAAGGACGTCCCTATCGAGGACAAGAAAGGCTAACAGGGTGAGTGCAATCGAGAGCTCGTGCCTCCCGGTTTCGCCGAGGTAAACGTTGAGGCCGAGGAGAAAGACCGAGACAAGAAACAGGTCCTTTCTAAAGGCAACAGGAGGAAGGGAGCGGACGGAGAGCGTTTCATCTGGTGTGAGGAAGACAATTGCCAACAGCAGGCCGAGCCAGAGGAGAGCGAAGGGGAGCATGCCTCTAACAAACGCGAGGAAGCTCAAACCATACTCGCGCCAGATTATGATGTTCTGAGGATTCCCTATCGGCGTTAAGGCGGAACCTACGTTAGCCGCTATCGCCGAGAGTGTCACAGCCCTAGCCTTGTCCATTCCCGAAAGCTCCGAGAGGGCCACGACGAGGGGGATGAAGACGAGCATTGCTGTATCGTTCATTATCAATGCCGAAGAGAGAGCTATCGTTGGAAGCAGGAGAAAAAGCAGTCTTCTGCTCGAACCATTTGCCCCCTCAACGAGCCTCGGTGCGAGCCTGTTGAAGACTCCTGAGAGCTCAAGGCCCTTCGAGGTTATGATTAGGGCGGTGATGAGGCTCAGGCTCCCCCAGTCAACGAGGTCTGGAGTTCTTTCGAGGAGAGAGCGGTCTACCATGACTAACCCTGCGTAGAGGAATAGCAAAACGCTTAGAAACCACTCTCTTCTCAGGAACTTCCCCAGCTTACAGGCCGTGTCGCCTCACCTCTTGGGTCAGATGATAATCCGGAATCAGCTCGCTTCCGTCCGCCGAGACGCGGACGTGCAGGATTATAAAGCTTTTCCACGCTACCGGTACGACCCAGCAGTCCTCCGGTTCCCTGAACTCAGCTCCATCAAGGACGTGGGCCTCTTTGAGGGCCTCGTCTATTCTCTCGCGGGCCCCCTCGGTGCAGGGCTCCACGTGGGACGGTGCGCCCTTTGGACTTGGGTTGCCTGTTCGCGGGTCGTAGTGAACCCTGTCTATCGCGAAGTCAAGGTAGAGAACCGGAACATCCACATGGTCTGGGTGAACTATCGGTTCTCCTGCCCTGAAGAAGGGCAGTGCCTGCCTGACGAGCTCTACAGCCTTCTCCGCGTCCTCCGGCTTAAGAACTCGGCTTTTCCTCTCGGACGTTCGCCTTATCGGGGGAAATGGCGCGCTCACCTTTCACCACCTCCAGAAAGCGCGATGAGGAGGGTAAAGGCCATGACGAGGAGAATCTCGTAGGTTTCCAAGAGTGCAGTTGAGGGCCACTTGAAAAATGCCCCGATAACCGCGAGGGCAAAGAGAACGAGCGAGGCGACCTTAACTTTTCTCCCCG
>NZ_JAMOQU010000097.1 GCF_027063845.1 Thermococcus sp.
TTGTTCTGCAATGTGCTATTCTGTTCGCGCTATTCTGTTCATCGATGTTCTGTTGTGACCAATAATGTTTTTAAAACCTCTGTAGAGTCCCTCACCACTGGTGATACATTGGGGGTGGCGTTATGCTCGTGAGGATTGTCTACTATATGAACAACACCTTGCCCAAGGAGAAGATAGTCGTCACCAACGACATAAAGAAGGCCGAAAGAATAGCGAGGGAAGACATGGTAAAGCTCCGCGCGAGGGGCTATGAGCTCGAGTGGGTTGCTTAATCAAGTCTATTGGGTTGTGTTCCTGATGTCCACGGTGGTCCCGCGCTGGAACTTTTTCCCTGTTCTCTTCCCCGTTGTCCAAAAAGAAAACGGGCGCAATAAAAAGTAGAGAGCAAATCAGCTCTCGCCCTCAATCTCGATGACCTTGACGTTTATCGGCAGTTCCTTGAGCTCGTTTACGACCCTCTCGGCGGCCCTGCTGGAGCGGGCGAGCATCACGAAGGCGACGTCGCCCTTGTAGCGGGCCTCGGTGAAGCTTATTATGTCACCCCTCGCTATGCCGTAGCCTATCGTCTTCCTGACCTCGTCCTCATATTTGGTCACAAACTTCGCGGGTATGCTGAGCAGGACTCCGTAAATCATCATATCACCTCCAGATATGGAAAGGGAAAGGCATCAGCCGCGGGCCTGTTTGAACTGCTCCTGTATCTTGAGGTAGTACTCCATCGTCTCCTTGCTCACCGACGGTCCAATCTTCTTCAGGGCCTCCTCGAAGTCCTTCATGGTGACCTTGACCTTTCTCCTGATTTCGTCGGCTTTCATGCCGGGCTTGATGATGCCCTCCTGGAGCGCCCTCCTCATGGCGAGCATCGCGGCCTCTCTGACCACCGCCTCGATGTCGGCACCTGTGTAGCCCTCGGTTCTCTTGGCGAGCTCCTCGAGGTTGACATCCTCAGCCAGCGGAACCTTCCTGGTGTGCACCTTGAATATCTCCAGCCTGGCCTTCTCGTCCGGCGCTGGAACGAGTATTAGCCTGTCGAACCTTCCTGGCCTGAGCAGGGCCGGGTCGAGTATGTCGGGCCTGTTAGTTGCCGCTATAACCACGACGCCGCTGTTCCGCTCTATGCCGTCCATCTCAGTCAGGAGCTGGTTGATGAGCCTGTCGGTTACGCGGTTGACGTCGGTTCCCCTGCGCGGGGCGATGGCGTCAATCTCGTCGATGAATATCACCGTCGGAGCCGCCTGCCTGGCCTTCCTGAATATCTCCCTGATGTTCTTCTCGCTCTCGCCGACCCACTTGCTGAGCACCTCTGGACCCTTGATGGCGATGAAGTTGGCCTCACTCTCGTTCGCTACGGCCTTGGCGAGGAGAGTCTTACCCGTTCCCGGCGGACCGTAGAGCAGGATTCCCTTCGGCGGGGTGATTCCGAGTCCCATGAATGCCTCCGGGTACTTGAGTGGCCACTCTACTGCCTCGCGGAGCTCCTGTTTCACGTCCTCAAGGCCTCCGATGTCGTCCCAGCGGACGTTCGGCACCTCGAGGAGGACCTCCCTGAGCGCTGACGGCTCGACCATTTTGAGGGCCTCGTAGAAGTCCTTCCTGGTGACCTTGAGCTCCTCGAGGACTTCCCTGGGTATGTGCTCTGCCTCGAAGTCAATCTTGCCCTCCTTGATGAGCCTCCTGAGTGCCGCCATTGCCGCCTCTCTCGCCAGAGCCGCGAGGTCCGCTCCGACGAAGCCGTGGGTGACCTCTGCCAGCTCCTCGAGGAGCGCGTCGATGAGCCTCGCCTTGACCTCGTCGTAGAGCCTCTCGTCAAGCTCCCTGAGGGCCCTCTTTATCTCCTCCTCGTCCTTCGCCTTCTCGACCTTCTCTATGGCCCTGTCTATAACGTCCCTGAACCTCTCGTCACCGCGGAACTTCTCGAGTATCTCTATCACCTTGTCCCTCCTGAAGTCGGGCTCGATGGGCATTCCCCTGGTGTGTATCTGGAGTATCTCCTTCCTGCCCTGCTTGTCGGGAACGCCAACCTCAATCTCCCTGTCGAACCTTCCCGGCCTTCTCAGCGCGGGGTCAATTGCATCCGGTCTGTTGGTGGCACCGATGACGATGACCTTGCCCCTGCTCTTAAGGCCGTCCATCAGCGTCAGGAGCTGTGAAACAACCCTCTTCTCGACCTCACCATGGGTCTCTTCCCTCTTCGGGGCAATGCTGTCAATCTCATCGATGAAGATTATCGCCGGCGCGTTCTCCTCGGCCTCCTTGAAGACCTCTCTAAGTCTCTCCTCGCTCTCACCGTAGTACTTGCTCATTATTTCTGGGCCGTTGATGGCTATGAAGTGGGCGTTTGCCTCGTTCGCTACGGCCTTGGCCAGGAGAGTTTTACCAGTTCCCGGTGGGCCGTAGAGCAGGACGCCCTTTGGAGGCTCGATGCCGAGCTTCTCGAATATCTCCGGGTGCTTGAGCGGGAGCTCAATCATCTCCCTGACCTTCTGGATGACGTCCTTAAGGCCACCGATGTCCTCGTAGGTAACACCGAGCGTGGCCGTCTTGGCAACCTCCTTGACGGGCTTCTCGCTGACCTGGAAGTCTGTGAACTCGGTTATCTGGACGATTCCGGCTGGAGTCGTCGCGGTGACGACGAAGGTGAGCTCCTGACCGAGGATTCCTATCTTAATGTAGTCTCCCCTAACGACGGGCCTGCCGACGAGCCTGCTGTGGAGCCACTCGACGAAGTCTCTTCCAAAGCGAATCGGCTCGGTCGGGGCAACGATGACCTTCTTCGCCTCCTTAACGTCGGCCTTCCTGACCGTAACCTCGTCGCCGAGTCCAACTCCCGCGTTCTTCCTGATGGTTCCGTCCATTCTGATAATGTTGAGTCCCTCGTCCTCCGGATAAGCCGGCCAGACGACCGCGGCCGTGTTCTTAGTTCCAATAATCTCCACTATATCGCCGGGCTGGACGCCGAGCTCGCGCATGGCCTTCCTGTCAATCCTGACGATTCCCCTTCCAACGTCCCTCTGATAAGCGGACGCGACCTTAAGCTTGATTTCCTTCCTCTCGCTCATATACACCACCTCCGTTTTGTGAGCGATGATTGTGATGGGCTTTATTTTACCTGAGGGGCAGGAGCCCTTCAAATGGAAACAACGAAAGGGTTAGCATCATTCAATCTTGACCTCGAAGCCCTTGCCCTCGGGCTTCTTCGGGGCCTTCTTGGGGAGCTCGATTTCAAGGACGCCGTTGTTGTACCTCGCTTTTGCCTTCTCGGGGATGACCTCCTCCGGAAGCCTGATGACCCTCCTGTAGCCACTGTAGTAGCGCTCGATTCTTATGGCGCCCTCCTCCTCGAGCTCCTTCTCGCGCCTTATCTGGGCCTCGATGTAGACGGTGTCCTCGGTAACCCTGAGCTTGATGTCCTCCTTCCTGACTCCTGGGAGCTCGACGGTGATGACGAACCTGTCTCCCCTGTCAAAGATGTCCACGAAGGGCTCTCTCCAGCTCTCGCTGATGGCAATGCTCTCCCCGGGCTCGCGGTAGCTCCAGATTCTTGGGCCCTTCATGAAGTCGCGGAATATGGCGTCAATCTCCTCCTGGATTTCCCTCATTATGTCGTAGGGGTCCCAGTAGCGGTCCCTCCTCCAGACCATCGGCACCACCCCCACGACCTTTATTTTGGTTACCAG